>NZ_JACMYP010000311.1 GCF_020889705.1 Bradyrhizobium altum | reverse complement strand
GACGATCGCCAAAAGGCTCGAACAACTCGGCGCCGAGGTCGAAGCCAACAAGGACGTCCGCGTGCTGGTCATCGAGGGCGAAGGCCGCGCCTTCTGCGCCGGCGGCGATCTGCAGACCATCGGTGCTGCGACCGAAGCCAACAACATCGCGCCCGTGGTCGGCGAGATGCTTCATCACTACCATGCCTTCATCGAGACGGTTCGGCGGATGCCGAAGATCGTGCTGTCCAGCGTACATGGGTCGGCGGCCGGCGCCGGCATGGGCCTCGCCTTCGTGACCGACCTGTGCATCGCCGCGGAGGATGCGCGCTTCACGCCCGCCTATGCCAAGATCGGCGTATCGCCGGACGGCGGCAGCACGGTCGGCATCGTCGGTACCGTCGGGACCCGTCGCGCGTTGCAGATTTTCCTTGCGGAGGATGGCTTCACCGCGCAGCAGGCCTATGAATGGGGGCTGGTCGTCAAGACCGTCCCGGCAACCGAGCTGAAGGCCGCCACCCGGCAGCTCGCCGAGCGCCTGGCGAAAAATCCGCCCGCCGCGATCGCGGGGACCAAGTCGCTGGTCTATCAGGCGGCCACCACGCCGACCAAGCAGCAGCTCGACGCCGAGGAACACAAGATCATCACGTCGATGCATACCGAGGATTTCCGCGTCGCCGTGAAGAAGTTCACCGGCAAGTCGAAGTGACCGCGTGGCGCTTCCTTCGCGCCCGTTCCTGTGCCTCCGGCACGGGACCACCGACTGGAACAGGCAAGGCCGCTTTCAGGGCCTGACCGACAATGCTCTGAACGAGGCCGGCCTCGCGCAGGCGCGCGTCGCCGGCCAGCGCCTTGCGGGCGTTGCGGTGGCCGCGATCGTTGCAAGCCCGCTGCGCCGCGCCGTCCAGACGGCGGAGGCCGTGGCGGCAGCGCTGGGCAAAGAGGTGAGCATCGATGCCGGCATTATCGAGTGCGATTTCGGAAGCCTGGAGGGCCAGTCGATCCGCGAGACGATGCGATGGCGCAGGTCCTCTGCGGCGGCTTCTTCGAGTCCCAACACGGGACGCCGTTCCGCTCTGTGCGGAACGGCGATGGCTGGAAGCTGGAGCAGCTCGATTAGTTCGGGCAGATGTATCCGGTGCCGCCGGGCGCCTTGAAGCAGCCGACCGATTCCGGGATGACCTGCTTGGGCAGCCACAGCACGACCTTCGGGAAATAGATCGTGAAGCAGATCGTGACCAGGAACACGACGTAGATCGGCAGCGCCGCCCGCAGCGCTTTTGCAAAGCTGACGCCGACGAATTTCGAAGCCATCAGCAGCACGAGCCCGTACGGCGGCGTGATCAGGCCGAAGGCCAGCGTCGCGATCAGCACGACGCCCATATGCACGCCATTGATGTCGCCTGCCTGGGTCAGCGCGTTCACCAGCGGCATGAAGATGATGATGGTCGGCACCGGCTCGATGAAGTCGCCGACCACGGTGAACAGCAGCACCATCAGCAGCATGATGAGGTGCGGATCGTTGCCGGCGATCGAGGTGATCCAGTCGGCGATGTAGATGGCGCCGCGCAGATAGGCCAGCATCCAGCCGAACGCGTTCGCCGCGCCGATCGTGATCAGCGGCAGCGAGAAGATCAGACCGGCCAGGCAGAAGTCATACGGGATCTTTTTCAGGTGCCCGCGGTTCAGCGCCGGGATCACGACGAGGATGATGTAGGCGACCGCGACCACGCCGGCCTCGGTCGGCGTGAACCAGCCGGTCAGGATGCCGCCGAGCAGGATCACCGGGATCATCAGCGGCAGCGCGGCGTCGCCGGCGGCGAACGCGATCTGGCGCAGCGCCGCCCGCGGCTTGCGCAGGCCCGACGGCCCGAAGAAATAGCAATAGATCATCAGCCCGAAGCCGATCATCAGGCCGGGCACGACGCCGGCCATGAACAGGCCGGCGATCGAGACATTGCCGACCGCGCCATAGACCACGGCCGTGATGCTCGGCGGCACCAGCGCCGCGATCGTCGAGGCCGAGGCGATGATCGCGGCGATGAAGGCCGGCTCATAGCCCTCCCGCCGCATTGGCCCGCCGAGCGCCCGGCTCATCACAGCGACATCGGCGGTGGTCGAGCCCGACATTTCCGAAAAGAACATGCTGAACACGACAACGACCTGCGACAGCCCGCCCCTGATGTGACCGACCAGCGAGACCGACAGGTTGGCAATGCGGACCACGACATTCGCCGAGCTCATGAGTTCGCCGACCAGCAGGAAGAACGGGATCGCCAGCAGCGCCTCGGAATCGACGCCGTCAAAGATCTTCTGGACGATCGCGGCCAGCGACACATCCGACAGCGCCGCGCCGATGAACACGCCCGCCATCAGCGAGAACGGCACCGGCACGCCGAGATAACCGAAGAACAGGAAGCAGGACGACATCAACACCAGCACGACCGGTGCGCTCACGGCTGCACTCCCGTGGTCGCACTGGTGTTGATCGCGGGAATCGCAAGATCCTCGTCCGGCGGCTCCGGATGCTCAAATCCGTTGCGGATGCCGTTGACGAGCTGCTCGACCGTGAACAGGCCGATCAGGATGCCGGACAGTGGAATCACCGCATAGAGTGATGCGATCGGCGTGCCGGACGGCAGCCGGAAACTGCCGAAGCCGCGAAGGTAATTTTGATAACCGTACCAGACCAGGCAGAAAGCAACGCCCAACACCACCAGTCGGATGACGATCTCGACGACCAGCCGCGACCTGCCGTGCATCGCCTCCGAGAGCGCGGTGAGATAGAGGTGATCGTTGCGCCTGGTCGCGACCGCGGCCCCAATGAAGATTGCGTAGATGAACAGCGTCGAGGTCACCTCCTGCAGCCACAGCCAGGGATGACCGACGGTGCGGGTGACGATGTCGGCGGTCACCGAGAGCGAGAAGCCGAAGCACAACAGGCCGCACAGCATCATCAGGATCAGCTCGAGCCGATCCAGCGCCCGCCATTTCAGATGCCGCTGCCGTTGCAGCACCAGTCTGTCGGCGATGGCCATCGAATGCTCCGTCCTCGTAGGTCGTCCCGGCCTAGTGCGCAATTGCGCACGGGGGCCGGGACCCATAGGCGCCTGTTGATTTGAGAAAGAACGGCGGCCCGGTGCGTCAATGACGGGCCCCAGCGCATGGGTCCCGGCTTTCGCCGGGACGACGCATGAAGTGGGCTAGTTGATAGCGCGGATCAGGTTCTTGATCTTCTCCGCGTGCGGGCCGAGCTCCTTGGCGAGCTTGTCGAGATAGGGATCGGCGATCGCGGTGAAGCTCTTCTTGTCCACGTCATCGACCACCTTGACGCCGAACGACTTCAGCTTGGTCAGCGCATTCCGCTCCAGCTCGAAGGCTTTCTGCGGCTCCTTGGCGCTGACCTCGTTGGCGGCGGCCTGCACCCATTGCTTCTGCTCGGCGGACAGGCTCTGCCAGAGCTTGTCGGAGACGAACAGCAGCGCATTGTTGGCCTCGTGCTCGGTGATCGACAGCACGGGCGCGACCTCATAGTGCTTGTTGACGAGATAGACGTTGATGCTGTTCTCGGCGGCGTCGACCACGCCGGTCTGCAGCGAGGTGTAGACGCTGCCGAACGGCATGTGCACCGTCTGCGCGCCATAGGCCGGGAACATGGTGTCCTCGGTCGCGGTCGCCTGCACCCGGACCTTCACGCCCTTGAGGTCGCCGACGTTGTGGATTTCCTTCTTGCTGTAGATGTGGCGCACGCCCTGCGAGCCGGTGCCGATCACATGCAGGCCCTGCGCGGTCTCGTCGATCATCGTCCTGATGGCGTCGAACACCTGCGGGTCCGCCAGCGCCTTGATCACATGGGCGTCGTTGCGGAACAGGAAGTGCAGCGACATCACGCCGGCCTGCGGCGAGATCGTCGCCGTGTTGGCGGAGGAGACGATCGCGAACTCGATATCGCCTGATTTCACGAGCTGCAGCAGCTGCGGCTCCTGACCGAGCTGCGCACCGGGATATTGATCGACGATCATCGTCCCCTTGCTCAATTCCTTGAGCTTCTCGGCGAACAGATCGCCGGCGACCGAATAGCCGGTGTTGCGCGGCTGGTCGTAGGCGAAGCGGAAGTGCTTGACCTCCTGCGCGCCGGCGCGCGCCGGCAGCAGCAGCGCTGCCGCGGCCATGGCGATCCCGACGATCCTGGCTGAATAGCCCATCGCGACGTTCCCCCTGTTTTTGATTGACGCGATCATCCCACCAGT
Organism: Bradyrhizobium altum; assembly: GCF_020889705.1. GTDB lineage: Bacteria > Pseudomonadota > Alphaproteobacteria > Rhizobiales > Xanthobacteraceae > Bradyrhizobium > Bradyrhizobium altum. Next base: position 5,306 of record NZ_JACMYP010000311.1, on the reverse strand, counting down.
CCCGCGGGATTGTCAATAAAACAGAGGTAATTGAACGGCCTCAGGCGTTATCACGCATTGCGTCGCTGGAATTATCGATAATTCGACAACTTCGCCGAACGACGCGCGTTGCTTGCCAGTTACTTCCCCTTGGCGCGCATGAAGTCGAAATCGCAGCCCTCGTCGGCCTGCAGGATGGTCTCGTTGAACAGATGTGCGTAGCCGCGCTTGGCCCAATCTGGCGTGCCGGCGGGAGCGAGCGCGGCGCGACGCTTCTGCAGTTCGGCCTCGTCGACCAGGAGATCGATGCTGCGCTTGGCAACATCGAGCCGGATCATATCGCCGTTCCGCACCAGGCCGAGCGGACCGCCGACGGCGGACTCCGGCGTGATGTGCAGCACGATGGTGCCGAACGCCGTGCCGCTCATCCGCGCGTCGGAGATTCGGACCATGTCCTTCACGCCGGTGCGCGCGAGCTTCTTCGGGATCGGCAGATAGCCCGCCTCCGGCATGCCGGGCGCGCCCTTCGGGCCGGCGTTGCGCAGCACCAGCACGTCGGCGGCGGTCACGTCGAGCGCGGGATCGTCGACCCGCAGCGTCATGTCCTCGACCGACTCGAACACCACGGCGCGCCCGGTGTGCTGCAAGAGCTTTGGGCTGGCCGCCGACTGCTTGATGACGGCACCGCGCGGCGCGAGATTGCCGTGCAGGATCGCCATCGCGCCTTCGGACTTGATCGGGTTCGCCTTGGAGCGGATTGCATCCTGCCCCGGCACGTTCTCCGCGCCGCCCACAACCTCGCGCAAGGTCTGGCCGGTGATCGTCCGGGCATCGAGGTCGATGAGGTCGCCGAGCTGCGCCATCAGCTTCGGCACGCCGCCGGCATGATGGAAATGCTCCATGTAGTGTTCGCCCGACGGCTTGAGGTCGACCAGCACCGGCACCTCGCGGCCGAGCCTGTCGAACGCCTCGAGATCAATCTTGTAAGGCGAGCGGTTGGCGATCGCCGTGAGATGAATGAGCCCGTTGGTCGAGCCGCCGATCGCCTGCATGACGACCTGGGCGTTGCGGAACGACGACGGCGTCAGGATCTCGCTCGGCTTCGGTCCCTTGGTCTTCGCCATTTCGGCGGCGACGCGTCCGCTGGCCTCCGCGGAGCGGAAGCGCTCGGCATGCGGCGCCGGGATCGTCGCGCTCATCGGCAGCGACAGGCCGAGCGCTTCGGTGATGCAGGCCATGGTGGAAGCCGTGCCCATCACCATGCAGGTGCCGACCGACGGCGCGAGACGGCCGTTCACGGCCTCGATCTCGACATCGTCGATCTCGCCGGCGCGATACTTGCCCCACAGCCGGCGACAGTCGGTGCAGGCGCCCAGCACCTCGCCCTTGTGATGGCCGACCACCATCGGCCCGACCGGGATCACCACCGTCGGCAGATCGGCGCTGATGGCGGCCATGATCTGTGCTGGCAGGGTCTTGTCGCAGCCGCCGATCACGATCACCGCATCCATCGGCTGGGCGCGGATCATCTCCTCGGTATCCATCGCCATCAGGTTGCGCAGGTACATCGAGGTCGGATGCGCAAAACTCTCGGCGATCGAGATGGTCGGGAACACGAACGGCATCGCGCCCGACAGCATCACACCGCGCTTCACCGCTTCGATGATCTGCGGAACGTTGCCGTGGCAGGGATTGTAGTCGCTGTAGGTGTTGGTGATGCCGACGATCGGGCGATTGAGCGCATCGTCCGAATAGCCCATCGCCTTGATGAAAGCCTTGCGCAGGAACAGCGAGAAGCCGGCGTCGCCATAGCTGGTCAGTCCCTTGCGAAGTCCGTCGGCCATTTTCTTCTCTTCCCGTGTGTTGGTTGGCCGCACTTAAGGAGCGGCAGGAATTATTGTCAATATGAGATAATTTTGCGGCCGAGCGTGGCTAGTCTGCGGCAAATCCGCCCTCATTATTGACAATAGCCACGGCGTCATGCTGACCTCAGGCATCGCCCCGAAGCCGAGAGCGCATGAAAGCCGAGCCCACCTTGCCCGATATCCAGACCCCCTCGCGGGAGGAGGAACAGGCGGAAGTGATCCGCCGGCTGGAGGAGGACATCATCTTCGGCCGCTTCGCGCCCGGCCTGCGGCTGGTCGAGGATACCCTGATGCAGCGCTACGGCGCGAGCCGGCATTTCGTCCGCCAGGCGCTGTTCCAGCTCGAACGCCAGGGCATCGTGCTGCGCGAGAAGAACGTCGGCGCCACGGTGCGGTTCTATTCGGCCGAGGAAGTGCGGCAGATCTACGAGGTGCGCGAGATGCTGACGCGCCAGGCCGCGCTGATGATCGCCCTGCCCGCGCCTGACAGCCTGATCGACCAATTGAGCGAGCTGCAACGGCATTACTGCCTCATGGCCGACGCGCAGGACATGCGCGGCATTCACGAAACCAACGATACGTTCCACCTCGCGCTGTTCTCCGCCTGCGGCAATCCCTACCTCGTCCGGTCGCTGCAGGACTACATGAACCTGACGTTGCCGATGCGCGCCAAGAACCTCGCCGACAGCGAAGGCCTCGCATTGTCGCGCCGCCAGCACGACTTGATGATCGAGCTCTTGAGAGGCCGCGACAGCTGGGCGCTGGCGCAGCTCTGCGTCGATCACATGCAGTACAGCAAGGCCGACTATCTCGTCCGCATCTCCAACGACAAAAAGCCGCAATAGCGCGATACGCGGCCTCCTCGTGCAGGAGACGGCGATGCGCTACGTGGCTTTGTTGATGGGATCGATCGCCGTGCAGCTCGCGCTTGGCGGAATTGCCAACGCGGCCGATCCGCGTGCGACCGAGCTCACCTATGAGCCCTGGACCAAGACCTGCCTGACGGAGGCGAGCTGCTTCGTCGCCGCCGCCGCGCGCGGCCAGTGCGCGCCGTCGGGCGGGTCCATCAGCGTCTCGCCGCAGACCAGCACGCGCGCGCTGCTCACCGCCAATGTCGGAACGCGGACCATGCTGGAAGGCACGATCAGCCTGCGGATCGATCAGGACGAACCGATGCAGATCGCCAGGACGCATTGCTACACGCTCGGCTGCGGCGGCACGCTGGAGGCCAATGGCGAGCTGATCGATCGGCTGAAGCACGCGCAAACGATCGTGGTGGAAGCGAAGAACCTGACTGGACAGAAGATCAGCCTCAACTTCCCGCTCGCCCACTTCTCCGAGACCTATAATGGACCCGGAAGCGTACCCAAGGCATCGGGACAAAGCTCGAATGAGCCGCAGCGCCAGCACACCGAGGCCGTGAAGCAACTGCCGCAGTGCGACGACTAGTCATTTCTTCCAGTCGATCACCCTCGTCCTGTCGCCGTCGAACTCCATGCTGCAGAACGCCCCGCCCTGGTAGAAGTCGCCGACCGGGTCCGGCGGCAGCTTGGCCTGCTCGGCCATCGCGTGCTCGCGGAAGTCTTCGCCACGACCGCTCGGACGATAGCCGAGATCGTAGGCGCGGTGATTGTCCCACCACGAGCGCTCGTTGTAGGACGCGCCGTACAGCACCTCGAAATGGATGTCGGAATGTTCGAGCCCGATGCGGCAGAGCTGAACCAGATCCTCGGGCTTGAGCCAGATCGAGAGCCTGCGGTGATCGAGCGGCGCCTCGCCGAAATTGCCGATCCGGATGCAGGTCACCTTGATGCCGTGCTTGTCGGCATAGAGCGCGCCGACGCCTTCGCCGAACACCTTGCTCACCCCATAACGACTGTCCGGCCGCGCGGTGACGTCGCTGCCGATGCGGTGATGACGCGGGTAGAAGCCGACCGCGTGATTGGATGAGGCGAAGATCACGCGCTTGACGCCTTTCTTGCGTGCCGCCTCGAACAGATTGTAGCAGCCGATGATGTTGGCCTGCAGGATCGCGTCCCAGGAACCTTCCACCGAATAGCCGCCGAAATGCAGGATGCCGTCGACGCCCTCGCAGATCGCCTCGACCTCGGCGAGATCGGCGAGATCGGCCGCCTTGAATTTTTCGTTGCTGCCGAGATCGGAGGGCTTCTTGATGTCGCTCAGCAGGAGATCCGGATAGATCGGCGGCAGCAGCTTGCGCAGGCTCGTGCCGATTCCCCCCGATGCGCCGGTCATCAATATGCGTGGCATGCCGTCCCTCGTCTTTCCTGTTTGCTGCAGCCGAATTGCGGTCGCAGGCCGACAATGATAGCAAACCATGCGCTCAAGGAAACACCATCGAAACACAACAACGAGAACAGCAAATGTCCGATGTTCATTCCGCCGGCTGGCGTCCCGCGACCTGTTATCCCGATCCCGCGATCCACGCGCTCGATCCGCGCTTCGAGAAATACTGGCTGAAGCTCTCCGCCGTGGAGCGCATCGCCACCGGCCTGCGCTGGGCCGAAGGGCCGGTGTGGTTCGGCGACGGCCGCTACCTCCTGTGCAGTGACATCCCGAACCAGCGCATCCTCAAATGGGAAGAAGAGACCGGTGCGGTCAGCATCTTCCGCAAGCCGTCGAACTTCGCCAATGGCAACACCCGCGATCGCCAGGGCCGGCTGATCACCTGCGAGCATGGCGGACGCTGCGTGGTGCGCACCGAATATGACGGATCGATTACGGTGCTGATCGATTCCTTCGGCGGCAAGCGGCTGAACTCGCCGAACGACGTCGTGGTGAAATCCGACGGCGCGATCTGGTTCACCGATCCGATCTTCGGCCTGCTCGGCAATTACGAGGGCTACAAGGCCGATCCGGAGATCGAGCCCAACGTCTACCGGCTCGATCCCGAAACCGGCAAGGCTAGCATCGTCGCCGAGGGCGTGCTCGGCCCGAACGGGCTGTGCTTCTCGCCGGACGAGAAGATCCTCTATGTCGTGGAATCCCGCGGCGAGCCGAACCGCAAGATCCTGGCCTATGACGTTTCCGCCGACGGCAGGACAATCGCGAACAAGCGCGTGTTCATCGATGCCGGCCGCGGCACGCCCGACGGCATGCGCTGCGACATCGACGGCAATCTGTGGTGCGGCTGGGGCATGGGCGATCCCGAGCTCGACGGCGTCGTCGTGTTCGCGCCCGACGGCGTCATGATCGGCCGCATCGCGCTGCCGGAGCGCTGCGCCAATCTCTGCTTCGGCGGACTGAAGCGCAACCGCCTGTTCATGGCGGCAAGCCAGTCGATCTATGCGCTCTACGTCAACACCCAAGGCGCGCTCGGCGGTTAGCTTGTCGTCCCGCCTTAGTGCGCAATTGCGCGCTTGGGGCCGGGACCCATAACCACCGATGGATCTTGGCTTGGCACGCTGGGGCCGCATTGTTCGCAAAACGAGGGCCTGTGGT
>NZ_JACMYP010000310.1 GCF_020889705.1 Bradyrhizobium altum | reverse complement strand
TTTTTCGACATCTTCATCCAACGCGTCATCGAGAAGCCGACCAGCGATGCCCCCCTTGTTGTTTTCACGCAGGTAATCACTGAAACTGGTCAAAATAGCCGCATAGTTGGTCGCGGTATTTGTCGCTACTTCGTTTTTGTACTCTCTGATGAGAGCCGCGTCTTCGGGATAAGGATTTAGCTGAGCGCGGATCGGGATCTCGCCCGTCGCCTCGAAGGTCCGCAGATGATCAATTGCCGTAAGGAGTCTCGTGGGATTCCCCGTTCCGCTGAACTTGCGCGCATCATCGCCCAGCGACTCCTCGTTGAGCCGAACAGCGATGGCCCCTTTGTTATTTGCGAAGAGCCAGCGGCCAAAGGTGCGAAGAAAACCTACGGTTTTCTTGACCGTACGTTTTGCGGCATTGCCCTTGATGAGGGCCTCCTCAAGCCCCGAAATAAGGGGAACATCCTCGGAATAAAGGGGCTGCTTCCTGCGCCCCATTGATACCCCGGCTGACTGAGCTGGCTGTAAGGCCGATGACGACGGGTCTGGCTCGTCCATCAGCCCCAGGCGCGAGTCCCGGTCGTGGCCCTCCGCGGAAAGCTCCTCTAGCCAAGCGCCACCTTCCTGCGAGGCGTTGTGCTGCGCAGCGGCGTCGCCGATTGGCCTCGAGCTTATCAGTGCCGCATCTTCGCCATCAGCAATGGTGGGAATGCGGCGCTCGATCTCCATCGCTTTAGCGCCGACCGACGACTTTCGCAGCTGAGCTAGTGCTGCGCCGACATTGCCGCCCACACCCGTGTCCTGGTTATAGTTCGTGACATCTGCATCCAAAGCCTTTCCGGAAAGCCGGCCAGCAATGCCCGTCTTATTTTTTTGACGCAGATAGTCACTGAAACCTCTAAGAGCGGTTGCATAGACCCTGGCAGTCTCTGTCGTTACTTCAGTTCTGAAATCTTTGATGAGAGCTGCGTCCTCGGGATAAGGAATCAGCTCAGCGCGGGCTGCTATCGGCACCACTCCGCCCGCCGAAGACGAAGTCCGCAGATGACCGATTGCCGTAAGGAGTCTCTTGGGATTGGCGGCCCCGATGAACTCCCCCGCATCATCGATCAGCGACTCATCGTGGAGCCGGGTAACGATCGGCTTCTTGCTATTTGCGAACAGCCAACGCGCAAAGCTCCGAAGAAAATACCCGTCATGCCTAGCGGTACGTGGGGCGCTGTTGCCCAGAGTGAGGCCTTGCTGAACCCTCGAAATAAGGGAAGCATCGGCGGAGTAAAGGGGCTGGTTGTTGGGCCCTTTCATAACGACAGCTGGCTGCGGCGCGGAGGCCGCCGGCATTGCCCCCACAGCTGCACTTGAATTGGCGATTTCGCTCAATTGTCGCTCGAAAGTCGCCGCATCTGCGGGTGGCTCCTGCAGGCTCGTGCTGTCCGATTGTTCTGTCACGCGCTGCGTCGAGGGGAACTCCATCCGGTCTCACTTTCGGTCGAAAACGGGCATCGATCTGACGCAGGGAAGCTGTCCAAAACCTGACGAAGAAAAACGTTCCGCGCCCAGCCAGCGTGATGCGCTGCCAGCCCCCTAGCGAAGGCGATTAGGCTCAGGATCGGACAAAAACTCCCGTGCTGATCAGTGAGGCAGGGCAGATGACGGCGGGAGTGACGGCCAGCGTGGGTTAAATCCTCCCGAGCAAGAGGCGAAGCGCAGGCGGAAATATCACGAAGGTGATGCCTTGTTTATAGGTCAGGACTGTCCGACCAATGGCGAGAACCATCGGGATCGCGGACCAAGCTTGTCTGCCTGAAAACAAGCATCCCCGTTCTTTCCATCGCGCCTCATGGAGCTCAAGCAAGCTCATGCTCACCGAAATGCCAGAGATCAATCGGGAACGGCCACCTCGCGCGCGATAACGCGGCGCCGGCCCAAATTTATCAAGCCCAAAACGAATGTCTGATCTGCCGCAGCATCGCTATGACAGCGCCAATGTATGTCGATGTCCTAAGGTGCGGATCGAGCAGCGATGGCCCGAATAGCGCCGCGATCCCCAAGGTTTGGATCATGGTCGGCCTCAGGGGGAGACCGCCAATCGGGCTGGTTGGTTAAAGGCATTGAATTGAAATCTCGGATCGCACGTGGCGAAAAATGGCGAAAGGGCTGGCGGCGATCAGTGTGTGAAGCTGTCAAACGCGGACGGCATCAGAATCGATGGTCCATCCGAAACTTATGGCTCCATAATATCCTGTGCCCTTAATCTCGTCCGCGGGCCTCCAACCGCGCATCGCCGGCACGGCTGTCTTCACGCTCGGTGGCGTACTGTCTCGGCCATTGTCGTCTCGACGGCTTCACTCGAGCGGTACGGAAAGCGCAGGCAACTTCCTGCCGAGCTCGCAAGCTGTTGGTCCGTTGAGCGGTAGGATCGGAGTTGAGGCAGCCGCCGCGACCTCGGTCCGGCTGATGAATTCGCTCAGATTGGCATTTGAGGACCACTCCAAATAACCAACGAGTGCAAAGACAAGCGCGACGACAATGAGAATGCCGAGCACCGACGCTGTAGCTGTTCCCGACCAGCTTCCGTTGCTGACTAATGACATCATGGTCTCCAAGACCGAAGCTGCTACGCCCGTCTAAGTCATCTCGCGATCATCACGTGTGAACGGCCTCACATCTCACGCGCACTTGATGCCGAGACAAGTCATAGACCAAGGCTCGCGGGAGCGAAGGACGAGGCGTTTGGGACCTTCTGCCGCTCTGAATTGAGAATCGCAGCGATAATCTTCGCCTAGCTGATCGTGCAACCCTCCGGGCCCGATCCGGTCAGCACCGGACCACTTCTATCGGCCTACAGGACACAACGACGCCCACTGGAGGCATGGGCCGGCTAGACTCGGGAGAGTGATCAATCAATTTCACGAGGCGTTTGCATGCCCCTCTCACGAACGCGCTATCGAATATGACTCGGCCAGTGGCACGGGCCGTGCAGCACGTTCGTTACCGGGGAATTCCAGTGTCCCGGTTCAGGAATAAAGCGCGGAGCGTGTTTTCCTGACACGAGTATCTTCTTTCCCTGGGACACTGGCGCGAATGCACGTAGCAGGCCAACGAAGGAGGAACTATTGAACCAGGAATTACCACCGCAACAGCCCAGGTTCCTCGTTCGAATGGGGACCACTGGCTGGATGGTCTACGATCGAGAGCGCAAGGGGCCGGCCGTTTTAAGGGATCACAGCTTGGCCGAGAAGTTGTCCAAGGAACGGGCCGAACAAATTAGGCAGGCACTGGCGGATGGTTCGATTAAGTGTCGATGATCCCTCAAGCTAAGCCTTCGATCCAGCGAAATGAAAGTCTAAGTCTGCCCTGCAGCTCCGCTCTGGAGTTTCGAGCCAGAGAATATCCTTCACCGCCACGGCCGCCGCGACATTGGTCGGAAGCGACGGTTTGCCGTCAGGCCGATCGAGTCCATATCCTGCGGTTGGCCCACTTCTCGTCGGACAGGCCGAAAACCACCCTCATGTGCTGCGAAAAAGCTCAATCGCCTGGTTGGTTTGAGTGATTCTGCCGCGGATTGGCAATGGCCGGCCGGTGCTCAAAAGAATTCGGTGATGCCTGCGAGCGACAGAGCGACCACGGCGCTAGATGGCGGCTGCTTGCCGCAACCCATTCGCCAGCGATTATAGTGGAAGGCCGGCCTTTCGTAGCCCGTCAACCAGGTGCTCCAAGTCTTCGGCACGTTTGAGAATGGACACCTGCTTCTGGGTGCCGCCAATACTGTATCTTGGATTTAGGCGCAAAACCTCGCTTGCCTCTGCACGAGCATCTTCCATTCGTCCCAGCTGAGCATATGTCGCGGCCAAGAATGCGTGGCCATACTGGTGATTGGGCGCCCGTCCGACCGCTTCAGCCAACCAATGCTGGGCATCGTTGTACTCTTTGAGGTGGTAATGAGCTACGCCAGCCATCAACGGCGCAAAATGCGGATGGAATGGATCAAGACGCATTTGCAATTTGGCGATCGCAATAGCTCTGGCCGGGTCCCCCACCGAGTAGAATATTTGCGCAAGGCGGTAATCTGCGAAGTTGGGGTTTAGCGCAAGCGCTCTTTCGGCGGCGGCGGTTGCTGCATCGAAGTCACGCTTGCGGATGATATTGTAGCCCAATTCGGCATAGGCTTCGGGCAGGCCCGGATTGTGCGCAATTGCCGTGCGGGCCAAGTTTATGGCCAAGTCAAGGATATTGGGGCTCAAATATTCATCGTTCAAGGGATTGAGCCAAGCCACCCTGTGAGTGCTGGCCAACATTGCATAGCAACGTGCTATTTCGGATCGAGGGCCAGCGAATCGGCAAGATGCCCTCGCGTCCGCAACAATTCTGCCATTTGCCAGGAGGGCTGGAAGGATATCCAAGCCACAGCTGCGCGCATGTAGTGATCGTAGGCCTGCCAAGTCGCGGGCGGCTTGAGCAAGGTACGTTCGGCTTCCGCCATGTTCACATGGGCGACCAGAATTGCGGCGATCGTCCGCGCGACGTCGTCCTGGATCGTAAATACATCCTGTAGCCTTTGATCATACCGCTCGGCCCAGCGATGGACGCCACTTGCAGCATCAATCATTGCGCCGTGATCCGAACCCGGTCATTGCCCCGACGAACGCTGCCCTCAAAGAACGTAGCGCACGCCGAGTTCTTGACCCACCTGACGTAAATCAACCGCTTTGCCCTTGTATCGAAAGCTCGAATTGCGTGCGATCACGAACAAGTCCGAGAAGCGAGACAACTCGGTTATGATGTCTTCCGAAATTCCATCCGCAAAGTACTCCTGCTCCGGGTCGCGACTCACGTGCTCAAAAGCCAGGACGGCGACCGATGGCTTGTCGGGAAGCGCAAGCGCCGGTCGCGGCGGAGCCGTTGCCGAACGACACGCGATAGACCCGCACCGGCCGGGCAATGTTCTTCAGTTGATGCTCGCCACGATCCTCGAATTCGACGTCAAGCTTGTCTTGCGTATCCTCTCGTACGCGTTTCGACACGCAGATGCCGCCCGGCTCGCAAAGCGCCTCGAGCCGAGCCGCGACATTTACCCCGTCCCCGAAGATATCGCCCTCATCTATCATGATGTCGCCGGCATTGATGCCAATGCGGAACTCGATCCTTTGCTCCATTCGCACATCGGTGTTTCGGGTGATCATGCCACGCTGTATCGCGATGGCGCATCGCATCGCGCTAACTACGCTCGCGAACTCTACCAAGATTCCATCGCCGGCGCTTCTGATGAGGCGCCCGCCGTGCTTTTCAATCTCGGGGTAGATGAGTGCGGACAGATGCTCGTTCAGCCGGGCGTGCGTGCCCTCCTCATCAGCACCCATTAGGCGGCTGTAGCCAGCCGTGGGGATCGGCAGCTCGGCCGATGCTCGCGATGCGAATCGTGACCGCGACATGGAAACGATCTGGTGCGGCGAGTTCGATCGCCTGAAGGCGTTGGTCGCGAAAGCAGGCGGGAACCTTGCGATGGAATTCGCAAGGCCGGTCGGTCAATTTCCTCTGAAGGTCGTGTCAGATCCGGGTGCAAGCCACGACGCGGCGGTTTCCGAAAGATCCTATCTGTCACGACCAGTGAACCGGCCGAACTAGCGATTTGTAAAAAAGCCAGTTGCACCCTAGCGGGAGATCTCGCAGATGTCCGCGAAGATCATACTGACCTGAGTATCTCCTTTGCTCGGTCGAGAGCTGTTGCGGCAACTCCTTTATAGCCTTCCCTTATGATAAGACTATCTATTGCCCCGCGCACAAATTCAGGATTTAGCCTATCGACCTGAGCGACGGTTTCCATCACGTTCTGTCGATATGGGTTCAGCTCGCGGATCAGTTCAGCGGAATGATCGACGCTTGCTGCAGCGATATCAAAGATATCTCGTGGTTTGATACTTGTCCCACGATAGATGATCTTTTTGGCGATGATTTCCGGGATCGTTTCTAGCAGGACGTTCGTACCTTCAATTTCCTTCTCAATCGTTGGATTAGCGGTCTTGGGACCGGCAACGATGAAATCGATCTCGCCAACAGCTTCGAACGCCAATTTGAGAAAGCGATTCCCGTCACCTTGGTATTCGCTTGGGCGTATCTCGAAGTTGAAGTCCTGTTTCTGCGGATCCAAAAACGGCAGCAATTGCGGATCACAAAGGAAGATGTCGACGTCGTGGCTTTCGCGGTGTGCAATTTGCAGCATCATCGCGGTGCCTCCACCGAAGGTCCAATGGTCTATGACTGTTCCTTGAGAGTTAACCTGACCAATTAGGCCGCGCGCTATCCGAAATAGCTGCGCCCAATCCGAGCTGGTCTTCTCCGTTATCACGCTGCAATCGGGTAATGTTCACCCGAATAGCTGGAAAACGCTTTTGCGGAAGCAACGAGCTCCGCATCGCTGATGCCGAACTGATGAGCGAACTCTTTCTGCAAAGATGGCTCAACTTCGCCGAAGAAAGCGGACATGTGTCCTGGCATAGTCTTAGCGGCCGCAGGATTCTTAAGACAAGAAATGAGTGCCTGCGCGTCCAGCTGTTTGCTGTGAGGCGCGTTGATAACGCACAAAACCAGCGTGGCGATCGTCATTTGCGTTCCTTGTATCCCGAGAGCGAGCGGCGGAATTCCACTGAAGGTGGTGGAATGTCCAATAAAGTCAACCCCAGCGAACTAGCCGACCTTCAACTGCGGTAATATGTTACCTCTCTTCCAGGTCAACGGCCGCCGACCATGTGAGGAAGACGGGCCGGCTGCGAGCGGGGACGTCGCCGGATCCACCTCCTCTGCTCCACGCGCGCAAATCCTATCCGTACGCCAACCGCCTTCGCCGGCTTGCGGATCTCCCCGGCGGACTTTTGCGATCGAGGCAAACCTCGGATCCGCATCTGCCGGTCGGCTGGATAGTTGGATCGTCGTTTCTATCGACGGAATCGTCCAAACAGCGACACCGCCAGATTTGAGGGAGCATTACGGTTTACGTTACAAGTGAGTTCGGTGCCGTTGTCGGAGACGATCAGGCCGAGTTTGCCGCGCCGCGCGGCAACCGTCGTCAGTTCCCGCGCCACACGCCGGCCCGAGATCGATGTGTCAGGAATGGCGCCCAAACGGAAGCGGCGCCCGTTGGCGAACTGGTCGTGGACGAAGTCCAGCGACCAGCGCGCATTCGGCTTCGCTTCCACCAGGATCGGCGCCCGGCACCCCATGGCCTTGCGGCGAGCCCGCCGCTTGCGGACCGTCAGTCCTTCTTCCCGATAGATCCGGTGATGCGGTTGAGCCCTGATGGCTCGCCCTCCCGTCGCAGCAGAATGAACAGCCGACGGTAGCCGAACCGCCGGCGCTCGTGGGCGAGGTCGCGCAGCCGGGCACGAAGCTCCGTATCCGCAGCGCGGCGAGATCGGTAGCGGATCATCCTCCGATCCGCGTCGACGATCAGGCAGGCCCGTCGCTCCGACAGGCCCATCACGGCCTTCAGGTGCGCCACAGCGGCGCGCTTGGCGGCGGGCCCTACCATTTTTTTGACAGAAGCTCGCGCAGTGCCGCCGCATCGAGCATTTGCTCGGCCAGCAGCTTCTTCAGCTTCGCGTTCTCCTCCTCCAGCGATTTCAGCCGCTTGGCTTCGGAAGCTTCCATGCCCCGCCGAACTTGACCTTCCAATTGTACATTGTCGCCTCCGAGACCCCACGTTTGCGAGCGAGATCGGCTGTCGTCGCTCCAGCCTCTTCAACACTGCGATAATCTGCTCTTCCGTGAACCTTGCTCGCTTCATCTGTCCGTCCTTCTCAGGCCGGACTCTAACTCCATCTGGAGGAAATACTCAGGGGCAGGTCACTTCGATCTTGGACTCTTGCTGCCGATCTTGAGCCCGGCATCCCTATCCGACAGTAATCTGCTACTAGAAAGGCGATCTCCTTGCGTGAATGCTTGCGCGCTCATCGACTCACGACTCGTAGAGTGCGGTGTTGGCGGCGCCCGGCTCCAGACCCTTTCGGCCAGCCAGCATCACAGGGTCCCTTGGTCTCCTCGTTCATCGCGGCGTATTCGTCTTCGATGTTGAATAGGACCGCGGCGTTGCCGGCCTTACCGAGACGCCGCGCGGCGCGGCTGACGGTAGTACTCTTGCCGCCGCCGGTCATGCCGGGGGTGCCGCGCGCGGCAGCAGCGAGTTCAGAGTGGCCGGGGACGTGGACCTCGATCTCTTCGTTGCCGTTCACCAGGCCGATTCGGATCGCTTCTGCTCCTTGGGGGCGTCGAGAAAGGATGGTTCACGCGCGCCTTCTTCATCGCTCCGCAAAGCTCTTGGCCAGTTATCGGTCAGAGGTGGCGTGAGCTGCTTGCCGTCATTTCGGTCTAATCGTGAAAGCGCAATGGTACTGATAAGATACGTGCCCCAGCCAGTCTTTGTTGTTGCTCTCCGTCACAGCCAGCCCAATCACACATTGCGGGTACTTTTGCTTATAGAAAGCGAATGTAGGTGCACAAATCTCCGCCTGCGTATGACCACCTTCAACCCCGGGCGAGTCGTATGCAGGCAAGGCAGATGGACAAGCATCCTGCGTGTTCACGTTCGTCTGGGGACCTTTGCTAGCAGACGAGCTGTCACCTCCGACGGCCGGTGGACCATCCGTACTTAAAGTTATCGGTGACTCTGCAATGGGATACTTAGGATTGTTGTATACTCGAAAAGAGAACGTCTTTCCTGCCGACGATTTTAGATTAAGCCGGTCGGTACGAATTTTTTTGTCTTCAATCAGTTCAGAAATCGCCCGTGTAGTGAGGGCAAACTGTGCGTAGTTGAGGTGATCGTATAATTCTTCAAAGGTAGAGGGGTTATTGCCGTTTAATTGTTCAGTGATGTTGTCCTTTAAGCGATCTAGTTCGCGCCGCTCAATCAGTCGTTGGTAGAGAAGCGCTCCGCTCATCCCTACGAGAAAGACAGCAATCACCACGCTGGTGATCCATAGCTTGACGCCCCGCACTTTGAATATCGGGACAAGCGCCGCAATACCGACCGCCAAACCTGCAAGGGCTAAAAATGAGTCCAGGGACAAAGATGATTCCTCTTTGTTTGACAAGCCCACCTGGTGGCCATTGACCTTGACGAAACCAGGCACGATCGCAGCAAAGTACGCACGCTCGCCAATCCAAAGACCATTTTTTACCTCGACGCTATGCTTCTTGTCGAGACCAACCTCGGTGTCAGAAGGTCATTAGCATGACCCGTTGAAGGCCATGAGGGCAGCGACTTCGAGCTACGCGTCGCTCTTACCGCATCACGCTTAACAAGATCGACATCAGACCAACACTAAATGGCACCACAGCTCTCCTAACGAGACTGATAAGCAAACTCTCGTTACCTTATAAATTGCGCACTGCCCCCATTTTTCGAGAACCTTATCGGTGCGAGACATCGATAAGAACGGTAATGTAAACTGGGCGCTCTGACAGGCCGGTAGGGGCCTGATCGACGAGGTCTCGGTCCGCTTGCCGTTCGAACACGGCGGGCCACGAGAATCGACCGTGCCGATACGAGAAGCTCGGTACGCATATGACGAAG
>NZ_JACMYP010000309.1 GCF_020889705.1 Bradyrhizobium altum | reverse complement strand
TGGGTCCCGGGTCAAGCCCGGGACGACAGCGGAGTGTGTGGCGCGATCGCGCCCTCAATGCACCAGCCGCCACACCGCGCCGCCGAGCGCGCCGATCCACAGGATGATGCACGCGGCGGCCTGAATGGCAAAACCCCGGCTGCGCTTCGCCACCGCCTCGCGATAGCCGATGAAGTAGACGATGCGGCCGATCACCCAAAGTGCGCCCACGGCTGCCGCCGCGGCATCGCCGACATAGATCGCAAACAGCCACAGCGATGGCAGGAAGATCGGCATCCATTCGAGCGTGTTCATCTGGATGCGGAAGATGCGCTCGAAATCCGGATGGCCCGAGATCGCCGGCAGCTTGACGCCGTAGGCAGCACGGGCGCGCGCGACCTGTGTCGAGGTGTAGAAATAGAACGCGACCGCAAGGCAGGTGACGATGGCCGTGTAGTGATACATGTCAGGCGCGTCCTCTTGTTTCATTAGCCCGATGTCATGACGGGGCGGCAGCGACCGGTGTGACAGGTTGGACGATTTTGGGCGCGCCGATCTTCTGTCGGCGTTTCAGTACCCGGTCATCTCAAGATAGCCGATTCCCGCGTGGCTGCCCGCAAAGCGGATCGGGCCTTCCCAATAGGGGAAGCTGGTCCCCATCCAGGCCTTCGGATTGAGCGGCGCGGTTTCGATGGCAAGGCCGCGCGCCGGAAGGGCGACGTGCCATGACGTCGGCAGCTTGCGGCCGTCGATCTCGGTGGTCGCAACTGGCGTGATGCTGTTGCCGGGGCCGGCGATCTCGGCCGAGCGGCCGTCCGGCGTGAACCAGTTGCCGAACAGGTTCTCGCGGCCGTCCTTCTGGCGCAGCCGGTACAGCATCAACTTCTCGTCGCCGGGCAGATGCAGCGAGAACCAGTCCCAGCCGGTTTGATCCACCGCCAATGGCTGGCTGCTCCATTCGCGATCCATCCAGGCCATGCCCGTGACGTCGACCGGTCTGTCGTCGATCACGATGCGGCCGGATGCGTTGTAGAACGGCTGGCTGTAATAATAAGAGGCCTGTCCGCGATCCGACTTGCGGCTGTAGCCATGGTCGCCTTGCAGCACCAGCGGGCGATTGGCGTCGAGGCGGAGCGCGATGCTGAAGTCGGCAGCCGAGGCCTTCAGCTCGAGTGGTGCGACGCGCTGCGCGTCGAATGGATTGATCCCGCGCATCTCCCAGGCGTCGATCCAGGCGCGGAACGGCGTGGCCTCGACACCGGCCTGACCGATGCCGCCGCGCGCAAACGTCTCGCTGAAACGATGCGTGGTGACGCTGGTCACGGCGGCGTGGCCCATCCAGACCTGCTGGTTGGCCCAGCCCTCGCTGGGACCGCCCGGCTTCATCGCCTGACGGAACAACGTCCATTGCGCGCCATAGGCTGCAGCATTCGCGTCGGAGAGATTCGCCGTCACGTACCACCACTCGATCCGAAACTCCGGATGTGGGCCGTGATCGATTGGGAATGCGAATGGCTTGCCCGGCGTGACGGCGGCAAAACCTTCGGCATTCTCGCCGAGCCCGGCAAAGCCCTGCGCGCAGCTCTTGCCCCCGAGCGCGAGCGCCAGTGCGCCGCCGGCAAACGCGCGCCGCGTGATCGTGCCGCTAGCGCTCATTGACGAAGATCCTGATCAGGCTGGCTGGCTGCATGCGCGCCAGTCTAGCGACCGGCAGCGCCGCCGCACAGAAGGCGGCGGCGAGCGCCACCGCGAGCAGCTCGATCAGCTGCAGCGGGAAGACGTGGAACGGCAGCCGCCAGCCGAACGCCTTCACATTGACGATCGCAAGCAGGCACCATGCGACCAGAAGGCCGAGCGGCAGTGCGAACAGCGCGGTGATCAATGCGACCGCCATGGTCTTCAGCAGTTCGAGCGCCGCGAGCCGCCGCCGCGTCAGGCCGATCGCCCAAAGCGGCGCAAGCTGCGGCAGCCGCGAATTGGCCAAGGTCAGCAGGCTGGTCAGGAGCGCGATGCCGGCGACGCCGAGCGTGAAGGCGTTGAGCGCTGCCGTTACCGAGAAGGTGCGGTTGAACACCCGCCTGGATTCCCGCTTCATCGTCGCCTGGTCGGCGACGTTGCGGTCGTCGAGGCCGAACTTCTCCTGCAGCGCCGCGATTAGCGGCGCGATGTGATCGGGCGCGACGCGGAGCCCGATCCGGGTCTGCGGCGTCAGCGGAAAGCGCCGGGTCAGCGCGGCGAAGTTGACCGCGATCTGGCCTTTGGGGTTGCCGTAATCGGCATAGATGCCGACGATCTCGAGCGGCCAGTTGCCGCCGGGGGCGGGGACCTCGATATGATCGCCGATCGCAAGTTTCATCCGCCGCGACAGCTGCTCGCTGACCAGACAAGTGTCGCCGGGACGCAAGCGCACCCAGGCATTCGCCGTGCTCTCCAGCAGCGGCCAGTTGTCGCGATAGGTGACGTGGTCGGGCAGGCCGAGGACTTCGATCGGCGCGCCGCCGAATTGGGTGTCGGCGCGGCCACCGGGCAGGATGGCCTGAACCTCCGGCCGATCGCGCAGCCACGCCTTGATCTCTTTTGCCTGCTGATCGCTGGCGGCGCTGATGTAGACGTCGGCGGCAAGGCGGCCGTCGAGCCAGACCAGGAAGGTGCGGCTAAAGCTTTCCACCATGGTGCTGACGCCGACATTGACCGCGAGCGCGAGCAACAGCGCCATCAGCGCCAGCGAGAGGCCCGAGAGCTGCTGGCGGCTGTCCGCCCAGAACCAGATGCCGACCGGCGCCCGCGCGCTGCGCTGGCCGAACGCGAGCGCGATCTGCAGCACCATCGGCAAAATCAACGCCGCGCCGAACATCAGCGCGGCCAGCACGGCAAAGCCCGCGATCAGCGAATCGCCGAACTGAATGAGAGCCGCGGCGACCGCAAACACCGCGAGCGCCGCAGCACTCTGGAACATGAGCCAACGCCGTTGCGCCTGCTGCCAGGCCTGCGGCTGCGCCGTCGCCAGCACCGGCATCCGGATCGCCTTGGCAAGGCTCGCGGCGGCGGCTGCGAGCGCGCCCAGGATGCTGATGGTGACGCCGGCGAACCACCAGACGGGCTTGAGCGAAAGCTGTCCGGGGATCTGCGCGCCATAGAGCCCGCGCAGGGAGGCCGCGACATCGGGCAGCAAGGCTGCCGCAATGAAATAGCCGCAGACGAGGCCAATCAGGCCGGCGACCAGCGCCAGCGACACCAGCTCGATCACCAGCACGGTGTTGAGCAGCCGTGCCGAGGCGCCACAGGCGCGCAAGGTGCGCAGCATCGGCAGCCGCTGCTCGAAGGCAAGGCCGATCGCGGAGTTGACGATGAACAGGCCGACGAAGAACGACAGCAGGCCGAATGCGGTGAGGTTGAGATGGAAACTGTCGGTCAGCCGCTCGAGGTCGGTCTCGGCGCTCGGCTCGACCAGACGAAGTTTTTCGCCGGCCACGCTTTCCAGCGTCGCGCGCGCCGTTTTCGATTTGCCGACCAGCAGGCGCGACACCTGGCCGGGCATCTTCAGGATGTCCTGCGCGATGCCGATATCGACGACCAGTGCGCCGGGTGCGAGCTCCGCCTGCACGCGCAGCGGCGGCAAACTCGTGCCGTTGGCCTGCGGCCGTTCGCCCTCCTTGAGGCCGAGATCGCGCAGCGTCTCGCCCGCTACCAGCATTTCGCCTGGCGGCGTGACGAAGGATTGCAGGCTGCCGCGTCCGACCGCCGGCGCGTTGCCGACCTCGGACGGCAGCGTCACCGGCTCGACACCGAGCAGGCGCAAGCTGCGCCCGTCGATCTGGACCCGGCCCTCCAGCGTCGGTGACACCGGCCAGCCGGCGCGGCGCAGATCGACGAACAGTTTTTGCGGGAAGGTCGCGCTGTCGCGGCTCACCAGCATGGCGGTGCGCGAGCCGCCGAAGGTCGCGGCGGCGCGGTCATAGGCGATGCGGGCCTGCTGGTTTAGCGCCTGCACGCCGCTCCACAGCGCGGTGGCCGAGATCAGCCCGATCAGCAGCGTCGCGAGCTGCATCGGATGCCGTCGCCAATGGCTGAGCAGCACGGCGAGGATCCAGAGCGCCCTGGAGCCCCTTCCGTTCCGATTGGATCGGAACGGGGCTCCAGCTTCTTGCCTTGACGCGTTTTCTTCACGCGAACCGGTACCCACTTCGCTCGAAAACGCTCTGATCATGCGATTATCCCGGCGTGCAGGGTGACCTGGCGGTCGAGCGTTGCGGCGAGGCGCGCGCTGTGGGTGACCATCAGGAAGCCGCAGCCGGTGCGAGCAACCAGATCGCGCGCCAACCGCAGCACCTCGTCGGCGGTGTCCTCGTCGAGATTGCCGGTCGGCTCGTCGGCGAGCAGCAACAGCGGCTTCGGCGCCAGCGCGCGCCCGATCGCGACGCGCTGCTGTTGGCCGCCGGACAATTGTTCGGGATAGCGCCTGAGCAGCGGCTTGAGCCCGAGGCGCTCGACCAACTCGTCATGCCAGGCGGCGTCGTGCCGGCCGGCGATGCGCGACTGGAACACGAGATTGTCCGCAACCGTCAGACTCGGGATCAGGTTGAACTGCTGGAAGACGAGGCCAAGCCGGTCGCGGCGCAACTCGGCGCGGCCGGCGTCGCTGAGGCCGGAGACGACGATGTCGGCGAGGGCGATCTCGCCGCTGTCGGCGGCATCGAGCCCCGCGATCAGATGCAGCAGCGTGCTCTTGCCGCTGCCGGATTCGCCCGATAGCGCCACGCTCTCGCCGGTCGCAACGGCCAGATCGACGCCGCGCAGCACCGCGACGTCTTCACCGGCAGAGCGGTAACTCTTGGTCAGGCCGGTGACGCGAAGCACCGCGGCGGTCTGGTCAGATGAAGCGATGGCCGTGCCTCATTCAAGGCTTCTGGTATTTCAGGACGAACTCGTCGATCGGCACCGGCGCCTTGAAGACGGGAATGTCCTTCGGGTCCTCCGCATGATGCAGGAAATCGGCCTCGGCCACCAGCTTGAAGCCGGCCGCCTCGATCTCCTGCTTCAGGGTGCTCTCCTCGATCCGGTGCAGCGTTTTGGCGACGCTTACGCCTTCGCCCGCCTTGGCCGAGTGGTCCGCGATGACCAGGAAGCCGCCCGGCTTCAGCGCGGCGAACATCTTCTTGTTCATCGCGGCGCGATCGACCGGCAGATAGCTGATGTCGTGATAGAAAAAGAACAAGGTGATCATGTCGAGGTTGCTAACCTCGGGCGGGATCGGATCGTCGTAGTCGCGCACGACATGGACGACGTTCTTCATCGCCGGTGCCTTGGCGCGGGTGTCGAACTTGTCCTTGACGAAGCGCTCGAGCACGGTCGCCGAATCCTGCGCGTAGACCTTGCCCGACGGAGCCACGGTACGCGCCAAGAGTTCGGTGCTGTAGCCAGCGCTCGCTGCCATGTCGAGGATGTTCATGCCGGGCTTGACGCCGGCAAAGGCGAGCATCTTGGCCGGCTGGCGGCGCTGGTCGACCTGGCGATCCGCATCGCTGCGATCGGGCGCGGCGACGATCGCCGCATAGTCGGGACCGGCGGCGTCCTCGGCGCGGACTTGAGGCACGGCGAGCAGCGTGGCGGACACAAGCGCAGCGCAGGCGGCCGCGCGAAGGATCGATCTGTTCATGAGATAACCCAACCTTCAATAACCTCGGCTTTTCGTTGCCCCGAGCATAGCAGCCGGCCCATGACAGATCACCGCTTCACTGGCCGCGACGACGCGATCGTGATCGGGGCGCGCTTGCCCGGCCATCGTGTCGCGCCGGCCACAGAACCCGAGGAAATGCGGGTTGCGTTGCGCGGCGAGGCGTGGCTAGCATCCCGGCGGGGCCGATCTTACGAAGCCAAAAAACGAAACGACGGGGAGCCAGACATGACGACGCAACCGACGCCCAAGAGGACGTCAGAGGGGATGTCAGCGGGGACGCCTAAAGGCGCCTGGCAGATCACCTTCCTTCTGTTCCTGTACATGGTGGTGAACTTTGCGGACAAGATCGTGGTCGGGCTTGCCGGCGTGCCGATCAGGAAGGAGATGGGGCTCACCCCGGAGCAGTTCGGCGATCTCGGCTCGTCCTTCTTCTATCTGTTCTCGATCTCGGCGATCGTGGTCGGCTTCATCGTCAACCGCGTCGACACGCGCTGGGTGCTGCTGATCCTGGCGGTGATCTGGTCGCTCGCGCAATTTCCGATGATCGGCACCGTCAGCCTGACGACGCTCACGATCTGCCGCATCATCCTCGGCGCCGGCGAGGGACCGGCCTTCTCGGTCGCCGCACACGCCATCTACAAATGGTTTCCGGATGAGAAGCGCACGCTGCCGACCGCGATCCTGTCGCAGGGTTCGGCGTTTGGCGTGATCCTCGCGGTGCCCGCGCTGAACTGGATCATCGTCAATCACAGCTGGCATCACGCCTTCGGCGCGCTCGGCATCGTCGGCCTGCTCTGGACCGTCGCCTGGTTCGCGCTCGGCAAGGAAGGGCCGCTGGTGTCGACGGCTGCCGTTGTTGCCGACGAGCCACGGATTCCCTACTGGAAGCTGCTGACGTCGCGAACTTTCGTCGGCTGCGTGGTCGCGACCTTCGGGGCCTATTGGGCGCTGTCGTTGGGCCTGACCTGGTTCACGTCGTTCATCATCGAGGGGCTCGGCTTCTCGCAGCAGCAGGCCGGCTTCGTCTCGATCCTGCCCTGGATCTTCGGTGCGACGATCGTGCTCCTGACCGGCTGGATCTCGCAGCTGATGCTGACGCGCGGCTTCACCACCCGCGGCGCACGCGGCGTGCTCGGCTCGGTGCCGTTGATCGTCGGCGGCTGCATCCTCGCTGCGCTGCCCTATGCGCCGCCGGGCGCGCTGATGATCGCACTGCTGGTGATCGGCTCCGGCCTGTGCGGCTCGATCTATGTGGTGTGCCCGCCGATGCTCGGCGAGTTCACGCCGGTGTCGCAGCGCGGCGCGATCATCGCGATCTACGGTGCGCTGTACACCATCTCGGGCATCATGGCGCCGATGGTGATGGGCAGTGTGATCCAGCACGCCGCCACGCCGATGGCCGGCTACATGAGCGGCTTCACCATCAACGCCGCGATCATGGCCGGCTCCGGCCTGCTCGGATTGCTGCTGCTGTGGCCGAACTCCGAGCGCGCGCGGCTGACCGGCACGTCGCAGCCAGCCGGCACGATCAAGGGCGCGATGTCGCCGACGTAAGGGGCGCGCCGCTCCGACCCTCCCCTGGAGAGGGAGGGTCGCTGAGCATGTAGCGAAGCGGAATGCACAGCGGGGTGGGGTGATCTCTCCATTCGGGCACTGCCCGTGTTGAGAGGTCACCCCACCCCGTCTCACATTTCGCTGGGCTCAATGTGATCCGACCTTCCCCCTCCAGGGTAGGGCTATCGCATATGGAAAAACGCGAGGCGCGATCGACACTTGTAAAGGACCCGTTCAAGAAGCGTCGCTCCAGCTTCGCGGTTCGCTTCCGTTTTGTTCTCGATCCGATTCCGTGCTTTGGCAGTGTCGCGCAAGCGCATCGCCGACTAACCTGTGGAAGAGACTCGGGAATTTCCATATGCGATAGCCCTGCCCTCCAGGGGAGGGTGCGTCTATCTCAGTTCAACCCCTGCGCGCCGCGGACGAGCCTGCCCGGCCGTGCGCCGGTCGCGTTGCCCTCGCGCTGGGTGACGACGCCGGAGACGATGGTGGCGTCGTAGCCGTCGACCTGTTGCAAGAGACGGCGGCCGCCGACCGGAAGGTCGTAATGCACCTTCGGCGGATGCAGGTGCAGCCGGTCGTAGTCGATCACGTTGACATCGGCCTTGAAGCCGGGCGCGATCACGCCGCGATCATGCAGACCGACCGACAGCGCGGTCTTGCGCGACTGCGCCGCAATCACGAACGGGATCGAGAGCTTCTCGCCGCGGCTGCGGTCGCGCGTCCAGTGCGTCAAGAGATAGGTCGGGAAGCTGGCATCGCAGATGATGCCGCAATGCGCGCCGCCGTCGGACAGGCCGGGCACGGCGCTGGGTTCGCGCAGCATCTCGTGCACGGCGTCGAGATTGCCGTCGGCATAATTCAGGAACGGCACATAGAGCATGCCGCGGCCCTCGTCGGTCAGCATCGCGTCGTAGGCGAGCACTTCCGGCTGGCGGCCCTGGCGGCGCGCCTGCGGGCCGAGCGCGTTCTCCGGCGGCTGCTCATAGTCCGGCGGATTACCCAAGAGGTACATCTTGTCGTAGTTCGGCCGGAAGAACAGCGGGTCGTCGGTCGCCGTCGCGGTTTCGCTCAGGATCGCAGCGCGCACCTCGGGCCGGCGCAGATGCGTCAGCCGCTCCGCCAGCGGCAGCCTGGCGATTTCGCGATAGCTCGGATGGGTCTGGAACGGGTTGCGCGACAATTCCAGCCCAAGCAGCAGCCCGACGGGGCGCGCGGCGATCTGGGTCGTGATCGAGAGGCCGCGGGCGGCGGCCTCATTGATGGTGTCCATGGTCTGCCGCCAGCGCCGCGGCGCCTTGTCGGCCTGGGCGACGGAGAACGAGATCGGGCACCTCGTGTTCTCGGCGACCCGCAGCATCATCAGCAGGTCTTCGTGGACAGTGCTCTGGTCGAGCACGAATTGCAGCACGCTGCGACCGACGCCATGCATCGCGCCGGCGATCGCGGTCAATTCATCTTCGCCCGCCTTCAGCGTCGGCGTGTAGTCGCCGGTCGAGGTGCGGTGATTGAGCGTGCGCGAGGTCGAGAAGCCCAGCGCGCCGGATCGCACCGCATCACCTGCGAGCGCCGCCATCGCCTCGTTGTCCTCAGGCGTGGCGGGATCGCGGCGCGCGCCGCGCTCGCCCATCACGTAGACCCGGAGCGCCGCGTGCGGCAGTTGCGCGCCGATGTCCATGTCGAAACTGCGCTTCGACAGCCATTCCATGTAGTCGGGGAAGCTTTCCCACGCCCACGGAATGCCGGCGGAGAGCACCGGCTCCGGAATGTCCTCGACGCCTTCCATCAGCTCGATCAGCCGGCCGTGATCGCTCGGCCGGCACGGCGCGAAGCCGACGCCGCAATTGCCCATGATCGCGGTGGTGACGCCGTTCTGCGACGACGGCGTGATGTCCTGGCTCCAGGTCACCTGGCCGTCGTAATGGGTGTGGACGTCGACGAAGCCGGGCGCGACGAGCTTGCCGCGAGCGTCGATCTCTTCCTTGCCTTTTGCGGAGACCTTGCCGACTTCGGTGATCCTGCCGCCACTGATCGCGACATCGGCTTCATAGAGGTCGCCGCCCTTGCCGTCGGCGATGTTGCCGCCGCGGATCACGAGGTCTGGGGTCGAGGTCATGGCGTTTCATCCCGAGGCTGTTCTTGGTTATGCGGCATCATGGGTGAGCCCTTGATGCTGTCAACCATCGCCGGTGAAGCTCTGGGATGCGCTGGCGATGATTTGGCAGTGGGGATTGCGCGTTGCGGAAATTTGACCCCGCCAACCAGCGGAGCGGGTGCGGCTGAAACTAACCGGTCTTCTCTAACTGGGGTTGGCCCGTCAAGTGCGTTCAATCCATCTTGTCGTTCCCCACATGTTTATGG
>NZ_JACMYP010000308.1 GCF_020889705.1 Bradyrhizobium altum | reverse complement strand
GAGGCGGCCCTTCCGGCACGCGGGGGTGAGCATTGCGATGGCGGTCTGGAGCGACCCGGACCGGGCTTGCGGCACACTATGACCTGTCGGCTGCGCCGCTGCCAAGCGCCGGAGTGGCCGGAAGGTCACAAAAGCGATTAATTAACCATAAGTTAAGCGTGCCTTGGCCCGGCCATTTTGTTGACGGATCAAAGGGATGGTAGTGAGATTGTGAACAGAGAGTGAGCCGGACGAGTCCGCGGCTCGACCATAGGGGAACCCGGGTTGACGGGATTGGTCGAAAGCCGTGCGTTTGGTTGCGCCAAGGGGGCCGTGCGGTAGCGATGGGGTCGATCGACAAGTACATCTTCAAAACGACGCTGGCGTCGTTTGCGCTTGTCCTGGTCAGCCTTACCGGCGTGATCTGGATTACCCAGGCGTTGCGCGGCATCGACCTGATGACCAGCCAGGGTCAGACCATCCTCACCTTCCTCGGCATCACCAGCCTCGTGATTCCTGCCCTGGTCCTGATCATCGCCCCGATCGCGCTGATGATCGCGATCTCGCACACGCTGAACAAGCTCGCGACCGATTCCGAGATCATCGTCATGAACGCGGCGGGCTTCTCGCCATTCCGGCTGTTCCGGCCGTTCTTCTTCGCCACCTGCGTGGTGGCGGCGCTGGTCGCCTTCATCGGCGCCTATCTCGCCCCCGACGGCATGCGCCGAATCAAGCAGTGGGATGCCGAGATCACCGCCGACGTGCTGACCAACATCCTGCAGCCCGGCCGCTTCGCCCAGCTCGATCAGAACCTGACGATTCGGATCCGCGAGCGGCTGCCCGGCGGCGTGCTCGGCGGCGTTTTCGTCGACGATCGCCGCGATCCGCAGCAGCGCGTCACCATCGTCGCCGACCACGGCACCGTGCTGAAGAACGAGAGCGGCTCATACCTCGTGCTGGAGGACGGCAATCTCGAGCGATTCGAAGTCGGCAAGCGCGATCCGACGCTGGTGGTGTTTCAGCGCTACGCCTTCGACATGTCGAAATTCTCCCAGGGCCGCGACGTCACGCTCGGAATTCGCGAGCGCTACCTCTGGGAACTGATGTGGCCGGACGAGAACGACCAGACCTATCAGCAGCTGTCGGGCCAGTTCTTCGCCGAGCTGCATGATCGCTTCATGGCGCCGATCTATCCGTTTGCGTTCGCGGCCCTCACCTTTGCCTTCCTCGGCGCGCCGCGCACCACGCGCCAAAGCCGCAATTTCTCGATCGGCGGCTCGGTATTCGCGGTGTTCGGCCTGCGCATGGTCGGATTCGCCTGCTCCGTCATGGCGGTGAAGACGCCGCTGGCGGCCCTGGTGCAATACCTGATGCTGTTCGCCGGCATCGGCGTCGGGATCTGGATGATCGTCGGCGGCGTGGTCGTCGAACCGCCGGCGGCATTGATGGAAGTCATCAACAGAAACAACGAGCGCATTGCGCGCCTCTTCCGGAGGCCCGCCACCGCATGAGCATGGTCACAAATACGCTCGGGCGTTATTTTGCCGGCCGCTTCGTCGTCGCGGCGGTGGGCGTGTTCGCGGGCATCTTCGTGCTGCTCGTGCTGGTCGACTACATCGAGATGGTACGCAAGACGTCGAGCCTCGTCGGGGCCTCCGCGATCACGGTCGCGGAAACCTCGCTGTTCCGCGTGCCGCAGCTGCTCGAGAAACTGATGCCGTTCTGCGTGCTGATCGGCGCGATGACCTGCTATCTCGCGCTGTCGCGGCGGCTGGAGCTCGTCGTGGCACGCGCCGCCGGCGTTTCGGCCTGGCAGTTCATCTCACCCGCGCTGGTCAGTGCGATCGTGCTCGGCATCTTTGCGACCACCGCCTACAATCCGGTGTCGGCCAATCTGCGCGAGCTCTCCAAACGGATGGAGGCCGAGCTGTTCGGCTCGGCGCCGGGCGGCGGCATCCAGGACGCGTCCGGTTTCTGGCTCAACCAGATCAACGACGAAGGTCAGGCGATCATCAATGCGGCCCGCAGCGAGCAGCAGGGCATCCGGCTGACCGGCCTCACGGTGTTCCGATTCGATACGGCGCTGCAGTTCAAGGAACGAATCGAGGCCCGCGAAGCGACGCTCGAAGAAGGCCGCTGGGCGTTCACGGGAGTACGCCGATACACCCTCGACAAGGCTCCGGTGGACCAGGACACCTTCTACCTGACCACCACCCTGACCCCTGCACAGGTGCGCAACAGTTTCTCCACCCCCGAAACTGTGTCCTTTTGGCAACTGCCGAACTACATCCGTTCGTCGGAGAGCTCAGGGTTCGCGACGGCTGGCTATCGCTTGCAGTATCACAAGCTTATCGCGCAGCCGTTTTTGCTGGCTGCGATGGTGATGTTGGCGGCTTCTGTGAGCCTCCGCTTCTTCCGGATGGGCGGCGTGCAGAAGATGGTTTTGAGTGGCGTGGGCGCAGGCTTTCTGCTCTACGTCCTGTCGAAAGTAACTGAAGATTTGAGCAAGGCTGAGTTGATGCATCCCATCGCTGCGGCGTGGTTGCCTGTCGTTGTGGGTAGCCTCACCGGTTTCTTAGCCTTGCTGTACCAGGAGGACGGGTAGTGGCTACCGTCGCCGCCCGCCAGTTGAGGTCGCCTGTATCCGGGCGGCGCAGTGCCCTGCGCCGTCAACGGAGCCGCATGGCCGCGTTTGGCGTTTCGATTTCTGCTCTGCTTGCCGCGTTCGTCGTGGTCAGCGCGCTCGACGTCGTCGCGTCGACGCCGGCTGCCGCGCAGGCCTTCACCTACAATCCGCGTCCGCCGAAGCCGGTCCGCCCGCCGGCCAAGAATGACGGGCAGATGCTCGTTCAGGCGACCGAGGTCGATTACGACTACAACAACAGCCGCATCTCGGCCGTCGGCAACGTCCAGATGTTCTACAACGGCACCAGCGTCGAGGCCGACAAGGTCATCTACGACCAGAAGACCAAGCGTCTTCATGCCGAAGGCAACATCCGCATGACCGATGCGGAAGGCAAGATCACCTACGCCAACATCCTGGATCTCAGCGACGACTACCGCGACGGGTTCGTCGATTCGCTGCGCGTCGACACCGAAGACCAGACCCGCATGGCGGCGACCCGCGCCGACCGGTCCAGCGGCAATTACACGGTGTTCGACAACGGAGTTTATACCGCCTGCGCACCCTGTAAGGATGATCCGAAGAAGCCCCCGCTCTGGCAGGTCAAGGGCGCGCGCATCATCCATAACCAGACCGAGAAGATGCTCTATTTCGAGAACGCCCAGCTCGAATTCTTCGGCGTTCCGATGGCGTATCTGCCCTACTTCTCGACGCCCGATCCGACCGTGAAGCGCAAGAGCGGCTTCCTGATGCCGGGCTTCACCAGCTACACGGCGTTCGGCTACGGCGTCGAAATCCCCTATTATTGGGCGATCGCGCCCGACATGGACGCGACCTTCAGTCCGCGCATCACCTCGAAGCAGGGCGTGCTGCTGCAGACCGAATTCCGTCAGCGCTTCGCGGACGGCTCTTATCAGATCCGGCTTTACGGCATCGACCAGATCGATCAGGACGCCTTCAAGGGCCAGCCTGGCGACCGCCAATTCCGCTGGGGCGTCGACACCAAGGGCCAGTTCGCGCTGAACGACAAATGGGTCTGGGGCTGGGACGGCGTCGTGCTGTCCGACTACTTCTTCATGTCCGACTACCGGCTCGCCCAGTACAAGGATCCATTCGGTTCGTTCCTGTCGCTGCCGACGGAAGCGATCTCGCAGCTCTATCTGACCGGTGTCGGCAACCGCAGCTTCTTCGACGCGCGCGCGATCTACTATCTCAGCTACTCGGGCAACCAGAACCAGGTCCCGGTGGTCGCGCCCGTCATCGACTACAACAACGTGATCAACAACAACGTCCTGGGCGGCGAGTTCAGCTACAAGATGAACTTCGTCAACCTGACCCGCGAAACCGCGGTGTTCGATCCGATCACGACGACCGCCAACACCAACAGCCTGTGCACGACCGCGTCCGCCGATCCGATGGCGCGGTTGCCGTCGCAGTGCCTGCTGCGCGGCATGCCGGGCACCTACACAAGGCTGACGGCCGAGGCGCAGTGGCGCAAGTCCTACACCGACCCGCTCGGCCAGATCTGGACCCCGTTCGCCAGCGTCCGCGCCGATGCGATCAACGCCGACATCTCGAATCAGCCGGGCGTTTCCAACTTCCTGCCGGTGGGCGATACCCAGACGGTTCGCTTCATGCCGACCGTCGGCCTCGAATACCGCTACCCCTTCATCAATGTGCAGCCGTGGGGCACGACCACCGTCGAGCCGATCGCGCAGGTCATCATCCGGCCCAACGAGCCCAATGCCGGCAAGCTTCCGAACGAGGACGCGCAGAGCCTGGTGTTCGACACCAGCAACCTGTTCGCGGTCGACAAGTTCTCCGGCTACGACCGCGTCGAGGGCGGCAGCCGCGCCAATGTCGGCGTGCAGGCCACCACGCAATTCGACCGCGGCGGCAGCATCAAGGGGATGTTCGGACAGTCCTACCAGATGTTCGGGATGAACTCGTTCGCGGTCGCCGACGTCACCAACACCGGCATCGACTCCGGGCTGCAGAACCCGCGTTCGGACTACGTCGCGAGCCTCGCCTATTCGCCCAACCGCACCTACACCTTCAGCGTCCGCTCGCGGATGGATGAAGCGACCTGGAACATCAACCGGTTCGAGGCCACGGCGAGCGCGAATTTCGACCGCTGGTCGATCGCCGTGACCTACGGCGATTATGCAGCGCAGCCGGAACTCGGCTACCTCACGCGCCGCGAGGGCATCCTCACCAGCGGATCGGTCAAGGTGGCGTCGAACTGGGTGGTTCAGGGTGCGGCGCGCTGGGACCTTGAAGCGAACAAGATCAACCAGTATGCCGTCGGCGCGGGCTATGTGGACGACTGCTTCGTGCTGGCTGCCAACTACATCACGTCCTATACCTATCAGGCCGGCTCGCAGCCGCCCGTCCTCAGCCACGCGTTCATGTTCCAGATCGGCCTGCGCACCATCGCCCAGACCTCCACGACCAGCGGTTCGGCTGGCATGCAGTAGCGAGCGAGGGGCCTGCCAAGACGCTTGTATTGGGGGCTTGAATTGGCGGCTTGTATTGCCCGCGGGCCTGTGGCCCCGGCTTGAATTGGTTTAAACGGCTGACATGACCACAATGACGACCGCTAGCCTGCCAACGCGCTGCCATTCGCTGGTGTTGAGTTCCCTGCTGGCTCTTTTCCTCCTGTTCGGGGGCGCTGCGCGACTGCATGCCCAGACCATCGCCGTGATGGTCAATGGCGAACCCATCACCAATTTCGACATCGAGCAGCGCGCCAAGCTGAACGGCCTGACCGGCGGCAAGAATCCCGATCGAAAGGCCGTCCTCGACGACCTGATCGACGAGAAGCTGAAGATCAAGGAAGCCAAGAAATTCGGCGTCGATCCCACCGCCAACGATATCGAGCAGTCCTATGGCGGCATGGCGCAAAGGATGCGGCTGAACAACGACCAGCTGACCAAGGTCCTCGAGAGCAAGGGCATCCGCCCCGATACGCTCAAGCAGCGCATCAGGGCCGACATGGTCTGGACCAGCCTGGTCCGCGGCCGCTTCAAGGAAAGCCTGCAGGTCGGCGAAAAGGACGTCGCCACTGCGGTCAAGGAGACCGGCGAGGCGCCCGACGCCGAGGCGTTCGAATACCGGATGCAGCCGGTCGTTCTGATCGTGCCACGCGGCTCTCCGCAATCCGAATTCGAGAACCGCCGCAAGGAGGCGGACACCCTGCGCGAGCGCGTGACCAGCTGCGAGGAAGCCAACACCTTCTTCAAGTCGATGCGCAACGCCGCGATCCGCGAGATCGTCGTCAAGACGTCGGCCGACCTGCCGCAGTCGCTGCGCGACATCCTGGACAAGATCCCGGTCGGTCACCTCACCCCTCCCGAAGTCACCAAGCAGGGCGTCGAAATGGTCGCCCTCTGCGGCAGGAAGGCGACGACCGTGGACACGCCGAAGAAGCGTGAGATGCGGGACAAGATGTACGTGCAGAAGTACGAGGCGAAGTCGAAAGCCTATCTGCAGGAAGTCCGGAAAGCCGCGATGATCGAATATCCAGGCGGGCGATGATCGACTATCGTTGACGCATGGCTCAACCTCTCGCACTGACATGCGGCGAGCCCGCAGGCATCGGCCCCGACATCACGCTCGCCGCGTGGCTGCGCCGCCGCGAACTCGATCTTCCGCCGTTCTATCTGCTCGGTGACCGTGCAGCTTTGGCCGAGCGCGCCAAGACGCTCGGGCTCGCCGTCGAGTTTGCCGAGGTCAGTGCCGAGGAGGCATCCGCGGCATTTGCACGGGCCCTGCCCGTCGTTGCGACCGGCAAGGCGGCGACGGCGCGACCGGGCAAGCCGGACGGAACGAGCGCCGATGCCGCGCTGGCGTCGATCCGTCAGGCCGTCGCCGATGTTGTGTCAGGCAAGGCCAGCGCCGTCGTCACCAATCCGATCGCCAAGAACGTGCTGTACCGCGCCGGCTTCCGCCATCCCGGCCACACCGAATTCCTCGCCGAGCTTGCCGCACACGGCGGGCCCGCGCCGCAGCCGGTGATGATGCTGTGGTCGCCGGCGCTCGCCGTCGTCCCGGTGACGATCCATATGTCAGTCCGCGGGGCGCTCGCGCAATTGTCGACCGACCTGATCGTCTCGACCGCGCGGATACTGGTCGCCGACATGAAGGCGCGGTTTGGCCTCGCCTCGCCGCGGCTGGCCGTCGCCGGCCTCAACCCGCATGCCGGCGAAGACGGCACGCTCGGCATGGAAGACATCGAGATCGTCGCGCCCGCGGTCGAGATCCTGCGCCGCGACGGCATAGCCGCCCGAGGCCCGCTGCCGGCCGACACCATGTTCCACGCAGCCGCGCGCAAGACCTATGACTGCGCGCTCTGCATGTATCACGACCAGGCGCTGATCCCGATCAAGACCGTCGCGTTCGAGGACGCCGTCAACGTCACGCTGGGCCTGCCCTTCATCCGGACGTCGCCCGATCACGGCACCGCGTTCGATATTGCCGGCACCGGCAAGGCCAATCCCTCGAGCCTGATCGCCGCACTCCGGCTCGCCGCGCGCATGGCCGCGGCATCAAGCTAAGTGAGCGCGATCGACGATCTGCCACCGCTGCGCGACATCATTCGCGAGCATTCGCTGTCGGCGCGCAAATCGCTCGGCCAGAATTTTCTGCTCGATCTCAATCTCACCGCACGCATTGCCCGCGCCGCGGGTCCGCTGGAAGACTCAACCGTGATCGAGGTCGGGCCCGGCCCCGGCGGACTGACGCGCGCGCTGCTTGCGATGGGCGCCAAGCGCGTCATCGCCATCGAGCGCGACGAACGCGCGATCGATGCACTCGACTACATCGTCAAGCGTTATCCCGGCCGCATCGAGATCGTGCATGGCGACGCGCAGCACTTTGATCCGCGTCCCCTGCTCGACGGCGGCAAGGCCAAGATCGTCGCCAACCTGCCCTACAACATCGCGACCCAGCTCCTGGTCGACTGGCTGTCGATCGAGCCGTGGCCGCCATGGTACGACACCATGGTGTTGATGTTTCAGCGCGAGGTCGCCGAGCGCATCGTCGCCCATGAGGACGAGGAAGCCTATGGCAGGCTCGCGGTGCTCGCCAACTGGCGCGCCGAGACCAAGATCCTGTTCGACATTTCGCCCGCAGCCTTCGTGCCGCAGCCGAAGGTCACCTCCTCGGTGGTACGAGTGATACCGCGCGCCGCGCCGGAGCCGTGCGACCGCCGCATGCTCGAGCAGGTTGCGGCTGCCGCCTTCGGCCAGCGCCGCAAGATGCTGCGCCAGAGCCTGAAGTCGCTGTCGGTCGATCCGGCGCGGCTTGCTGCCGCAGCCCAGATCGACGCGACGCGGCGCGCCGAAACCATTCCGGTCACGGGCTTTGTTGCCATGGCCAGGGAATTGGCCGATATACGGTCCACAAAATAGAACATCAGGAGAAAACGTAATGGCGCGTATGGTTCGCCAATCCCTCGTCAAGTTCGATGCACCGCTGTGCGAAACCATCGTCGACACGCCCAAGCCGCAGGGACGCGAAGTGCTGGTGCGCATCGAGCGCTGCGGCCTCTGCCATTCCGATCTCCACATTCAGGACGGCTACGCCGATCTCGGCGGCGGCAAGAAGCTCGACACCACCCGCGGCATGACCCTGCCCTTCACGCTCGGCCACGAGATCGCAGGCGTGGTCGACGAGGTCGGTCCCGATGCGCCGAAGGATCTGGTCGGAACGAAGAAGGCGGTGTTTCCCTGGATCGGCTGCGGCCAGTGCCGTGACTGCCTCGCCGGCGACGAGAATCTCTGCGCCAAGCAACGCTTCCTCGGCGTCTCGATCGACGGCGGCTTCGCCACCCACGTGCTGGTGCCCGACGCGAAATACCTGCTCGATTACGATCCGCTGCCGGTCAATCAGGCCGCCACGCTGATGTGCTCCGGCGTCACGGCTTACGGCGCGCTGAAGCGCCTGGTCGATCGTCCGCGCCAGCGCAATCTGCTGCTGATCGGTCTCGGCGGCGTCGGCATGATGGGCCTGTCGTTCGCACAGGCGATGTTCAAGCAGCCGATCACGGTTGCCGATCTCAGCCCGGCGGCGCGCGAGACCGCGTTGAAGAATGGCGCGGCGGCGGCCTACGATCCCGCTGAGCCCGATGTCGTCAAGCGCATGCTGAAGGAAAGCGACGGCGGCTTCGACGGCGTCGTCGACTTTGCCGGCAACGAGAAGTCGATGGCGTTTGCGGTGTCGACGGTCGCACGCGGCGGCAAGATCGTGGTGTCCGGCCTGATGGGCGGCCAGTTCACGCTGCCGATGGTGCAATGGGTCTACAAGCGCATGACCATCGAAGGCTTCATGGTGGGCACGCTGGCCGAAGGCCGGGAACTGATGGCGCTCGCCCGGGCCGGCAAGATCAAGCCGACGCCAATGAAGGAAGAGCCGATGGCCGACGTCCAGAAATGGATCGATGAGCTGCGCGCCGGCAAGGTCGTCGGACGCATCGTCCTGAAGAACTAACGAAGACGTCCCGCCGGCGTTGCGATCGCCGGCGGGACGCAATGGTCTCGCAGCAGCAACGCGAGCTTTGGTCCTGCGGAACCTGACAGCCGAACGAAGCATTCGTTCAGCCCGCGTTCCAGCCTTCCGGCCGCCGCAATTGCGGTGCGACGCGAGCCTCAATTAAGCCCTACCCGTTCCGGATTTGCGGCGCATTGCGACCCAACTCTTTACCGAGATTGGCTGCACCAGCGTTTGCGTAAAAAGAAATACCGGGGACGCGTATGTCAAATCGTTCAGCGAAATTCGCTGCGGCGCTTGCCGTCAGCATGTTGGCCAGTGCCAACTTCACGGCCATGGCCCAGACCGCCGCCAACACGGCGAGCACCAATACGGCGAATGCGAAGACCGCGGACAGCTGTCTGTCCGCGCCGAAGGGAACCGCGCCTGCGGGGAGCCACTGGTTCTACCATCTCGACCGCAGCACCAAGAAGCAGTGCTGGTATCTTGGTGACGCCAAGACCAAGACCGTCGCCAAGATCGCGACGACGCAGCAGCAGCCAGCGGCCGCCGCGCCGGACACCGCGGCGACCACCGATGCAACGCCGCCGCA
>NZ_JACMYP010000307.1 GCF_020889705.1 Bradyrhizobium altum | reverse complement strand
CTCGCCTCGCGCTCGGCCGCGGTGAAGCGGCGCCGGTCGGCAAGCTCGCCGAGGGCGCATTCACCGC
Organism: Bradyrhizobium altum; assembly: GCF_020889705.1. GTDB lineage: Bacteria > Pseudomonadota > Alphaproteobacteria > Rhizobiales > Xanthobacteraceae > Bradyrhizobium > Bradyrhizobium altum. Next base: position 9,647 of record NZ_JACMYP010000307.1, on the reverse strand, counting down.
GCCGGTGCTGTGCGAGCTCGCCGCTGCGCAGAAGGTCGATATGCCGGTGTCAAACGCGGTCGCCGCGATCCTGAGCGACCGGCTGACGATCGATGACGCGATCGAAGGCCTGCTGACGCGGCCATTCAAGGCGGAAGGCTAGCGCTGATCGTGCTGACGCGCTTTCTCCACGCGAGACGGCGACCGCTTCGTTCAAGAGCGTTCTCATCACCGCGCCGTCGCGAAGGCCACGAGGTCGTGCAGTCCGGCCCCCGCTCCATCGGGTGTCACGCCGAGCTCCTCGGCTGACGCGTTGCTGCGGTTGACCCAAAAGGTCGGATAACCGAACCATTTTGCGCCGGCCACGTCCCATCCGGCGAATGCCGCAAAGACGATCTCCTCCTTCTTCAGTCCAAACGCGTCGACACCCATTTGATAGGCGCGCGCATCCGGCTTGAAGGCAGAGACCCTGTCGGTGCTGAGGTGATCTTCGAACAGACCCTCGAGCCCGGAATTCTTGATTGCCGCGTCCAGCATCGGTGCGGTGAAGTTGGAGAGAAACGCCATGCGCAGGCCGGCGGCGCGAAGCTGCACGAGCGCCGGCACGACGTCCGGCCACGCCTTGAGTTCCAGGTAGCACTGCATCAGGCGGTCGCGCTGCTCGGGCGAGAGCGAGATCTTCATCGCCTTTGCCGCGAACACCAGCGCGTCCTCGGTGACCCGCCAGAAGTCGGCATACTGCCCGCCGAGCGTCCTGAGCCAGGTGTATTCGAATTGCCGGGTTCGCCACACGGCGCTCAGCTGCGCGCCCATGCCGGGAAACATCTCGTCCAGCCGGGCGGACACGGGACGGGGATCGATCACGGGGAAGCCGTCGAAGGCGACCGCCCGGAACGGCGGGCGGCCTGCCGCGCGCGACCGATCGGGCAGCACCGTCGCGGCCGTGACGGAGGCCGCGGCCAGGGTCGTAAACGTCCGGCGATCGAGAAGCATGTCGTTTCCTCGCATTGTGCGCCGCCAGCGTTCACACAATTGCGTGTTGGCACAATCGCCCGATTTCAGCAGAGATCATTCCGTGTTTCAGAACAATCGGGGAGGGATGACGATGGACCGGCTCGAGGAGCTCCGCCTGTTTCTCGCGATCGTTGACAGTGGAAAGTTTGCGGCCGCCGGCCGCAAATTCGCACGTTCACCCTCCTCGACGACGCGGATCGTTGCCGAACTTGAGCGACGCCTCGGCACGCGGCTGCTGCAGCGGACCACGCGAAAGCTGTCGCTGACCGACTCCGGGGCGCGGCTTGCGGCGCAGGCGCGCCGCCTGCTTGCCGATTATGACGACGCGATCGACGGCGCGATCGGCGAGGCCGCAAGCCTGCGCGGCAACATCAAGCTGTCAGCGCCGACGCTGTTCGGCAGCCGTCACATCGCACCGCTGGTGCGCGCATTCCTTGAACGTCACCCTGACATCACGCTGCAATTGGCGCTCGAGGATCGTCTCGTCGATCTGATCGACGAGCGGATCGACATCGCGCTGCGGATCGGCCATCTGACGGACTCCTCGCTGAGGGCCCGGCGCGTCGGGGAAGTCCGACGCATTGTCGTCGCCAGCCCCGATTATTTGAAGCGGCATGGCCGGCCGCGCAGACCCGACGATCTCGCGCGGCATCATGCCGTGACCTTCGTCAATCAGGCGAGCCCCGCGGCCTGGTCGTTCCAGCACAAACACGGGGGTCCGCAGAAGGTCAAGGTGTCGAGCCGCATGGAGGTCAACCGCGCCGAGACGGCGATCGGACTGACGCGTGGCGGCATGGGCTTGACACGCGTGTTGTCGTACCAGGTTGCGGGTGAACTCGCGGCGGGGTCCCTGGTCCGCGTGCTGAGGGATTATGAAGTCGCGCCGATACCGGTTCAGCTGGTCTATCCCAGCGCACGGCTGATGGCGCCGCGCATTCGGAGCTTCCTGGACTTCGCCGCCGGTGAGATTCCGCAGATCGCGTTCAACCATTTATAGCGGGTTGCAGCTGTCGCGCTTGACGGCGCTGACTTCCGCGCAGAGATCATGCGCACTGTGATAGCGTAGCGGCGACCGTCGGATCCCGTTCCAACAACAAGAAACCGAACTTGGGGAAAGTACATGCGTCAACCGCGTCACGTTATCGTTTCGATCGGCATTCTGTTTGCCGTCGCCACCTCCTGCGCCACCACGCGCGCGCAAACGGCCGTACCGTACGACGAACTCGCCAAGCGCGAGGCTGCGGCGAACGCCGAGGATGGCAAGCGGGTCGCCCCGCTCAAATCGATCGGCAATCCCTCAAGTGACGTCTCCCCGGAGATGCAGGCGATGATCGGCGCGCCCTACCCGCCGCATTTCAACGCCGACCCGAAGACCCCTGCGGAGTGGAAGGAGTTGATCGACCGCCGCGCCAAGCTCCTGATCGCGGATATTCCGGCCATGAAGGCGAAGCTCGGCGTCAAGGTGGAGGAGACCAGGATTGCCGGCGTGCATTGCTACATCGTGACCCCGAACAAGATCGCGCTCGAGAACCGGCGGCGCCTGCTGATCCACGTGCATGGCGGCGGCTATGTATTCGGCCCCGGCGAAGCGGCGTTGCCGGAAGCCATCATGATGGCCGGCTTTGGCGGCTACAAGGTGATCTCGGTCGACTACCGGATGCCCCCGGACTTCCCCTATCCGGCCGCGATGGACGACGCGATGGCGGTCTGGAAGGAAGTCCTGAAATCGCACGAGCGCCACCGGCTGGCGATCTTCGGCACCTCGACCGGCGGCGCGATGACGCTTGCGATGGTGTTGCGGGCGAGGGACGAGAAGCTGCCGCTGCCTGCCGCCATCGCGCCGGGCACGCCGTGGTCCGACATCGACAACATCGGCGACAGCTACGCGAGCAACGAGTGGGTCGACAATGTGCTGGTGACCTGGGACGGATGGCTCGGCCGCGCGGCAAAGCTTTATGCGAACGGGACCAGCCTCAAGAATCCCTACATTTCGCCGATCTACGGCGACTTCAAGGGCTTCCCTCCGACCATCCTGACATCGGGCACGCGCGACCTGTTCCTCAGCAACACGGTTCGCACGCATCGCAAATTGCGGCGCGCCGGCGTGATCGCCGATCTCAATGTCTATGAGGGGCAATCCCACGCGCAGTACCAGATGAATATCGATGCGCCCGAGACCAAAGAAGCCTTCACCGACATCGCCAAATTCTTCGATCGATACCTGAAGCAGTGAGTGTTGCCATCAAGATCAGATGCCCGTGCTTGTCGCGGGCATCCGGCTGCCTGTAGATTGCCGCGCGATGAGCGATCGAGAACAGGGTGAGTCGCGATGAATTACTGGCTGGTGAAATCCGAACCGTCGACCTGGTCGTGGGACCAGCAGGTCGCCAAGGGTGCGAAGGGCGAAGCCTGGACCGGCGTGCGCAACTTCACGGCGCGGCAGAACCTCGTCAACATGAAGAAGGGCGACAAGGCGTTCTTCTATCATTCCAACGAGGGCAAGGAGATCGTCGGCATCGCCGAGATCATCAAGGAGGCCTATCCCGATCCGACCGACAAGACCGGCAAGTTCGTCTGCGTCGACATCAAGGCCGACAAGCCGCTGAAGACGCCGGTGACGATGGCCGCGATCAAGGCCGACAAGAAGCTCGCCGACATGGCGCTGGTGAAATATTCGCGGCTCTCGGTGCAACCGGTGACATCAGAGGAATGGAAATACGTCTGCAAGATGGGCGGGCTGTAGCGTCCCGCTCTACTGTCGTCCCTGCGAAAGCAGGGACCCATAACCACAGGCGTGCGTAGCAGCAGCGCGCTGGGGCCCCAGTTCGCTCAAACGTCATGCTTCTGTGGTTATGGGTCCCGGCTCGCGCTTCGCTTGGCCGGGACGACGAGTGGGGCGGGCTTACGCCCCCGCCGCCATCACCACCTGTGCCAGCAACTGCTCGCGCTTGGACTGGGTGCGGTAACCGCCCATCGTCGCGGCGAAGCGTTCGAGGATGCCGTCCTCGAACGCGGTGACGATGGTGTCGTGGACATAGCTCTTGCGGCAGATCGCCGGCGTGTTGGAGAGCTGGTCGGCGGCGGCGCGGATCGCGTCCAGCACCTGGCGCTTGCGGCCGCGCTGGCTGGCGGCCGGCGTGATCCGCGACAGCGATTCCACGACGACGGCCGAGGCCATCAGGGTGCGGAAATCCTTTAGCGAGATCTTGATGCCGGCGAGCTCGCGCAGGAATGCGTTCACCGCCGTGGTCGAGGCCGCGCGGACGACGCCGGAGCGGTCGTGATACTGGAACATGCGCTTGCCCGGGACACCGCGCAGAATGCCGATCGCACGCACCAGCTTGGCCGCGTCGCATTCCTTGCGCACGGCCTTGCCGCCCTTGGCCTTGAAGGTCAGCACCAGAGAATCGTCTTCCAGCGTGACGTTCGACTTCAGAAGCGTGGTGGCGCCGCGGGTGCCGTTGAGGCGGGCATAGGATTCGTTGCCGGGCCGGATCGCGGTGCGCGCGATCAGCTCGATCACCGCCGACAGCGCGAACTCGCGCGTCGGCTCGTCGCCGGACAGGAACGCCGAGACCTTGCGCCGGATCTTCGGCAACGCGGCGACGAGCTTGGCCAGGCGATGCGCCTTGCGCTGCTCGCGGACCTTCTCCCAGTCGGCGTGATAACGGTACTGCAATCGGCCCGCGGCATCGCGGCCGACCGCCTGCAGATGCGAGCTCGGATCACTGGAATAGCGCACCTGACGATAGGCCGGCGGAACCGCCATCGCGTGCAGCCGGCGGATCGTGCGCGCATCGCGGACGCGCGAACCGTTGGCGCGAACGAACGAATAATTCTTGCCGCGCTTGATACGGCGGATGGTCAGCTCATTCTGGTCGCCGAGCCGCAGGCCCAGATCGCGCGCCAGATCCTCGACCGAGGTCTTGATGGCAGCCGGCGCGTCAAGCTTGAGCTTTGCCCGGGGCGACTGCAACTTTGCCTGCGGCTGCTTGGGCCATTGGCCCAGCGCCTTCGCCAAGGCGACAGCGGGATCGGCGGACATGGGCCGCACAGCCGCGATGTTCTGCTGATCCATCATACTTCCAAGACGCCTTGTTCCGCTGTTCTCCCGGTAATGCCGTTGCTTCGGGCTTCGTTCCGGTTGGCCATCCGGCCTCGGTTTGGCGATTTAGGGCGTCGAGGCCGATATTGCGAGTCGCGAATCGGTTATCGACGGTTTCTAGATACCTTTCATGGGTGCCATTCGCCTGCTAACCTTGATTTTGAGCCCTCGGGGATCGGTCAAAATGGCGGGAGCCCGGCCCGGGAACCAGGTTTTTGAGCGCGACCGCGGCTGCAGGAGACAGGTCAGGGATCGTGCCGTTTCGCACCAAGTCCCCCGGACGGCACTGCCACACGTCACGATCCACCCGGCTCTTCTGGCAGGTGATAAGCCACACTGGCGGTTCGGACGGAAATGTCGGCGCAGATCGTCGCGGAGGCCCCGCGGGTATTCATCGAAGCACGCTGGAGGTGGTCTAGCAGAATTGGCGCCGTGCCACCGTCGGCGTCGCTCCCTGAACGTTGATTGAGGCTCTCCAATATCGGCATCAGCAGATCGCGGTCAGCAATTCCTTTGCGACAGCCAGCCTCTGCAGTGACGGCGATATGTGCCCGCGAGCGGAGCAGAGAACGATACCACTACGACCAAGAGACCAGTGACCTGAAGCAGGCGATGGAGCATAGGTTTCACTCGTCAACCAGGCGCGGTAAACCGCCCAATCAGATGAGGAAGCCTATGGGATATCCGGCGGCTTCGGCGCGACGAAAGTGACAGCCCTTTTTCCTTGCCGGGCCGGAATGCGGCAACGCATAATCGCGGCAATGATCAAGACGGCTTGCCGTCGCGTCGTTTGCGATCGGCAATGAGTGGAGGAAAGCGATGTCCGAGAAGATCTATGACGTGTCGGCCGACTGGGCCAAGCGCGCCTATATCGATGACGCCAAATACCGCGAGATGTACGCGCGCTCGGTCAAGGACCCCAACGGCTTCTGGGCCGAGCACGGCAAGCGGATCGACTGGATCAAGCCCTTCACCAAGGTCGAGAACGTCTCCTTTGCGCCCGGCAACATCTCGATCAAATGGTTCGAGGATGGCGTGCTGAACGTCGCCTGGAATTGCATCGACCGCCATCTCGAGAAGCGCGGCGACCAGACCGCGATCATCTGGGAGGGCGACGATCCCTCCGAATCGAAGCACATCACCTACCGCCAGCTACACGACGAAGTCTGCAAGATGGCCAACATCCTGCGCACGCGGAACGTCAAGAAGGGCGACCGCGTCACGATCTATTTGCCGATGATTCCGGAAGCGGCCTACGCCATGTTGGCCTGCGCGCGAATCGGCGCGATCCACTCGGTGGTGTTCGGCGGCTTCTCGCCGGACAGCCTCGCCCAGCGCATCAAGGACTGCGACTCCAAGGTGGTCATCACCGCCGACGAAGGCCTGCGCGGCGGCAAGAAGGTGCCGCTGAAGGCCAATGTCGATGCCGCGATCGCCAAGATCGACTCAAAGGATTCCGGCGGCGTCGATTGGGTCGTGGTGGTGAAGCGTACCGGTGGTGCGATCGACATGAACCCGACGCGCGACCTCTGGTATCACGAGGCCGCCGAGATGGTGACGACCGAATGCCCGGCCGAGCACATGCATGCCGAGGACCCGCTGTTCATCCTCTACACCTCGGGTTCGACCGGCACGCCGAAGGGTGTGCTGCACACCTCGGGCGGCTATCTCGTATTCGCGTCGATGACGCATCAATACGTGTTCGACTATCACGACGGCGACGTCTACTGGTGCACCGCCGACGTCGGCTGGGTCACCGGCCACAGCTACATCCTCTACGGACCGCTCGCCAACGGCGCGACCACGCTGATGTTCGAGGGCGTGCCGAACTACCCGGACAATTCGCGCTTCTGGAACGTGGTCGACAAGCACAAGGTCAACATCTTCTACACTGCGCCGACCGCGATCCGCGCGCTGATGCAGGGCGGCGACGAGCCGGTGAAGAAGACCTCGCGCAAATCGCTGCGCCTGCTCGGCTCGGTCGGCGAGCCGATCAATCCCGAAGCCTGGGAGTGGTACTACCGCGTGGTCGGCGACGATCGCTGCCCGATCGTCGACACCTGGTGGCAGACCGAGACCGGCGGCATCCTGATCACGCCGCTGCCCGGCGCGACCAAGCTGAAGCCGGGATCGGCGACGCGGCCGTTCTTCGGCGTGGTGCCTGAAATCGTCGATGCCGACGGCAAGACGCTGGACGGCGAGACCTCGGGCAATCTCTGCCTCGCCAAGTCATGGCCGGGTCAGATGCGCACGGTCTATGGCGACCATGCGCGGTTCGAGCAGACCTACTTCTCGACCTACAAGAACAAGTACTTCACGGGCGACGGCTGCCGACGCGATGCCGACGGCTATTACTGGATCACCGGCCGCGTCGACGACGTCATCAACGTCTCCGGCCACCGCATGGGCACCGCCGAGGTCGAGAGCTCGCTGGTCGCGCATGAGGCGGTGTCGGAAGCCGCCGTGGTCGGCTACCCGCACGACATCAAGGGCCAGGGCATCTACGCCTATGTCACGCTGATGAAGGGCACCGAGCCGACCGAGGCGCTGCGCAAGGAGCTCGTCGCCTGGGTCCGCAAGGACATCGGTCCGATCGCCTCGCCGGACCTCATTCAATTCGCGCCCGGCCTGCCGAAGACGCGCTCCGGCAAGATCATGCGCCGCATCCTGCGCAAGATCGCCGAGGACGAACCGTCCAGCCTCGGCGACACCTCGACCTTGGCCGATCCGGCCGTGGTCGACGACCTCGTGCAGAACCGGCAGAACAAGAAGGGCGCGCCCGCCTGATCCGGCGGCAGCAAGATCGGAACATCGAGCAAGGGCCGCGTGCGATCACCGCCGCGGCCCTTCGCTTTCTCGTCACGCGAACCGGCATCCATCCCGCATCGCGGACGGGACAGGCTTGGTTCAAAACGCTCGGCGCGGCCCTTTCACGGGATTGTCAGAGGCGCGGCGCGATTGCGGCGCGTTTGTGGCCAAGTGTTGTTTTCAGGTCATTTACTTTAATCCGAACTTTTCCTTTTCTCCCCGCCATCAGGACGTGTCTCGCGGCCGGTGTGAAACCACCCGGTTAAGACACGCGGTTAATATTGCGTGCGTGAGACCGGGGGGCCCGGTTTTTTCAGGGCTCTGCACCTTCGTTTTTGGCTCCCTCCTGGGAGCTGTTGGGAAGTGGAGAGGTTGATGTCGATGAAGTTTGCGGTGGCGCTGGCTGCCACCTTTGGTGCTGTTGTTTTGATGTCGCAGACGGCCGAAGCGCGGCCGGAAATGGTCGGAATACACGCTGACAATTATGAGCCGGGCACCATCGTGGTGAAGACCAACGAACGGCGGCTCTACCTCATTCTCGATTCCGGCCACGCGATGCGTTACCCGGTCGGCGTCGGCAGGTCCGGCAAGCAGTGGGCCGGCACCACAAAGATCGACGGCAAGTATCGTTACCCGGCCTGGTCGCCGCCCGCCGAGGTCAAGCACGACAAGCCGAGTATTCCGAACGTGATCGCAGGCGGTTCGCCGCATAACCCGATGGGCGTCGCCGCTATGACGCTGGCCGGCGGCGAATATGCCATCCACGGCACCAACGTGCCGGGTTCGGTCGGCGGCTTCGTCTCCTACGGCTGCATCCGCATGCTGAACACCGACATCACCGATCTCTATTCGCGGGTCGAGGTCGGCACGACGGTCGTCGTCACCCGCTGATCGCACACAGTCCTTCGCCGAAAGAAAGGCCGCGCACCTGCGCGGCTTTTGTTTGCCTATCCTCAGCGCGCGAAATTTCCACACCAGCCGAAGCGGTGCCCGCCATTGTAGGCGCGCGCATGGCCGGCTGCGAGCAGCGCGGCCGAGACGTTGTCGGTCTTCTTCGTCGCGACGTCGGCGACGACGCGACCCTGATATTTGTCGGGACCGATGTTGTAGATCGCGACATCGCCCTGCCCGAGCAGATCGCGCAGCGCCACCGTCGCCGCCTGCGCCATTTGCAGCTCGCGCGCACAGGACGCCTTCAGCTCCGGCGCATCGATGCCGCGCAGCCGGACCCGCGTATAGAGATCGGGGCCCGGCGCGAGATGCACCCGCGCCTCGAACGTGTCGCCGTCGATCGTTCTGACGACATCAACGGCATGGCGAGCGTCAGGCGCGCCGGCCCGCTGCCAGATCATTTCGGCATCGCGCGACCGGCTCAACGACCAGTGCGACGGCAAAGGCACCCATTCAGGCGCCCATCGGCGGATCGGCAGCATGCTGCCGACGGCAATGCCGAGAACGAACACCCACGGCAGCGCTGCCGAGACACGGCGGCCCCAGGGTGAGCGGCGAAAGGGCGGACGTCCCGTCCCACGATAAGGATTTATTCTCTCATATGGGGACATATTCCCAAACTGATCTGAGTCGGACCGCCAAGCAAGACTCTCAGAAGTCCGAGGCGATGCCCTTGGTCTCCCAATCGCCGTAACGTGTCGGTTCCGGTCCCTTCGGGCCCTGGAATTCCTTCGGCCGCGCGGCCGCATCCTTCGCGGCGGCCTCCTCGGCAGCCTTGCGCCGCGCCGCG
>NZ_JACMYP010000306.1 GCF_020889705.1 Bradyrhizobium altum | reverse complement strand
TGGGTCCTGGCTTTCGCCAGGACGACGGAGGAGGAGGCTTCACGCCCCGTTCGCTACCCCACTTCGATCGGCAATGACACATCCTTCGCCCATTCGCCCATCGAGCCGTCATAGAGCGTGAGATTGTCGTAGCCGAGCCGATGCAGCTGGAACAGGTCGATGGTCGCGGAGATGCCGCCGCCGCAATAGGCGACGACGCGCTTGTCCCTGGTGATGCCTTGCGCGGCGAAGGTCGCTTCCGCCTCCGCAAGCGGCACGAACGTCTTGCCCTTGGGGTCGATCAGGGTTGCCGCCGGCACGCTGACGCTGCCGGGGATGCGGCCGGGCCGGCCATAACGGCTCGGCTCCAGTCCCTTGTAGAATTGCGGGCCGAGCGCATTGACGATCACGGTGTCGCGCTCCGTGGTCGCGGCGAGCACGTCGCGCTTGCCGACGAACATGCCGTCCTTCGGCCGCGCCGAGAACGTCGCCTGCGGATAGCCGCCGGCAAGCCCGGTCTCGATGTCGCGTCCCTCGGCGGTCCATTTGTCGATGCCGCCGTCGAGCACCGCGGCGCCGTCAAAGCCGAGCGAATGCAGCATCCACCAGAACCGCGTCGCCCACATCGCCGTGCCGATCGAATAGAGTACCACGCGGCTGCTGGCCGAGATCCCATGCCGGCCGAACGCGGCCTCGAGCTGGGCCGTCGGCGGCATCATGAAGCGCAGCTCGGTGCGGGGGTCGGAGAACTCGGCCTGCAAATCGAGGAAATTCGCGCCCGGGATGTGGCCTGCCTCGAAGGTCTGGCGGCCCGAGACGACAATATACGGAACGCTGGCGCCGGCCGGAGCCGGCTCCAGATAGGTCGTGCAGTCGAACAGGCGTAGTTCCGGTCGGGTCAGGATGTCGGCAAGTTCCGCCGTGGTGATCAGCTCGCTATGGCCGGCCATGTCGCGCCCTCCCGGAATGATCTTAAGGGGATGCTAGAGCATGATCCGAAAAAGTGGGTACCGGTTTTTCGGAAAGATCATGCTCAAACCAGAAGGAGTCCGCCGGATCACATGAAAAGCTGTCACTCTGCCCTTTGATTCACCCCAATTCGGCCCAATATAGCTGTCCATGCAGGACGCCGCTGCATGGCTTGCCTTTGGCCTCAATCGGCGCCATAAGCTGTTGAATTCACTCCGAAACATGACCGTTTGGCCCACCGTGCGCGCGGCCCGTCGCCCCCCTTGGTGAATGTCACCGAAACCTGATATTCGAGACGCCATGAACAAGCCCGAGATTTTGCCGCAAGACGACATCGCCGGTCCCGCACCGCGGCACCACACCACGCAGGTCATGGTCGGCAACGTCGCCGTCGGCGGCGGCGCGCCGATCGTCGTGCAGTCGATGACCAACACCGACACTGCCGACATCGAGGGCACCATCGCTCAGGTCGCCGCGCTCTCCCGCGCCGGCTCCGAGATGGTGCGCATCACCGTCGACCGCGAGGAAGCCGCTGCCGCCGTGCCGCACATCCGTGACGGCCTGCGCAAGATGGGCATCACCACGCCCCTGATCGGTGACTTCCACTATATCGGCCACAAGCTGCTCGCCGAGTATCCGGCCTGCGCCGAGGCGCTCGACAAGTACCGCATCAATCCCGGCAATGTCGGCTTCAAGAACAAGCGCGACACCCAGTTCGCCGACATCATCGAGATCGCCAACAAGAACAACAAGCCGGTGCGCATCGGCGCCAATTGGGGCTCGCTCGACCAGGAGCTGCTGACCAAGCTGATGGACGAGAACACGGCGTCAGCCAATCCGCGCGATGCCCGCGCGGTGACCCGCGAGGCGATGGTGCAGTCGGCGTTGCTGTCGGCGGCCCGCGCCCAAGAGCTCGGCATGCCCAAGAACAGGATCATCCTGTCGGCGAAGGTCTCCGCCGTGCAGGATCTGATCGCGGTCTATCAGGAAGTCGTGCGCCGCTCGGATTACGCGATCCATCTCGGCCTCACCGAGGCCGGCATGGGTTCGAAGGGCATTGTGGCGTCCTCGGCCGCGCTCGGCATCCTCCTGCAGCAGGGCATCGGCGACACCATCCGCATCTCGCTGACGCCGGAGCCCGGCGGCGACCGCACGGTCGAAGTGCAGGTCGCGCAGGAATTGCTGCAGACCATGGGCTTCCGCACCTTCGTGCCGCTGGTTGCGGCCTGCCCGGGCTGCGGCCGCACCACCTCGACCACGTTCCAGGAGCTGGCGCGCTCGATCCAGGATTTCATCCGCGACGAGATGCCGGCCTGGAAAACCAAGTATCCGGGCGTCGAAGAGCTCAACGTCGCGGTCATGGGCTGCATCGTCAACGGCCCCGGCGAATCCAAGCACGCCAATATCGGCATCTCGCTGCCCGGCACCGGCGAAGCGCCGGCCGCGCCCGTGTTCGTCGACGGCAAGAAGTTCCGCACCCTGCGCGGTCCGGGCATCGCCGCCGACTTCAAGGCGCTGGTGATCGACTATATCGACCAGCGTTACGGCAGCGGCGCCAAGGTGCCGGAGCCGGCGGGCGCCGCGGAGTAGTTTCACTCCGCGCGTGACCCACACGCGCGTGACCCACACTCAAGTGTCGTCCCTGCCTAGTGCGCAATTGCGCACGGGAGCAGGGACCCATAACCACAGGGCGTGGTTATGGCGCGAGATGTGGGTTGCCAGTTTTCGCAAAACCCGATCCTGTGGTTATCGGTCCCGGATCTGCGCTGCGCTTGTCCGGGACGACAGATATGTTTGCGGTGCGGATTGCGCTTCCATCGATGCGCGGTACCATGCTCCCAATCAAGAACCATTGGGAGAACGCCCATGAGCTCGCTGTCCGGCAAGCAGGGTCCGCGCTACCGCCACCTCGCCGACCAATCCGAGCCCTATGAGACCATCGGCGTCGAGAAGCTGACGCCGATCATCGGCGCGGAAATCTCCGGCGTCGATATTGGCAAGCTTGTTGGCGACGATGCGCGCTCCAACCGGCAGATGGACGAGATCCACCGCGCGCTCGCCGAAAACCTCGTCATCTTCTTCCGCGACCAGCACATCAGCCCCGACCAGCACCTCGCCTTCGGCCGCAAGTTCGGCGAGCTGCATGTCCACCCGGCCGCGCCCAATGAGGGCGATCCGGCGCTGATGAAGATCCATGCCGACAAGGATTCTCCGCGCGCCAACGGCGAAGGCTGGCACACCGACGTGTCCTGCGATCTCGAGCCGCCGATGGGCTCGATCCTCTACATCAAGCAGTGCCCGCCGCGCGGCGGCGACACGCTGTTCGCCAACATGTACGCGGCCTATGAGGCGCTGTCGGACCGCATGAAAGCCTATCTCGACGGGCTGACCGCGCTGCATGACGGCGAGCAGACCTATCGTGGGCTGTACGCCAATTACGGCGTCGCCGACAAACGGGAATATCCCCGCGCCGAGCATCCGGTGGTCCGCACCCACCCGGTGACCGGCAAGAAATCCCTCTACGTCAATCGCGGCTTCACCCGCTTCATCGTCGGCATCCCGCGGGACGAGAGCGACGCCATGCTGGCCTATCTCTACCAGCATGCCGAGAACCCGCTGTTCCAGTGCCGCTTCCGCTGGACCGAGAACGCGATCGCGTTCTGGGACAATCGCTGCGCCCAGCACCGCGCGATGTGGGACTACTGGCCGCACACCCGCTCCGGCACCCGCGTGACCGTGAAGGGCGAGCGGCCGGTGTGAGGACGGCGTCGGCCTTGCGCCGTCGCGCCGGCCGCGGCTGAGCTCGATGCTTCAGTCTGCCCAAAGCTGCGCGGTTAACAGGGGTAATCCTTGCGGGTCATAGTATCCGTGAGCCGGTGAGCCCTATGATGCCCGATCATAATGGGCGATATCACCATGCGGCAGGTGATACTGGACGCGCGCAGACATGAGAGCATCGTCATTCGCGTCGACGGGAACTCAACTTGTGAAAGTGCCGGCTCGCGCGTCAGATCGGATCGAGCGCCATTTGCTCCGAGGATGATGCGCCGGGCGGCGCCGCTATGGTTCGCAGCAACCCTCGCCGTGACGTGTCTTTCGGATGTGCCGGGATCCGGCGGCGGCGCGCACGCGCAGTCCAACGGCATCGCCGGCAATTCCCTGCACCTGGCACAAGCAAAGACGAGAGCTGCAGTTAACGCTGCTCCAGCCAAACAAGCGCCAAGCGCGGACGCGCTCGCCCGCGAACTCGCGACGGCGCGGCGAGATATTGAATTGCTGCGGCTCTCGACCTGGGGAACGCATGGAACGCGCGGCGATGCGACCAAGGCCCGTGATCTCTACGCGAAGGCTGGGGCCGAGTGGAATCAAGGAGGCAAAGGCGCGATTCGAGGCGCTGCGTTCGCTGCCTTCATAGAGCAAGAACGAACGCGCTGACGGGATGTCGTGCAAGGGAGCTGGTCGATGAAAAGGTCTGCCGGATTACGTCCGCTGTTTCTGCTTGCGGCCCTGGTGTCGCTGCTCCTCGCGCCGCAGCCGCCCGCGGCGGATGCGCGGCCGCAACATGGTCAGCCTCACAAGGCTCGCTTGATCCGCGCCGAACCGCCTCCGCCCAAGCCTGAAGTTCTGGCCATGAATGCCTGGGTCGTCGGCCTCGCCGGCGGTCTTCTCGAGGGCGCGCCGATCCGTCTGGCCGCGGAAATAGCCCGTGTGACCGACGACGGCGACAATCTGCACGTTCTGCCGGTGGTGACGCGAGGGGCCGTTGAGAATCTCAACTCGCTACTGTATTTGCGCGGTATCGACGCGGCCATCATCAATTCCGACGCACTCGAGGAATACAAGAGCCAGGTGCCGGACATCCAGCGACGGATCGCCTATGTCCTGAACCTGTTTCCGTCCGAACTGCATATCTTCGTTCGGCCGGAGATTCAGAGCCTGAGCGACCTCGCCGGCAAGAAGGTGAACTTCAACAACCAGGGTACCGCCGCAGCCTATTCAGGTCCGCTGATCTTCAGTCGTCTCGGCATCGAGGTCGAGAAGACCTTCATTCCGCACCAGATCGCACTCGAGCAGATGCGGAAAGGCGAAATGGCGGCCGTCGTCTTCATTACATCCAAGCCGGTCGATGCATTTGTGAAAGGCCGGTTTGAATCGGGCTTCAAGTTCCTGCCCGTCCCGTATGACAGCAAGTTCGAGGACTATTATCTGCCGGCAGCTCTTGATGCCGCCGACTATCCAAATCTGATCAAGCCGGGTGACCGCATCACCACGATCGCCGTGCCGACCGCTCTCGTTGCCTTCAATTGGCCGGCCAGCACCAATCGCTTCGAGCGTGTTGCACGCTTCGTCGATCATCTGTTCTCGCGCATCGACAGGCTGCAAGGGCCGGGCTTCGACCCGAAGTGGAAGTCGATCAACCTCGGAGCGACGGTGCCCGGTCTCACGCGCTTTCCTGCCGCGCAGGCGTGGCTCGATCGTCAGTCGGCACGGGCATCGCAATGACCAGGCTCGCCGTCCCGCTGCTTGCCGCAACCACCGCCGTTAACGGCGTTGCCTTGGCGCAAGGGATGGAAGACCCCATGGCACAGCTACGCGCCTGTTCCCAGCTGCAACGTGAAGCGCGCCTGGAATGCCTCGACAAGCTGTCGCACGCCACTGCGCCGACCCGCCGCGAGGCGTCGAGAGCCGATAATTGGACGATCAGCGAGACGACGTCGCCCGTCGATTATTCACCGATCGCCACTGCGACGACATTCGATTCGGTCGAATCGTCGATCAAGCTGTCGATCCGGTGTCGCGGCGGGCGGACCGAATTGTCCTTCGCGGGACCCGCTATCTCGGGCCGCGGCGACGGCTATGCGATCTCCTATCGCATCAACGACGGTCAGCCGACGCAGGTCGCGGCAACTGTGCCGGCGTTTGGTTCCGGCGTCGCCGTCGCGGGCGATGCGGTTCGCTTGTTGCAATCGCTTCCGGATAACGCGGTCCTTGTTGTCCGCCTCTCACCCGGTACCGGGGCTGCCCATGACGCAAGATTCTCGCTCGCGGGGCTGGACGCGATGCGAGCGAGGATGGCCGCGATCTGCAAATGGCCGCTCGCTGTCGCAAGGCCCAGCAACTGAGAACTGTGTTCGACGATTTTTCGAGATGGAGATGTTTGATGCGCAATTTTAGATCTGCTGCGAAATTCATTGCGATGGGTGCCATCGCCGTGCTGGCTTCCACGTCATTGGCGGTGGCCGAGCAAGGTGGGAAATACTGGGTGCCGACCGCGCAATCCGCGACTACTCCGGCGAGCGACGCTCGGAAATCTGAAACGCCGCGATCCGCCGCCGAAACGCGCAAGCGCGCGGCATATGCGCGTATGCATGATCCGGTGGCGCCGAAGGGGAAGGAGCATTATCTGGTCTTGCAGGTGAACAGCAATGATCCTGCCGCCATGAATCTCACGCTCAACAACGCAACGAACGTGACCGAATATTACAAGGGCCTCGGCGAAAAGGTGAGGATCGAGGTGGTCACGTTCGGCCCGGGCCTGCACATGCTCCGCGAGGATACGTCGCCGGTGAAGGCTCGCATCGAGGAAATGGCCCTCAGTTCACCCGAGGTGTCGTTCAAGGCCTGCGGCAACACCCAGGAGAAGATGCAGAAGGCCGAGAACAAGTCGATCCCGATTATCAGGCAGGCGGAAGTCGTGAAGTCCGGCGTCGTGCGCGTGATGGAACTGCAGGAGAAGGGATGGGCCTACGTGAAGCCTTGAGCTGGCGGGCCAGCTTGCCTTGAACCCCGTTGCGCGGGCGCGGACCGGCCGGCGCAGAGAATGGGTGTAAATCCATCAGCGCGGGACAGGGCTGCCGGCCGCGCAGCCAATCGCATTGACGCCGCGCATCCGCTACGCCAAGCTCCGGGAAAATCAAAAACAACTCCCGGGGAAACGCCATGCTCCGCGCCGAAGACAACAAATTCCTGACCGAATCCGGTGCCGGAACGGGAATGGGCGAATTGCTGCGCCAGTTCTGGATTCCGGTGCTGCTGTCGGAAGAGCTGCCGGAGCCGGACAGCGACCCGAAGAAGATCGTTGTCATGGGCGAGGAGCTGCTGGCCTTCCGCGACTCGAGGGGTGTGGTCGGCGTCATCGATCAGTATTGCCCGCACCGCGGCGCCAATCTCTGGCTCGGCCGCAACGAGGAATGCGGCATCCGTTGCGTCTATCACGGCTGGAAGTTCGACACCGACGGTCGCTGCGTCGACATGCCGACATCGTATCCGGACCTCAACGCCAAGGACCTGATCCGCATCAAGTCCTATCCGGTACGCGAGTGGGGCGAGATGATCTGGGCCTATATGGGCCCCGCGGAGGCGATGCCCGAATTGCCGGCGCTGGAGATGGCGCTGCTGCCGGCCTCGCATCGCTTCGTCACCAAGAAGTGGCAGGACTGCAACTGGGTGCAGGCGGTGGAAGGCTCGATCGACACCGCGCATTTCACCTTCGCACATCTCTCCTTCGAGAAGGAGGAGAACGAAATCCTCGACATCAAGAAGCATTTCGTGAATCCGCTGACGCGGGTCGCGACCGATCACATGCGCTGGATCGCCGAGGACCCGCGGCCGGTGATCAAGATCAATCCGCATGAGGCCGGCCTGACCGTCGCGGGCGGGCGGCTTACCGGCAGCGACAACATCTACTGGCGCATCGCCCAGTTCCTGATGCCGTTCCACAGCTGTGCGCCGAGCTCGATGCCGGGCGAGAACATGTTCGGCCAGACTTTCGTGCCGGTCAGCGACACCAATTGCTGGATCTACACCTATGCGTGGAATCCCGACCGGCCGCTGACCGATGCCGAACGCGACGGCTATGCCAATGGCAACGGCGTGATGGCTGTCGCCGACGAGAACTACGTGCCGCTGCGCAACAAGGCGAACGACTATCTGATCGACCGCCAGTTGCAGCGAACCAAGAGCTATACCGGCATCAAGGGCGTCTCCGAGCAGGACGCCGCGGTGCAGGACAGCCAGGGCCCGATCGCCGACCGCACCCGCGAGCATCTCGGCCCGACCGATCTCGGCATCATGCATTTCCGCAAGCTGGTGATGGAGGCGGCCCGCGCGCTGCAAAAGGGCGAGGCGCCGCCGCACGCCGCGCACCAGGATCGCTACACCGTGCGCTCCGGCGCCTGCGTCACCAGCAAGACCAAGGATCTCACGGCCGTGATGATCGAACGGTTCGGCGACCCCGCGGGCTACGTCGGCGGTCCCGGGCAGAACGCCGCGGCCGAGTAGGCGTTACTGTCGTCCCTGCTTTCGAAAGCAGGGGACCCATAACCACCAGCGCGAATTGTCGAAGCACGCTGTGGCCATGGCCTTCGCCAAACGAGCGGCGGTGGTTATGCGTCCCGGGTCGCGCTTCCGCCTTCGCTCGTGGAGCTACGGCGGACAAGTCGCTTGCCTGGGACGACATCGGGGCTACAGCGGAATCCTGCGATACTCCCGGTTGGAGAGGCTCGCCTCCTCCAGATCCAGATCGCGTTCGATGCGCCGCCTGGTCTCGTCGGTGATCTTGCCGTCGCGCAGCAGCATGTGGATGAACTTGCGCTCGGAGGCGATCAGCTCCCGCGTCAGCGCGGTGCCGGCGGCGGAGACGTCGTGCTTGTCGGGATCGAGCGTATCAGGCAGCTGGTTGATGCGGATTTCGTGTCGCGACCGCAGCAGCTTGATCACCTCGTCGGAGAGCTCGCGGTCGTCGGTGATGGCGTCGAGCGATTTCAGCGCGGCGTTCAGCGCCTCGCGCCGTGCCTCGATTTCCTGCTCGTGCTCGGCAATGTGCTCGCTGCGGCCGTCCTTGGCGAGGCCGAGCACGCGCACCACCGGCGGCAATCCGAGGCCGAGCCCGACCAGGGTCACGAAGATCACGCCGAAGGCGACGAACAGGATCAGGTCGCGATACGGGAAGGCCTCGCCGCCAGGCAATGTCAGCGGCAGCGCAAGTGCCGCGGCGAGCGAGACCGCGCCGCGCACGCCGGTGAAGGCGACCACGAACACCGCCCGCCACGACGGCAGCGGATCGCGCTCGCGCACGCGCCGGCTGATCCAGCGTGGCAGATAGGTGCCGGGAAACACCCACAGGAAGCGCGCGACGATCACGATGACGGCGACCAGCACGGTGGCGGTCAGGATGTCGTACAGCGGGAACGCCTTCGACTTCTCGTACAGCGAGCGCATCTGGAAGCCGGTCAAGAGGAACAGCAGGCCCTCGATCAGATAGATGATCAAATCCCAGAAGAAGATGCCCTGCAGGCGCGTCGCGGCCGAGATCAGGAGCGGTCCGTTCCAGCTCATATAGAGGCCGCAGGCGACAGTTGCGATCACGCCGCTGCCGCCGAAATGCTCGGGGATCCAGTAGGCGAGATAGGGCGTGATCAGCGACAGCGTGATCTCGACCTGCGGATCCCTGGCGCGGCGGCGGGCGCGCAGGCTGAGCCAGCCCACCGCCGTGCCGAACGCGATCTCGCCGGCAACGATGACGAGGAACGTGCCGGTCGCCTTCGGCAGCGAGAACAGCCCGGTGGTGATGGCGGCCAGCGCGAAGCGGTAGAGGATCAGCGCGGTCGCGTCATTGGCCAGCCCTTCGCCTTCGAGCACCACCAGGATGCGGCGGGGCATGCCGAGCTTGCGCGCGATCGCAAGCGGCGCGACCACGTCCGGCGGCGCGACGATCGCCCCTAACAGGAAGCCGATGCTCCAGGGCAGCCCGATCAGATAGTGGGTCG
>NZ_JACMYP010000305.1 GCF_020889705.1 Bradyrhizobium altum | reverse complement strand
AACCACCGATGCGAGTGGCGAGACAAGCCGTCTCCCCTTGTGCCCTTTCCGCGGGCCGCGGCGTATGGGTCCCGGGTCAAGCCCGGGACGACGGTGGGGAGATAGCTCGCTAGCCTTTCGGCACCACCAGCGCATCGACGATCGTCACGCCCTGCCCCTCCGGGTGCACCAGCACGGGATTGACCTCGATCTCGGCGATCTCGCTTCGGTGCTGCGCTGCCAGCATTGAGATCTGCGAGATCAGCCGCGCCAGCGCGGCGACATCCGCTTTCGGCGCACCACGGAAGCCGTGCAGCAGCGGCGCGGCCTTCAGGGTCTCCAGCATCGTGGTCGCCTCAGCCGGGCTCACCGGCGCCGGGCGATAGACCACATCCTTGAACAGCTCGGTGGTGATGCCGCCGAGCCCCACCATCACCATCGGCCCGAACGTGGCATCTAGTGTGGTGCCGACGATGATCTCGACGCCCTTCTTCGCCATCGGCCCGACCAGCACGCCCTGGATCGCAGCATCGGGCCGCGCCTTCTGCACCGTCTCCAGCATGTCGCGATAGGCTGTGAACGCCGCGCCCTTGACGGCGATGTTGACGCGAACGCCGCCGACCTCGCTCTTGTGCGCGATGTCAGGCGACTGGATCTTCATGACCAGCGGAAATCCGGCCCGCTCGATCGCGGCGTCGAGCCCGTCGCGGTCGGTCACCAGCACCTCGTCGGGCAACGTGACCCCCGCCGCGCGCAGCAGCGACTTGCTGTCATATTCGGACAACGTCTTCGATGTGAGATGCGCAGAAAGATCGTGCGTCTGTGGGACGGATGCAGCGATCTCCGGCGCGGGCTTGAAGCTGGCATAGTCCGCCAGCCGCCGCATCGCGACGCCGACATGGGTCAGCCCCGAGAGCACCACCACGCCCGACTTCGCGAGCTCCTGCCGCGCGAAGTGCGACGGCAGCGTGTAGGAATAGAACACCACCGGCTTGTTCTGCCTTGAGATCACCGGCTTGAGCTCAGCTTCCTTGAACGGCATCCGCGTCTCGCTCGACAGCGACAGCACGACCAGGGTCGCGTCGACCTCGTCGGTCGCATCGAACAGCTCGATGCTCTTCTGCAAGCCGCCGGAGGAGACGCCCTGCGCGGTGACGTCGACCGGATTGCCGGCCGCGCCATAGGACGGCATCCATTGCTTGATCTGGCTCTGGATCGCGGCCGAGAGCTCCGGCACGCGCAGGCCCTGCATCGACACGGTATCGGCGCCCCAGATGCCGGCGCCGCCGGACACCGTCAGCACCGCGACGCGGTCGCCTTTCGGCAGCGGATTGGTGGTCAGAACGGCCGCAATCGTCACGGCCTCGTCGAGGTCGTTGGAGACGATGAAGCCGTATTTCGCGAACACCGCGTCATAGGCCGCCGACCAGCCGGCCATGCTCGCGGTGTGCGAGGCCGCCGCGCGCTCGCCGGCGCCGGAGCGGCCGACCTTGGTGACGATCACGGGTTTCCTGAGCTCCGCCGCGCGCTTCGCCGCCGCAAGGAACTTGTCGACGTCGCGGATGCCCTCGATGAACAGCAGGATCACGTCGGTCGAGGGATCCTGCACCATGTAGTCGAGGAACTCGCCGGCGCCGAGATCGCTCTCATTGCCGGCGCTCACGACATAGCTGAGCGCGACACCAAGCGCCTTGGCGCGATGATAGATCGCAAAGCCGATGCCGCCGCTCTGCGCGACAATGCCGATCCGCCGTTTGCTCGCGACCAAGTCAGGTGCGTCCGGCTTGACGTCGATCGTCGGGCTGAAGGTCGCGGCGACCTTCTGCGCCTGGCTGTAGAATCCTTCGGCGTTCGGACCCGAGATCCGCATCCCGGTCCGCTTCGCCAGCGCCACGATCGCGTCCTGCATGTCTGCGCTGTCGCCGCCCTCCTCGGCAAAGCCGGACGAGATGATGACCGCGCTCTTGACGCCGGCAGCCGCGCACTGCTCCAGCGCCGGCAGCACCGCCCGCGCGGGAATGACGATGACGGCGAGATCGACCGGCGCACCGACGTCGGCGATCGACTTGAAGCATTTCAGCCCGTCGATCTCGTCATAGTTCGGATTGATCGGATAGAGCGCACCGGGATAGCCGTTCTTGCGCAGCATCGCGAGCAGCCGCCCGGGAATCTTCTCGTGATCGCGCGAGGCGCCGATCAACGCGATGCTCTTTGGGGCGAAGAAGGAATCGAGCGGATGCGGCATGGGGCGTTCCAATTGTTCTTGTTGCGCTCGACGATATTGGATCGTCGCCGCGGGCTCAACCTTACCCCGTCATCCTGAGGAGGCCGCAATGCGGCCGTCTCGAAGGATGAATCGGCCCGTCTGTAGCCGTGCATCCTTCGAGGCTCGCTCCGCTCGCGCCTCAGGATGACGGGGTTGGCGCTGCGCAGCCCGGATGCAGCGCAGCGCAATCCGGGGCGGTCCAACCGTGGACGGAGTGGCCCCGGACTTCGCTTCGCTGCATCCGGGCTACGACATCATGCCGTCAGCTTGAACGTCACGCCGCAAAGCTGGAATTCATCGCCCTTCACCGCGCAGCCCCTCGCTTTCGCGGCATCCAGCACCTTGGCCTTGTCGGCGACCTCAAAGGTTAAGCCGCTCATGATCTCGCTGTCGCCCTTGACGAAGCGGAAGGTCGCGTTCGGCAGCTTCACCACGGCATCAGCAGCGGGAATGCCGACGATCTTCCCCCAATGCGCCGCCAACCCCTCGGGCTCGGGGCTCTGCATCTCGACCTCGGTGAGCGCCAGGGTCGTGTCCTTGCGGATCGACTTCTGCCAGTCCGGGCCGGCCGGCGGATATGGCCCAAGAATGTCGTCGCTGCCGTCGGTGTGATTGAACTCGATGAAGGCGGCGCGGCAGTCGCGCGGGTGCAGTTGCACGCCGTGATACGGCGCGTGCGTGATCACGTTGGCGGTTCGCACGCCGATCGCATTGGCCTTTGCGCCGCGCGCGTCGGGATCCTCGCAACAGAAGATCGCCATGTAACCGCCGCGGCCGCCGGTCTTCTCGATGAAGCGGCCGGCCGCGGTGCCCGGACCCGGCTGGAACGGCGCCACCACCTCGAGCAGGATGGTATCGACCGGCAGCAGCGCGTTCTCGAGGCCGTATTTGGCGACGTTGCCGTCGCGGTAACAGACATCGAGGCCCATGATCGCGGAAATGTCCGCGATCACCGGCGCAAGCTGCGGCGCCACCAGGCAGATCTGCCGCAGCCGCATGTAATCGGCCATGGAATTGGTCACGGCTTACTGCCCCTGGAAGGTAGGCTTGCGCTTCTCGACGAACGCCTTGGCCGCTTCCTTGTGGTCGGTGGTCTCGCCGGCACGGGTGTGGTGGATCGCCTCGCCGTCGAAGCAGGCCTCTAACGTCATCGTCTCGGCATTGTTGATGTTGCGCTTGATGTAGCCGAGCGCCACCGATGGCCCCTGCGCCAGCGACCGCGCCAGCTCCAGCGTTTCGGCCTCGACGTCGGCATCGGGCACCACCTTGGAGACCATGCCGAGGTTATAGGCTTCCTGCGCCGACAGCACCGGCGACATCATGTAGAGTTCGCGCGCCTTGGCGCTGCCGAGCATCTTGGTGAGGAAATACGTCCCGCCGTAGTCGCCGGAGAAGCCGACCTTGGCAAACGCGGTGGTGATCTTGCAGGAGGCGCTGGCGACGCGCAGATCGCAGGACAGCGCGATCGAAAGCCCGGCGCCGGCCGCCGCGCCGTCGAGCTGCGCCACCACCGGCTTCGGCATCTGGTGCAGGATGCGCGAGACCTCCATGCCGCGGCGCAAATTCGCCATCTTGGCCTCGAACGGCAGCGGCGCGCGGCCTTCCGCCATCGACTTGACGTCGCCGCCGACGCAGAACGTGCCGCCGGCACCGCGGATCAGCACCGCGCGCGCCTCGGTATCGTCCTGCGCACGCCGCGCCGCTTCGACGAGACCGCGCGTCATGTCGGGATTGAGCGCATTGCGCCGATCGGGACGGTTCATGGTGATGGTGAGCAGGCCCTGGTCGAGGGACTGGAGAACCATCTGATTATCGCTCATGGCATTTTGCCTTTCGTTGTTGTTTCAATCCGTCACTTCTTCACCAGCGGGCAGCGCGAGTCTGCGGGCGGCTGGAACGCCTGGTCGCCCGGCACGGTCGCGAGCAGCTTGTAATCGTCCCAGCGGCCTTTCGACTCCGAGGGCTTTTTGACCTCGAACAGATACATGTCGTGCACCATGCGGCCGTCCTCGCGAATCCGGCCGTTCTTGGCGAACATGTCGTTGATCGGAGTCTCCTTCATCACCTTCATGACCGCAGCCGCATCCGTGGTGCCGGCGGCCTTCACCGCCTTGAGATAGTGCGTTACCGAGGAATAGACGCCGGCCTGCGCCGAAGTCGGCACCCGCTTGACGCGCTCCATGAAACGTTTTGAGAAGGCGCGGGTGTCGTCGTTGAGGTCCCAATAAAACGCTTCCGCGAGCAGCAGCCCCTGCGCGGTCTCGAGCCCGACGCTGTCGATGTCGGTCACGAAAGCGAGCAGCGGCGAGATCTTCTGGCCGCCCTTGGTAATGCCGAACTCGGCACCCTGCTTGATCGCGTTGATGGTGTCGCCGCCGGCGTTGGCAAGCCCGATCACCTTGGCCTTGGAGGCCTGCGCCTGCAGCAGGAAGGAGGAGAAGTCCGAGGTATTGATCGGGTGCCGCACGCTGCCAAGCACCTTGCCGCCCGACTTCACCACCACATTGCTGGTGTCCTTTTCGAGGTCCTGGCCGAACGCGTAGTCCGCGGTCAGGAAGAACCAGGTGTCGAGCCCGGATTTCACCGCGGCAAGGCCGGTCACATTGGCCTGCGCGAAGGTGTCGAACACGTAGTGCACGGTGTAGGGGCCGCAGGCCTCGTTGGAGAGGCGGATCGAGCCCGGGCCGTTGAACATGATGATCTTGCCGCGCGCCTTGGCGATCTCGCCGGCGGCGAGCGCCGTCGCGGACGCCGCGACGTCAAAGATCATCTCGACGCCCTGGTTGTCGATCATGTCGCGGGCGATGTTGGCGGCGAGGTCGGCCTTGTTGAGATGGTCGCCGACCACGATCTCGACCTTGCGGCCGAGCACCGTGCCGCCGAAATCCTCCACCGCCATCTTGGCGGCGGTCTCGCTGCCGGAACCGGTGATGTCGGCATAGAGGCTCGACATATCGAGGATGCCGCCGAGCTTCAGCGGAGGCTTGTCCTGCGCCAGCGACGCGTTCGCCGAGATCGCAAACACACAGGCCAACACGCCGGCCAAAACCCGTCTCATTCAAATCCTCCCTTGAGATGCGGACCGCATTCCATCAGGTCCGTTTCGAGGGCCGGATCATGCCGCATGACCTGCACTGCAGCAAGCCGCAGCGGCAGCAATCTGTTTTCCGCTTAGCGGAATGATGCGATGCGATCAGAGATGAAAATCGGGCACGGTCTGATAGGGCGTTCCCGCCGGCAGGCCGAGGAACAGGTACTGCATGCCGTATTGTCCGGCGAACGCCGACGCCGTCGCGTCCATGATGATGTGACCGCCCAGATCCAGATGCAGTTCCGGCCGGGTGATGGCGCCGAGCGTGTACGCCGGCACAACGGTCTCGTTGATATGCAGCGCATCGAAGGCGGCGGACACGGACGAAAGCGAGGCCGCATTGCCGGCGAGGTCGACGACACTTGCGCCATTGGCGGTGAAGCCGGTCACAGCCAGCGAGGCGGCACGATCCGTCGACGACACGATGTGATCGAACACCAGCTTGGAGGGATCGCCGAGCAGCGCCGTCGCCGCGGCGTCGTAGACGGCGCTGCCGCCATCGTTCAGCGTCAGTGTGGGCGTGCCGCTGATGACGTGAACCGCCTCGTTGAAGCCGACGGTCAGTTGCACCAGCGAGCCCGTTGCCCCAACGCCCCCGGGGGGCGTCGCAGTGATCCCGGTGAAATGGGGCGCCGTGGTGTCGAGGATAAAGGTCAGGCTCGACGACGCGCTGACATTGCCGGCGGCATCGAGTTCCTGCACCGTCACGGTGTGCATGCCGTCCGTCGTGAAGACCGGCGCCACCGTCGAAAAGCCCGCCGCGCCGTCGGCCTTGTAGCGCAGCGTGTCGGCGGCATCGGACTTGGTGTAATCGATCAGCGGATTGCTGGTGATGTGATCGGCACCCGAGAATCCGGTGTCCTGATGCAGTGCCGGTCTCGGCGCCGACGGCGCCTTGGTGTCGCCGGTGAAATTGACCACGTTGCTCGATGCACCGGCATTGCCGGCGATGTCGGTGTAACTCGATGCGGTGACGGACAGATTGGCCGAAAGATGATCGGCGACGTCGGCCGTGAAGACCGCGGTGTAGACATCCTGGCCTGCGCCGTTGACGCCGACATGGAGGAGACTGCCGAGCAGGCCGCCATGGACCGCGATATCGCCGAGCCCGAAGCCCGCGACTGCCTCGGAGAAGGTGAACGTCATCAGCGCCGCGTCGCCCGCGTGCAGCACGGTATGGTCGGCCGCCACCGACACCGTCGGCGAATGCGTGTCGCCACCGATCGTGGCGGTGTTACCAGCCGCGCCGGCATTGCCGGCGTCGTCGGCATAGCTCGAGGCCGTGACCCGGATCGATCCCGCGAGCGTATCGTTGATGTCGGGCGCGAAGGTCGCGGTGTAGACGTCCTGGCCTGCGATGTTGAGCCCGACATGGACCAGATTGCTCAGCACACCGCCCGCGACAACGGTATCGCCGAGCGCGAAGCCTGTGACATGCTCGGAGAAGGTGAAGGTGACAACCGAGTTCTGGCCGGCCAGTAGCGTGCTCGGGCTCGCCGCGACCGATACCGTCGGAGCCTTGGTATCGCCGGTGAAACTGATGGTGCTGCTTGCCGCACCGGCGTTGCCCGCGACGTCGGTGTAGCTCCACGCCGTGACCTGCACCGAGCCCGCCTCGGCGTTGCTCTCGTCGGGCGTGAAAATGGCGGTGTAGACGTCCTGGCCTGATGCGTTGACGCCGACATGGACCAGATGGCCCAGCGCCCCGCCATGCACGGCCAGGTCACCGAGTGCGAAGCTTGCAATCTGTTCGGAGAAAGTGAACGTCACCAGCGCGGTCTGCCCCGCCAGCAGCGCGTTGCGATCAGCCGCGATCGATACCGTCGGCGCCAGCGTATCGCCGCCGATCGTCGCGGTGTTGCTCGCCGCACCG
Source organism: Bradyrhizobium altum (assembly GCF_020889705.1). Lineage (GTDB taxonomy): Bacteria > Pseudomonadota > Alphaproteobacteria > Rhizobiales > Xanthobacteraceae > Bradyrhizobium > Bradyrhizobium altum. The sequence continues at coordinate 2,540 of NZ_JACMYP010000305.1, read as the reverse complement.
GCATTGCCGGCCAGATCGCTGTAACCAGACGTATTGACCTTCACCGAGCCGGTCTCGGTGTCGCTGACATCAGGCGTGAAGGTCGCGGTGTAGACATCCTCGCCGGAGCTGTTGAGGCCGACATGCACGAGATTGCTCAGCGCGCCGCCATGGACGGTGGTGTCACCGAGGGTGAAGCCCGACACGGCTTCCGAGAAGGTGAAGGTCGCGACCGAGAGGTCGCCGGCCAGCACCGCATCCGGATTGAGCGTGACCGAAACCGTCGGCGCCTGCGTGTCACCGGTGAAGTTGATCGTGTTGCTGACGCCACCGGGGTTGCCGGCGGTGTCGCTATAACTCGATGCGTCGACCTGGACCGAGCCGGCCTCGGCATTGGTGACATTGGGAGTAAAGCTTGCGGTGTAGATATCCTGGCCGGAGCCGTTGACGCCGACATGGACAAGGCTGCCCAGCGCGCCGCCGCTGACGCTGACATCGCCCAGCGCGAAGCCTGCGACGGCCTCGGAGAAGGTGAAGGTGACGGTGGACGTCTGACCTGCGAGCAGCGTGCCGTGGTCAGCCGAAACCGACACCGTCGGCGCCTTGGTGTCGCCGCTGAAGTTGATCGTGTTGCTCGACGAGCCTGAATTGCCGGCAACGTCGGTATAGCTTGACACGTTGACCTGGACCGAACCCGCTTCAGTGTTGGTCACATCGGGTGTGAAGGTTGCGGTGTAGACGTCATGGCCGGAGCCGTCGACGCCGACATGGGTCAGGCTACCCAGCGTACCACCGCTGACGGTGACATCGCCCAACGCGAAGCCGGCGACGGCCTCTGAGAAGGTGAAGGTGACGAGTGCGGCATCGCCGGCGGTCAGCGCGGTGTGATCGGCGGTCGCCTGTACCGTCGGCGCCTTGGTGTCACCCGCGAAGGTGATCGCGCTGCTTGCCGCGCCGGCATTGCCGGCAATGTCGGTATAGCTCGATGCGTTGACCTGCACCGAGCCTGCCTCGGAGTTGGTCACATCGGGCGTGAAGGTCGCCGTATAGACGTCCTGGTGCGCAGCGTTGAGGCCGACATGGACGAGGTTGCTCAGCGCGCCGCCGCTCATGGTCGTATCCGTCAGCGCGAAGCCCGCGACCGCCTCGGAGAAGGTGAAGGTGACGGTCGAGGTCTGCCCGGCCAGCAGCGAATTCGGCGTCGCGGCAACCGACACGGTCGGCGCGACCCCGTCGATCGCCAGATGCAGGTCGGTCGCCGCATGGGTGACGTCGGCATCCTGGCCGCCGGGATCCTTGATCGTGCCGCCATTGAGCGAGAGGCTCTGCACCTGGAGATCGGACGTGCTGTCGCCATCCTGCACGGTGTAGCTGAACACCAGCGTCTGCGAGCCGCTACCGCTGAGATAGGTCGCGGCCTTGCCGTCGTTGAGCAGTAGCTCCGGTATGTCCGTCACGCTTACCGTGTTGCTGAAATTGACCGATATGGTGACGACCTTGCCGGTGTTCAGCGTCGAGAGGTGACCGGTGGTGTCAGCCGCGACCGAGGCGATGTTCGCCTGCGACCTGAGCTCGAGATGCGGCGAGGCCGAGCCGTCGTAGCCAAGGCTCAATGAGCTGGCCGTGGCGCCCGCGCCAAAGCTCAGATGCAGCGAGGCGAGCGTCGTCCCACCGCTGCTCTTCACCACCAGCACACCGTTCGCATAGGACAGCGTGGCCGTCGCATCATAGGCGATGTTGCCGAAGTCGATCGTGTCGCCGCCGGAAAAGCCGCTGATCGACGTGCCGAACGACGTCCCGGAGAATACCGCGGCATCGAGCACGAGCTTCTCGGTGCTGCCGTCGGTGAAGGCGATCGCGCCGGTTCCCGCAGCGCCATTTGCGGCGAGCTCGAGGATCGAGCCCTTGATGACGGTGCCACCCGAATAGGTGTTGTGTGCTGACAGCACAAGCCGGCCGCCGCCGGTCACCTCGACATCGCCCGGCGTCGCGCCATCGGAGATGACGCCGCTCTGGGTGACGGTTTCGGCGGCCGCGACATTGAAGACCGGATCGCCCGCGACGGCGACGTTGCGAGTGTGCGTGAAGCCGTCGGTGAAGTTGATGCCGGTGCCGTCGCCCAGCGTCAGGGTGTTGGTGACCGCGCCGAGATTGACGTTGGCCGAAATCGATACCCTTGTGCCGGCGCCGCCGACCGCGGTGTTGCCCGTATAGCTGTTGTTGCCGCCGAGGATGACGGTGCCGCCCCCGCTGATGACGAGGCCGCCGACGCCGGCATTGGCGCCGGTGCCGCCATTGCCGCTCTGGTCCGCGATGTCGTTGGCGACAGTCAGCGTCTGGCCGCTGCCAGGCGCGAAGCTGAGATTGCTGTTGCCCTGGATGAAGATGCCGGAGCCGTATGCCGAGCCGCTCGCCTGGCCGATGCCATTGGTGCCGCCGGCGACGGCGTTGAAGCCGGAATCGTTGGAGAGCGAGCCACCCTTGATGGTCAGCGAGCCGCCTTGCTGAACGAAGACGGCGCCACCCGCGCCAAGGCCGCCGCCACCACCGGGCGCGCCGTT
>NZ_JACMYP010000304.1 GCF_020889705.1 Bradyrhizobium altum | reverse complement strand
CCGAACGGCGTGGCATCGGTGCGCGTCCAGACGCCGCGCCTGTTCGGGATGATCGCGATCAGCCGCCCCGACGGCGACAGCACCCGCCACACCTCGCGCAGCAGCCGCTCCGGGTCGTCGGACATCTCCAGCGCATGCACCAGCAGCACGCGGTCGACCGCGGCATCCGGCAACGGCATCGAGAATTCGTCGATCAGGGTCGCCAGCGCAGGCCGGCCGGTCGGCCATTTCAGCACGCCCTGGGCCGCCGGCATGAAGGCGATGCAGCGCTCGCAGGTATCACGGAACAGGCCGAGATAGGGTGTCGGATAGCCGAGCCCGAGCACGCGCAGGCCTTCCGCGTTCGGCCACCGCGCACGGATGCCGCGGTTGATCAGCTGCCGCGCCACGATGCCGAGGCGCTGCGAATAGAAGTCGCGGAGGTCGATGACGTCCATGATCCCAGCCTAACATGCCCCCTGCAGCCGGGGAGCGCCGAAATTTGCGTTGCCGCCGGAGCGTTAACGCCATATTTCACCCCTATATTGGGCGCGGTAAGAGCATGATCCGGAAACGGCGACGCCGGCTTTTCGAAAAAGCCATGCTCTGAAATGTCCGTCCCGTTTGTTCGTGGAGATATCATGACCGCCGAAATTCGCACCTTCAGCTGCCTCACCGACAATTTCGGGTACCTGATCCACGATCCCGCCACCAAGGCGACGGCATCGATCGACGCGCCGGAGGCCGGCCCGATCATCAAGGCGCTGGAGCACGAAGGCTGGACGCTGACCGACATCCTGATCACCCATCACCATGGCGACCATGTCGGCGGCGTCGCCGAGCTGAAGCAGAAATACGGCTGCCGCGTCGTCGCGCCGCACGACAAGTCTGCCAAGATCGCCAATGTCGATCTGCGCGCCGCCAATGCCGACGTCATCAAGGTCGGCAGCCTGCTCGCGCGCGTGGTCGAGACCCCGGGCCATACGCTCGACCATATCTCCTATGTGTTCGACGGCGAGAAGGCGGTGTTCGCCGCCGACACGCTGTTCTCGATCGGATGCGGCCGGGTGTTCGAGGGCACCTATCCCATGATGTGGGATTCGCTTCTGAAGCTGCGTTCGCTGCCGGACGATTTCCGTCTGTATTGCGGTCATGAATACACCGCCTCCAACGTGAAGTTCGCGCTCACCATCGAGGGCGACAATCCGCATTTGCAGGCCCGCGCCGAGGAAGTGACGAAGCTGCGCGCCGAGAACAAGCCGACGATTCCCGTGCTGCTGGGCGACGAGAAGAAGGCTAACGTGTTCCTGCGCGCCGACGAGCCTTCGGTCGCCGCCAAGCTGCACATGAAGGGCGCCGACCCGGCGCTGGTGTTCGGCGAGCTCCGCGAGCGCAAGAACAAGTCCTGATGTCACAGCTCTCGGCTGCCGACATCATCGCGCGGCTCGCGCTGCAGCCGCACCCCGAAGGCGGGCATTATCGCGAGACGTTTCGCGACGAGCGCTGCGACGCCGGTGGACGCGCGCATTCGACCGCGATCTATTTTCTCCTCGCGCGCGGCGAGCGCTCGCACTGGCACCGCATCGACGCCGTCGAGATGTGGCACTATTACGCCGGCGCGCCGCTGACCCTGCAGATTGCACAGGACGGCGGCCTGCCGCATGCGATCACGCTCGGGCCGGATGTCGCGCACGGCGAGCAGCCACAGGCGATCGTGCCGGCGGGCGCCTGGCAGGCCGCGGAAAGCGGCGGCGACTGGACGCTGGTCGGCTGCACCGTCGCGCCGGGATTTCAGTTTGCGAAGTTCGAGATGGCAGAGCCCGATTGGTTCCCCGGCAACTGAAAGAAGGTACTCGGGAATCGGGTGGGTAAGCGGGCGCCAAGCCATTAGCTCTAGGCTTCACATGAGGAAGCCAGCATGCTCGGCACCATCGATATCACCGGCACTGCGGAATCGCGGAGCATTGAGCCGGCCATACTCTACTTCGGGACACCCGTCGTTCTGATTGGTTCGACCAATGAAGACGGCTCGCCCAATCTGGCGCCGATGTCGTCGGCATGGTGGGTTGGCTGGCGATGCATGCTTGGCCTCGCAAGCAATTCCAAGACCACCGAGAACATGATCCGCACCGGCGAATGCGTGCTCAATCTCCCATCGGTCGATCTTGTCGATGCCGTCAATGCTCTGGCGCGCACCACCGGCTCGAACCCAGTGCCGGCAGGAAAGATCAAGCGCGGTTATCGGCACGAACGGGACAAGTTCGACATCAGCGGCTTGACGCGATTGCACGGCGAGACCGTCGCCGCCCCGCGCGCTGCCGAGTGCCCGGTACAGATTGAGGCGAAGGTCGCCCACGTCCACAGGATGGCGCAGGAGGACGAGGTCTGGCGCGGCAATCTCATGGCAATCGAGGTGCGCGTGACCCGCGTGCACGCGCATCCGGGAATTTTGATGGACGGCCAAACCGACCGCATCGATCCCGACAAATGGCGACCGCTGATCATGAGTTTTCAGCAGTTCTATGGCCTGTCGCCCCAGAAGCTGAAGCATTCCGTGCTCGGGCAAATTCCGGAAGGCGCTTACAAGCCGCCTGGCTGGCGGCCAGCTGCCTAGTGTTTCCAGACCATGTCTTTCGCCGCGATCAGTCCGCCACCGGCGATCAGGATCGCGGCGATTGCGATGTTGGCGCTGGGCTTGGCAAAACCTGCTGCAATCAAAAACGCGGTCGAGAGCAACGGCGTGGTATAGGATGCGGCGCCGAGCACGCGGATGTCGCCGCGCTTCATGCCGATGTCCCAGGCAAAGAACGCGGCACCCACCGGGCCGATGCCGAGTGTGATCACCGCGAGCCATTGCAGCGGTGTCGCGGGCCACACCGTGGTCTCCGCCAGCATGTGCACCAGCGCGGCAAGCACGGCGGTGGCCAGGCAGAAGCCCGCCACTGCATCGGTCGGCACCGCCTTGAGCCGGCGCGACATCACCGAATAGGCGGCCCAGACGAACGCCGCGACGAATGCCGCCGCGAAGCCTGGAATCTGCGCTCTTGTGAAGGCGCCAGTGTTGCCGGCGAACAGCAGCACGGTGCCGACAAGGCCAAGCAGTGCGCCGATGATGTGATGGATCGCAAGCCGCTCGCCCGGTAGCAGCGACGAGAACAGCACGATCAGCAGCGGCCAGAGATAGTTGAGCAGGCCGGCCTCGGCCGGCGGCGCGAAGCGCAGCGCCAGGAAATACAGCGCGTGATAGCCGAACAGCCCGCCGACGCCGACGAGCCAGGCAATCGGCGACTGCTTCAGTGCGCCGAACGCTGCGGGACGGAAGAGAAAGCTTGCGAACGCGACCGCGGCGCCGATCGCAAACGTCATGGCGGCGAGCTGGAACGCCGGGATCGCCCCGGTCGCGACCGTCATGACCGACAGCAGCGACCACATCAGGATGGCGGTCAGTCCGACAAGGGTGGCAGTTCGGGTCGTCATCTGAGTTCAATCCGTCGTGGCCGGCCGGGCCACGTCTCTGCTTCGCGCCCCGCGGTTGTAACGACGAAAATGCCCGGCACAAGGCCGGGCATCACGACTTGATTGGGTGCGCCTGCGACGCGACGACGCTTCTCGCGTCAGGCGTGATACTGGCCGCCGTTGACGGTGAGCGTCGAGCCGGTAATGAAGCCCGCCTCGTCAGCCGCGAGGAAGACCACTGCACGCGCGATCTCCTCGGGTTCGCCGAGCCGGTTGACCGGAATCTGCGGGATCACGTTCTTCTCGAGCACGTCCTTCGGCACCGCCTGCACCATCTCGGTGTTGATGTAGCCCGGGCAGATCACGTTGACGGTGATGCCGCCCTTGGCGTTCTCCAGCGCGAGCGCCTTGGTGAAGCCGATGTCGCCGGCCTTCGCCGCGGAGTAGTTGACCTGGCCGAACTGGCCCTTCTGGCCGTTGATCGAGGAGATCGAGATGACGCGGCCGAACTTGCGGGCGCGCATGCCCTCGATCACCTGGCGCGTCATGTTGAACAGCGAGCCGAGGTTGGTGTTGATCACGGCATTCCACTGCTCAAGCGTCATCTTGTGGAATGCGGTGTCCTTGGTGATACCGGCATTGTTGACGAGCACGTCGACCGGACCGAGATCGGCCTCGACCTGCTTCACACCGGCCGCGCAGGCGTCGAACGATGCGACGTCCCACTTGTAGACCGGGATGCCGCTCTCCGCCTTGAACTTCTCCGCCGCGGCGTCATTGCCGGCGTAGCTTGCCGCCACCTTGTAGCCCGCCGCTTTCATCGCCTTGCTGATTGCAGCTCCAATGCCCCGCGTTCCGCCCGTCACCAATGCAACACGTGCCATGTCCGTCTCCTCCTTGGCCGTCTTTTATAACCGGATCACTCCGGTCTTCGCACTCACTCAACAAAGCGCGATGAGATTAGGCTGAATCGTCATCGCGCTTTGGATTCTTGTTTAAGCATGATCTTCTCGGAAAACCGCTTCGCACTTTTCCGGATCATGCTTTAGCTCCCTTTTTGAGCATGATCCTTTCGGAAAACCGCTTCACACTTTTCCGGATCATGCTCTCGAAACAAAAATGCCCGGCACAAAGCCGGGCATCTTTTCTATCAGCTCGCGCCGTGGTTGACAGATGATCTTTTCATCACCTAACCGACCTCGCTGCCTTTTGTTCAGTCGCGTGCAACGCACATAGCGATGCCCATGCCGCCGCCGATGCAGAGCGTCGCGAGGCCCTTCTTGGCATCGCGCTTCTGCATCTCGTGCAGCAGCGTCACCAGCACGCGGGCGCCCGACGCGCCGACCGGATGGCCGATCGCGATTGCGCCGCCATTGACGTTGACCTTGGCCGGATCCCAGCCGAGGTCCTTGTTGACGGCGCAGGCCTGCGCGGCGAACGCCTCGTTGGCCTCGATCAGGTCGAGGTCGGCGATGTTCCAGCCGGCCTTCTTCAACGCGGTGCGCGAGGCCGGGATCGGCCCGGTGCCCATGATCTTGGGGTCGACGCCGGCCTGGCCCCACGAGACGATGCGGGCGAGCACCTTTTTGCCCTGCTTGGCCGCTTCCTTGGCGGTCATCAGCACGACGGCGGCGGCGCCGTCATTGATGCCCGAGGCGTTGCCGGCGGTCACGGTGCCGTCCTTCTCGAAGGCCGCGCGGAGCTTGGCCATCGCATCGATCGTGGCGCCATGGCGCGGATACTCGTCGGCGTCGACCACGATATCGCCCTTGCGGGACTTGATGGTGACCGGGACGATCTCGTCCTTGAACCTGCCGGCCTTCTGCGCCGCCTCGGCCTTGTTCTGCGAACCGACCGCGAACTCGTCCTGCTGGGAGCGGGTGATCTGGTACTGCTTGGCGACGTTCTCGGCGGTGTTGCCCATGTGGTAGCCGTTGAAGGCATCCCACAGGCCGTCCTTGATCATGGTGTCGATCAGCTCGAGGCCGCCCATCTTGACGCCGCCGCGCAGATATTGCGCGTGCGGGGCCATACTCATCGATTCCTGGCCACCCGCGACCACGATCGAGGAATCGCCGTTGAGCAGCGCCTGGTAGCCGAGCGCCACCGTGCGCAGGCCCGAGCCGCAGAGCTGGTTGACGCCCCAGGCCGGGCTTTCCACCGGAATGCCGGCCGCGATCGAGGCCTGACGGGCCGGATTCTGGCCCTGCGCCGCCGTGAGGATCTGGCCCATGATGACTTCGGAGACCTGACCACCCTCGACGCCGGCACGCTCCAGCGCCGCCTTGATGGCGATCGCGCCGAGGTCGTGGGCCGGCGTGGTGGCGAACGCGCCGTTGAAGCTGCCGACCGGGGTGCGGGCGGCGCTGACGATGACGACATCGTCTGACATGGACATCTCCTATGGGTTGTAGCTGGGTTTCTCGACGGCGGGCGGCCGGTTTGGCGGACCTGTCTCTTGATAACTATCCTGTAAACCTCATTGAGCCATGTCAATCGCGCTGACGCGCAAATTGCGCAGCGACGCACTCAAAATGACGTCCTTGGCACTTTCCTGAGCAATACCTTTGCTTTGAGATTAACCGTGCAGCACAAAACGGTAGCCGAACGGCTTTGAAAATGCTTACCTTTGCTGCGATGCGTTGCATTTAGCCCAGCGGCGATGCTGCCGGGTTCCAGGTCCTTCGGTGTTGAAGTGTGAGCCCATGGCAAAATCTGAACAACCGACCACGATCAAGAAATACGCGAACCGGCGGCTCTATAATACCGGTACGAGCACCTATGTGACGCTCGAGGATCTCGCGGCGATGGTGAAGGAAGGCGAGGATTTCCTCGTTTATGACGCCAAGACCGGCGATGACATCACCCGCTCCGTGCTCGCGCAGATCATCTTCGAACAGGAGAACAAGGCCGGGCAGAACCTGCTGCCGACCACCTTCCTGCGCCAGCTGATCCGGTTCTACGGCGACAGCATGCAGATGGTGGTGCCGAAATATCTCGAGCAGTCGATCGATACGCTGACCCGGGAACAGGAGAGATTCCGCAAGCAGATCGCGGGCGCCCTGAGCGGGACGCCGTTTGCTCCCCTGGAAGAACAGGTCCGCCGCAACATGGAGCTGTTCCAGCAGACCTTCTCGATGTTCAAGCCGTTCGTGCCGCAGCGCGGCGGCACTGAAGCCGAGAAGGCGCCGGAGCCCGCGGCCGACGACGGCAACATCGACGAGCTTCGCCGCCAGATGAAGGACATGCAGGAACGCCTCGAGCGCATGTCACAGCCGGCGAAGAAGGACGAGTAGTTTCTCGCTCTTGCGCGCGCACCTCACCCCATCGTCGTCCCGGCGAAAGCCGGGACCCATCATCACCAATGCTAGTTGCTTGAACGAGGCGTCTGCCAGATCGCCTCATTGAGAAGCCGCGGCGTGTGGGTCCCGGCCCCCGTGCGCAATTGCGCACTTGGCCGGGACGACGCCTGTAGCCTGATCCGCGATTGTGAATCACCCCGCAGCCGGCACGGCCTTCTCCGTCGGCGCGTTCCACGGCCGGTCCGGCGAGGCGAGGCCGATCAGGCGGCCCTGGATGAAGTCGCAGCCCCATTCGCGCAGCATCACGGCGGCTTCTTCGTCCTGCACCCATTCGGCGACGGTCTTGATTTCAAGGCGGCGTGCGAGATCGATCAGCGTCTGCACGAAGGCACGGTCGTCGGCCGAACGCACGATGTTCTGCACGAAGGCGCCGTCGATTTTGACAATATCGACGCCAAGCTTGCGCAGGTTTCGGAACGAGGTGTAGCCGGCGCCGAAATCGTCGATCGCGATCCGGCTGCCGAAATTCTTCAGCCGCGTGACGAAGCCGCGGACGTCGTCGATATCCTGGATCGCGACCGTCTCGGTGATCTCGACGATCAGCCGCTCGCCGACGCCGGGATGCGCGTGCATCAGCGATTCGATGGTGGCCCACCAGTCCGGATCCATCGTGGTGTCCGGCGAGATGTTGAGGCTGAGCTGCACACCTGGGGCTGAGGCGAGCTCTGCGATCGCAAGCTCCAGCACGCGATGATCGACCATCCGGATCAGGCCGAGCCGCTCGGCGACCGGCACGATATCGGGCGCGAGCAGCGCCCGGCCGTCCTCCTGCTCCATGCGGACCAGGCACTCGTAGAACGAAGGCTGCCGCGAGCGCGCATCGACCACCGGCTCGAAGCCGATCAGGATGCGGCGCTCGTTCAGCGCGGTGACGATCTCGTCGGTGACGCGGATGTTGACGCGGCGCTGGGCATCGCGCTCGACATTCGGCTTCCACAGCGCGAACGATCCGGCGCGGCGGCTCTTGGCCGCGTCCAGCGTCTCCTGGGCGCGATTGACCGCCTCCTCCGCCGACTTCGCATGGCGCGGGATGGTGACGGCGCCGATCGAGACCGTTACCGATACCGGGCCGGACCTGGTCGGCACCACCTCGTCGCGCACCGCGGCGAGGAAGCGCTCGGCGGCGACGTTGGTGTCGTCGACGGTGCAGTTGCGCAGGATCAGCCCGAACTTGTTGCCGGAGAAGCGGCCGAGCATGTCGCCGCTGCGCAGCCGTGCACGAATCCGTTTCGCCACCTCGGCGATGACGGCGTCCGCGACATCGAAGCCGAACGCATCGTTGACCCGCGCCAGATGATCGATGCCGATCAGCATAAAGGCGCAGGAGGTGCGGAAGCGCGCGCACTCCTCGATGGACTCGGCGAGCGAGGCGATCAGATGGGTACGGTTGAGCTCGTTGGTCAGCGGATCGTGCCGCGACAGCTTCACGAGCTGCTCGTCGCGGGCGTGCCGCTCATTGTTGATGCGAACGACGCCTTGCACGCGCGCCGGTCTGCCGTCGGCGCCGGCAAACCAGCAGCCGGTCTCCTCGATCCAGATCAACGGCGCCGAGGTGACGGCCCGCACGCCGTATTCGATTCGGTAGGGAACGCCCTCCCCGCTCCGCGCCGTTCCAGTCTGGCCGAGCGCATCTGATCGAACCGAGCGCATTGGCTCGATCAGCTTTGCAAGCTCGCCGCCGCTCGCAAGCGCAGCGACCGGAATGTCCGGGAAGACCGTCGCCACATTGTCGCTCCAGGCAATCGCGTCGGTCGCCAGGTCCCAGGCGAATGTCGCTTGGCCGAGCGAGGCGAGGATGCTGGCGGCTGGCGGGACAGGGGGCATCGAACATGTCTCGATTTGGGACGGTACCCGGTGATTCTATACACCCTCAAGATAGTGGTTCCGGCGAATCCAACGCTAGGAGAACTTGATAAATAATCTGGAAACCACGTTTTCGACTGCCGCGGAACGAACTGGGGATGGCGGGCATGACCCTTGCCATGAGGGTGTTGCAGAGGGACGCAACGTCCCAAATGATGACGTTCCAACGGGTCGCAGGCGATGCTCGATATCGATCAATCAGAGGTCCTGGACGGCGAGTTCACAGACACTGCCGGGGCGACCGGCACGGCTCTGGTGCCGCTGGCCGCGACCACCCATTGGGCGCCCAAGATCCCGCTGCCGCATGCCGATCCGTCGTTTGTGGCCCATCTGATCGCCACCGCCGCCCACGAGCCGCAGACGCGCGGACAGCGGCGTGGGTCATTGGCCGACGCGCAGAGCGCCTACGGCCCACATGTCGACGAACGGCGCAGCGTCGCGCGGCGGACCAGGCAAATCATCTAGCTAGTCATCTCGCGATCAATGGGCCTTGACGGGCCGGTTGCCGTGGCTGTCCTGCGGCACGCCGCGGCGCAGCGACATGTGGGAATGGATGCCGAGCCAGCGCCCGTCGACCTGACGCGCGAGAATGATCGTCGCCCGTCCCGGCCGATCGAAGCGGCTGCCGTCCGCATGGAAGCCGGTGCTCGTCCAGGGCGTGATCACCGTCGCCATGCCGCCGTCGGCGCTGATCAGCACCTGCGTATGCGCGAGATCGAAGGCGAAATCCGCGGTGCGGGGCCAGACATTGTCCCATTGCATCTCGGTCCAGCGCGCACGGCCGTGGATGAGCTCCTGATAGGTGCCGAACGAGATGATGTCCGAATGCCAGAACGGACGGGCAGCAGCATAGTCGACCGCCCTGACGCAGGCGGCGAACCGTTCCAGCCAGTCGAAGATCGATTGAGTGGTCGTTGAATCGGCGATCGGAAGGGCCGTTTCTCCGCTCATGATCGTCCTCGAGAACGCTCTAGCGTTGCGGCGTGTCCGGAGATGGCTGGCCGCCGGGCTGCAAATCCGGCGAATTGACCGTGGGCTTTGGCGCCGATTGTTCGAGCAGCACGGACTCCGCAACTGACGTCGCTGGCGGGACCGGCGCGGCGGGCGCCGGTGTGACGACAGGTGCAGGCTCG
>NZ_JACMYP010000303.1 GCF_020889705.1 Bradyrhizobium altum | reverse complement strand
GATTATCCGACGCTCGCAATGTTCAACGTCCGGTAAAGCCTTGTTCATCCCCACCAGCCAACTCAAGGATTGGCGCGACCTCCAAGACAAAGTTGCCATGCTCTTTCGAGAGATGGGCTACGACGCAGTCACACCCCTCACGGTGAAGTTAGCTGGTCGAGGAAGCAAAGAGGTGGACGTCTACATCCACGATCCTCGCGCCAGCGTTAACCAGGTCATGCTCGTTGAGTGCAAATACTGGGAGTCGCCAGTTCCGCAGGATACGGTCCATTCGTTTCACACAATCATGAGCGGAGCGGGAGCAAACACCGGCTTCATCATTTCCAAGGTGGGTTTCCAGAGCGGAGCGTACGAGGCGGCAAGCAGCACAAACATCCACCTTCTCAGTTGGGATGAGCTACAGCGCAAATTGGACGCCAGTGGTACCTCCACAAATCGGAAATTGCCGACAAACTTATCGGAGAACTGCGAGCTATTGATCGGATTTACCTGGATCAATTTGCTCCAGGTCCAATTCACAACACCATGTTTTTCAGCGCTACCGGCCTCACTCAAGAGCTGCTTGACGTGCTTGCTGACATCCGGATTGTCCTGATGGCCACTATCGGTGGCCCCAAATCTTATGATGTCTCAGGCCCAATCGAAGTCAGCGTCTATGAGGGGTTTCCAGGAGCAACCAAGGGGCGGTGGGACTTGCCCGTGCTCAAGCTGGATGGCGTTCGCGAGTACTTCGAATGGATAGGAGATTACGGAAGGGCGCAGCTTGATCGCTTCGAGGCGCTACGTAAACGTGCGCACCAAGGCTTCGATGAACTGCCTGACGGCGGCGATGCCGCGTTCGCAGAAACGCGAAAATATATGGTCGAAGAAATGCCGATACGTTCGTTCAAGGAGGATCTGGGACAGGAGACGTACGATAAGCTGATTCAGCAGCGCGTCTCGGAAACCAGATTGTTCAAGCCCAACGGAAGATAGAACCGCGCGCCAGTGATTTACTGGAGCCCATTCTGGCTACCCCGACAGCCGCTCCACTAACACTTCCATAGTGCCAGACCGGCACGCCAGCCACACAGCGTTGGGATAATCCCCATTCCAGCGGTCGCACCGTATCAGGGTGTGCACAAACCGGCGCGACGCTCCATCATCCGCTCGCGCCACCCATTCCAGCGACCGTTCAGAAAAATCTGAATCCATCTGAACGTCTGGTCCGGTAAATCCGGCCTGTGCTGCCGCCTCGACAAACTGGCGGTACGCGTCAGCGCGCGCGAAACGCAACTGGTTCAGCGGCCGGCTGGCGCTGATATGAGGCCACCAGCTTCGCCGCTGCTTTCTGGAATTCCATCGCCCGTCCCACGAACAAATTTCTATGCGCCCGGCGCGTCGTGACGACACCATGAGCTTATCCGTTGAGCGACCGTTGAAGAACCGTTGCTCATCCATTGAAAGCAGACGATGAGCTCTATTATGACAAACATTCAAGTTTTGCAGTCCAAAATCGCGGAGACAAAGACCGCGATAGAGGCCCAGCTATTCTTGGGCGAATGCACCCAATCGCTTCGCGCAGGTCTCGCGGAACTGGAAACGCAGCTCAGAGCAGCCGAGAGCGAGGCCGTCCTCGAAGAACGTGCCAACCAGCGAGCTGAAGCCGACAGGCAGACCAGCGCGCCGCTGGGGAGACCGCCGCCGGCCCATGACCGACAAGGTATTCCTGGATCCGCATCAACTGGCAGAGCGCTGGGGAGCGGGACCTCGGATCGCACGCGTCGCGAACTGGAAAGTCAGCGGGAAGGGGCCGCGCTTCACCAAAATTGGCGGCAGCGTTCTTTACGATATCGAGGAGGTTGAGGCTTGGGAGAAGCGGCGCACCGCGCAGAGTACCGCTGAATACGAGACGTGGGAGGACTAAAGGCTGAGACGAAAGCCCTTCGCTGGCGTGGCCAACCTGCGGACAAGCCGATTGGAAGCTGCTATCCCTAGTGGCAAAAGCCATTGGGGATTCGGGGGGCTTTGTGAGGATTGCTCGCGTTCACATCGAGAACTTTCGGGGGATTAGGCGTGCTGATGTTCATTTCGCTGGAACGTCAGTTCTGCTCGGGGACAATAATACCGGAAAATCCACCATATTCGAGGCCATAGAGCTCGCGATCGGACCGGACCGATTGGCCCGCGCTCAGCCGATCGACGAGCACGATTTCTACGGCGGCGAGTATCTTCCAACAGAGGGAGCACCCTCGAAGCAGATCGTTGTCGAGGTTGTCATTACCGGCCTCGACGAGCAGCAATGCACACGCTTTCGCAACAATCTCGAATTCTGGCGCCAGGCTGATCGCAGGCTTCTCGGGCCAGGTCAGGGCGCCGTCGTCGGACAACCGGGCATTGAGCCTGCAGTTCGCGTTCGGTTTGAAGGAGCCTACGACCCAGAAAATGACGACTTCACCGCAAAGACGCGGTTTGCGGTGCCTCGCTTGGCAGATGGCACAATGCTCAGTGAATGCCGTTCTGGCGACAAGAGGGAATTCGGCTTCCTTCATCTTCGCGCACTTCGGACAGGTACTCGTGCCCTGTCGATGGAGCGAGGCTCACTCCTCGACGTCATCCTCAAGACATACGAGGTCCGCACCCGCATGTGGGAGGGCCTACTCGGACAGCTTCGCGATCTGGATGTCGTGGGTGCCAGCGACCCCGAATTTGGGCGTATTCTTGTGGCGATCCGAGACGCCATGCGCAACATCGTTCCCGGCGAATGGGCCGATGCCCTTCATCTTCGGGTCTCCGAGCTGACGCGAGAAGACCTTCGCCGCGTCCTTAAATCATTTCTCGCCACAGGCGTCCCGGGCTACGCCGCTCCCTTCCAGCATCAGGGCTCCGGTACAATCAACGCTCTGGTCCTTGCAATGCTCAGCCTCATTGCGGAGCGCCGCGAAGGGCGTGTGATCTTTGCGATGGAGGAGCCGGAGCTTTCGTTGCCGCCACACGTCCAGAAGCGTGTCGTCGACAAGGTGAGGGCAATCGCGGCCCAGGCGCTATTCACGTCACACTCGCCTTACGTGATCGAGCAGTTTCAGCCCGAGCAGATGACGGTAATGTCCCGAAACTCGGAGGGAGTTCTTACTTCCTCGGACATTGCGCTGCCCGACAATCTTAAGCTCAAGAGCTTTCGCGACGGTTTTCGCACCCGTTTCTGCGAGGCTTTGCTTGCGCGCCGCGTGATCGTCGTCGAAGGGAAGACGGAGCTCGTTGCTTACAGCGCGGCCGCACGCAAGGCTGCCGAGATTGATCCCGCGAACTATGAGCGGCTCGATACTCTGGGATGGGTGCCGTTCGACGCGGGCGGTCAAAGTGGAGTTGCTCCTTTCGCGGCGTTCTTCCGCGGACTTGGGAAGTCCGTTGCGTCGATATTTGACGAGCAGGAGCGCGCGGCACGCGACGCCATTGTGGCTTCCTGTGATGCGCCATTCGAGCAGCCCTATGCAGGCTTTGAGCATCTTCTGTCAGCAGAGGTCTGGGTTGGAGCGCAAGCTTGGTTTGTCCGCTTTCTCGTCGAGAGTAATGAGTGGCCACCAGCACTCAACGATACGCTGCCATTTCCAGGCTCGCCCGATGACGCATATCGAGATGCATTCCTGGCGCTCTTCAAACACAAGAAGGGCGATGACTTTCTTACAATTTTCTTCGAGCATTGCGGGCTCACGAATTTCCCGCAAACCATGCTGCGGACTATCGCGGCGCTGAAGGGCATGGCCCTGCCACCGGCACCTCCGGCCCCGCCCGCGCCACCAGGTCCGAATGGCATCTTCGGGTAGTTGCGATGCCGTTGGTTCTATGCGAACAAAGGCAACGGTTACGGCGCACCGATGGCAATATCCTTGTCCGTGGCGGCGCTGGATCTGGCAAGACCACCATTGCGCTTGCTAAAGCCTGCGCTGACCTGGAGGCGGGGCGGCTCGGTTCTATCGGGAAGGCGCTCTTCCTGAGCTTCGCACGGGCAACGGTTGCTCGTGTGGCCGAACATGCCACGGCGACATTGCCGCGCGCGATGATGTCGCGCATCGAGATCAACACTTATCACGGTTTCGCCTGGACATTATTGAAGAGTCACGGCTATCTGCTGTGCGAGAAGCAGGGCGTCTCCCTGCTGTTGCCAGCCAAGGCCCGCGCCCATCTTGCGGGACTCGAGGGCGACGCGCGGACGGCGCGGCAACGGCAGCTGTTCGAACGAGATGGTCTGGTCGCTTTCGATCTTTTTCCAGTTCTCTTGACCGAACTGTTTCAGACAGCCCCAATACTCGCGAAATCTTATGGGCGCGCTTACCCTCTGATCATTGTCGATGAATTTCAGGATACGAACGCAGACGAATGGGCCATGATTGCCGGCTTGGGACGAAACAGCCGCCTCATCGCGCTCGGAGATCCTAAGCAGCGAATCTACGACTTCAAGGGCGCGCATCCTCGTCGCTTCGACGAATATAATGAGGAATTCAGCCCAACGCCCTTTGACTTCGCTGGTGAGAACAATAGGAGTGCGGGCACGGACATTACTCAATTTGCCAACGACATCATTACCGGCGAATTCCGGGCACCGGCTTATACTGGCGTCACTATCACGCGCTATCGCGGTCAGAGCCTGCGCCCCTTGAAGCAAGAGATTCTGAGATCCGTCGCCCGGCTCCGTCGCAATCCCGAATGGTCGCTCGCCGTCCTCGTCCCGGCGAACGTCCTGGCCGTGAGCGTCTTCGACTACATGGCCCAAGCCATCCATGGCCTGCCCAGCTATCCCGTCGACATTCTCGTTGCCGCCGAAGGACCGATGCTCGCCGCCGACCTCATTGCGCTTCTTCTGGAGCCGCGCGTAAGCGATCAGGAGCATGCTGGCGCCATCCTGGACGCTCTGGCTGCCTTCGAGCTAGGTCGAAGTGAAGGGGCATCGGCGACGGCCATCCGGAGGGCAGGCCGGTACACCGAGATCGCAGCCAATGTTCGAGTTCACGGATTAGGACGGCTTGGCGCGCGCGGCATCGGGCCCGGTGTTCGCAATCTGCTGGATAGCGTCGCCGCGTTGGTCTTTTCCGGAGATCCGATGACTGACTGGCGCACCATACGTGCCCAGCTCAACGCTAGCGACCGCTTGGAATTCCGCACGGTTGCGAAGGAGGCGCGCCACATGCGACTCCTGCACCGCGGCGCCCAGATTGAATCGAAACTGGCGGAAGCCTGGCGGACAGATGGAGCGTACCGGGATGCGCGTGCCTTGCTAGCGGCTGCAGTAGTCGATGATCAGTTCGCGGCGACCACGCGCCCACACCAGGGCGTGACGGCGATGACCATTCATAAGGCCAAAGGCAAAGAA
The DNA here is from genome assembly GCF_020889705.1 of Bradyrhizobium altum. Classification (GTDB taxonomy): domain Bacteria; phylum Pseudomonadota; class Alphaproteobacteria; order Rhizobiales; family Xanthobacteraceae; genus Bradyrhizobium; species Bradyrhizobium altum. The sequence goes on along the minus strand of NZ_JACMYP010000303.1, from coordinate 4,457 downwards.
TTCGACGAGGTCATCGTCTTCGAAGGCGTCTTCCAGAGGTATATCCAACGATCTGGCGCCGAGGGGGAGCGATCCGCCCGATTCAATCTGCATGTCGCCGCCACACGAGCACGGCGCGTAGCGACCATCATGACTCCAGCAGTCGACCCATGTCGCTTACTTCCATGAGGATCGGCCGCGCTCTTAACCTGATAGAAACGATAGCTGCAAACGAGCAATGAAAAGTGATAGATATGCCTGAAGAGGAAGTTGTCCGACTAGAAGCGACGCCAAGCACGATCAAGAAACTGTTCGCCTACAGCGGCAACCAGTGCTGGTCGATGAATCCGGCGCGATGCTGGGCAAGATCGCTCACATCGAAGCTGCACAGGAGGGGGGACCGCGGTTTAACAGTAAAATGTCAAATGAGGCCCGGCGGTCGTTCAACAACCTCCTTCTGGTTTGCGGAAAACACGACGACATCATCGACTATCGCCCCAATGTGGAGACCTACACCGCCCAGACGCTTCGTCGATTCAGGAAAGAACACGAGGACCGGTTTCGCCGCGCTGAGCGGCAGCTTCTTGAACAGTTCACCGACACCACCCAAGCGAGCCAACCTAGCTACCCGAAAACTTTGAAGAGCCTGGCGGACGTGACGAAGAGCGATGGGCTGGCCGAAACTCAAGAGGAAATCGACGGCATCTGCCAGTTCATTGACAAGCTCAAGGAGTTGCCCCTGCAACAGCGGGATTTTGCGATCAAGCTCGCTGAGCGTATGCGGCGGCAGAACACCGATAAGCTGCTGGTAGAGGACGTCATGGGTGCGTTCCAGATCGGCAGTACAAAGCTAAAGGACTGCATGCGCGTCCTTGAGGCGCATAATCTGGGATGGATCAATGAGGGGCATAACTACCGAGAATATTTCGTCGAATTCGCCGGTCGGCATCCTTAGAAGATCAACCCGTGGATCGAAATCCTCGATTTTTGCGACGCCACCGGAGTACCAGTAGACTCATTCGTCCACGGCCTGGATTTCGAGCAATATGATAGTTAGTGGCGCTAACCGCCCGTTATGAAGACTGTGCATGGATGCGCGTAACGTTCGACAGCAATGCCTGGGAAAAGATTTTTGCCCCACGGGATGAGAAATGGATTGCCATTCGCGAGGCTTTGTTGCGGGGACGAATTTTCGGTTTCATCAGCGAAGCAGCATTCCGTATAGAAGCTATCCGAAAAAAGGAGCGGTCAGCCTATTTCGCCCAGTCCGCCATGGATGTGCAGTTTCCGTTTGATACCGTGGTGCGGGATGGCGTGCCGTATCTCCGGATTATGTTGATTGGACCAGACAACAACCTGCACCCCGGGCTGCCCGATGCGCAGGCTGAAAAACTGAGTTTGGCGCTCGACACTGGGATAAGGGTTCTTCGCGGTGTGACGTGGCTAGGCTTGCCTTCTCCCCTAAACAACGGTGCCAGGCCGATCTTCGAAGAAGATAAGGGAAACCAGAACGAGCGCGAGCAGTGTCAGATTGCGGTTATGGAACGGATTGAGGCACGCGGTGTCGGCAAGGCCATATTCGATGCGATAGGTGGATGGCAGGCCGTCAAGTCGGAAAATGAAAAAGCGCTCAGCAAGTCATGTGCGGAGTGGGCGGACGCAGAATTGGTTGCCGCACACATCGCTTATGGGAATGACATCATCTGCACTGACGATCACGGCCGAGCGTCTGGACTGTCAATATTCGATATGGCTAACAGGAACTGGTTGTCGTCCGAGTACGGGGTTCGGTTCATTACGTTAGAGAATCTTGGCTGAGGAGCTCACAGAGTAAGATAGTTCGGAAGCTTTCACGCTGCGGGCTTTCAGGACTGCCGCAGCCAGCAGGTCAGCCGACTGCTGCAGCATCTCACGGCGTTCTTTCTGCTATTCGTGCCGGTTATAGGCCGCTCGCACCTCTTGGCCGGCGCATGGGCCAAGCACCTCTCGACCACGTCTGGATTAGCGTGCTGGCTGTTGAAATACGTGCTGAACATGCTTCTGAAGCGTGGATGGTGACACCGTCCACCCGCAGCCCGGTGATCGCCCGGTTCAGCGTGGCGTCGGACATCGGGGTGCCCGATTTGCTGCGGTGAAGAAACAGGAATTCACCCTCTGAAAATTTCCTCAACCGCGGCATCAAAGTCGAATGATCGATAATACCGAGTGTCGCCCCTTCAGACAGGCAAGCCGAGCTGCGGTTCTTCCTGCCCGTCGTCGCGCAGCGCAGAGAGCGAGACGCCCAGCAGCTGGACCGTCTTCGGAAAGAGCATCTTGTTCCGCAGCAGCGCGACCGGGAGGCGCTCCAGGTCGGGCTCGACGCGGCCATCCAGGCGATGACGATGCCACTGACGATCGAAAAGGCGGTCGTCGGCAGAGCCGGACAGCGACTCAACATGCTGCTATAAGCATTTGTGCTTTGTGAGATGCTTCCGGTCGGGCAACTCGCCTCCAGCGCCGCCGACGCGCCTGCAATCGATTGCCAGATTACGCTACCCATTACTCTCGCCTCTCGATTGTTCGAGGGCTGCGAAATGGCTTCAACAGCGCAGGATGCAGACCGACATTGACCAGGAGAGGGTGCATGTCGAACATCATCAAGGAATTGCCTAACAGTACCGCACGTAAGAGCGTCAGCCGACGCGTCTTTCCCTGTATTCGAGATCTCCTCGTCGCGCTTGCGGAAAATGCGCCGGAATGCCACGCGATTCTGACTCCTGGACGCCTCCCGATGACGTATGGCGCGCTGTGGACGCAGGCAAAGGACGTGGTTTTCGGCTTGCGGAACCTTGGCGTGCGCCGAACTGACAGGGTCGCGGTGGTCTTGTCCGACGGACCAGAGGCTGCAGTGGCGGCGATCACCGTTGCAGCCGGCGCGGTTCGCGTACCTCTCAATCCCGGCTTCACCTGTGATGAATACCAGCGATATTTCGGCGAATTGCACCTGGCGGCGCTATTGACGCACGCTGACTTGAATTCGGCCTGCCGACGCGCCGCCCGCATCCAGGGCGTGCCCGTGATCGACGTGTCGATGCGGCCCGACCAGGCGGCCGGCGCGTTCAGTGTTGCCGATCGGGCGCCGCAAGGGCTGCCTGACGATGGGTTTGCGTCCAGCGCTGACGACGCATTCATCCTGATGACATCCGGCAGTACGTCGCGGCCCAAAACGGTTCCTCTGACCCATGCGCGCCGCGTCCTACGGGCGCGAGCGCCTGGACGCGGCAGCCGCGCGGGCGATCGACATCGGCGCGCGCACCTATGGCTCGGTCAAGTCGATCCTCGCCAACAACCTCGATCGGCGTCCTGCTTCCCCAGCGTTCCGCAGACGACCTGCCGATCCTGCATTCCAACATCCGCGGACCGCGCTACTACGATTAGGAGATGATCCCTTGCTTACCCATCCGACCTTCGACCGGCTCAACGCGCTCGGCCTCCACGGCATGGCCAAAGCCTTTGTCGACATCGAGGCCACTGGCGAGGCCGCGAGCATCGGTCACGCCGAATGGCTCGCGTCGCTGCTCGAACACGAAGTATCGCTGCGTCACGACAAGCGGCTCAACGAGGAGTCGATGGGCGATGATGCGCGCAAGTTCAGCGGAACGGGGAATCCCACGAGACTCCTTACGGCAATTGATCATCTGCGGACCTTCGGGCGACGGGCGAGATCCCAATCCGCGCTATCCCGAAGACGCGGCTCTCGTCAAAGAGTACAAAAACGAAGTAGCGACAAATACCGCGACCAACTATGCGGCTATTTTGACCAGTTTCAGTGATTACCTGCGTGTAAACAACAAGAAGGGCATCGCTGGTCGGCTTCTCGATGAGGCGTTGGATGAAGATGTCGAGAAATTTAAGAAAGAGGCCGGTGGCCAGAAATATCGCTCCAGCGCTGACTAAGCTGCGAAAATCGCTGGCCGGCGCTAAAGCGATCGAGATCGAGCGCCGTATTCCCACCAATTCTGATGCCGACGATGCGGGAGTGACAGGGGCGAGCACCGCGGCACTTGATTGCAGATTGATCCGCGATTCCTCAATGCTATGACCTGACGCCGAAGAGAACCGCCGACCCCTTAGGATCGGCGGCCAAGTCAAGGAAGGAAACGCCCGCTAGGGCAGCGATAGCCAGACTACCGCAAGGTACCGCCGATCTCCCGGCGGATCTGGAATGAACATTCTTGCGACTAAGCTAGAGGATGATCCGCCTACTCCATCGAATGGAGGTGACGCGAAGGCGACTACGCATTACCAGGTTCAAGTAATTCAATTGTGCTCGCACTAAAAGAAAAAGTTCCGTACGCCACGCACAAATTGAGCGCTTTCTCCTTGCACCTTCAACAGGTCAGGCACTGCGTCGCACGACGTTGTACCGAGCTAACTTAATCAAGTGCGCAGCTTGCCAGCCCGCGCGCATGCGTCAATCATGCGGTCTTCGTCATCTT
>NZ_JACMYP010000302.1 GCF_020889705.1 Bradyrhizobium altum | reverse complement strand
GACGCGGCATGATGCTCGCCGGCGAGCGAGATGTCGGTCCCGAGCGTCATCAGCAGGATCGTGGTGAAGGCGGCGACCGTGAAGGAGGCCATCATCGCGCGGAAGAAGTTCATCGCGCCGGTCACGGTGCCGACCTGCGGACGCGCCACCGCGTTCTGCAGCGACACCACGCTGATCGGGAATGTGGTGCCGAGCCCGAGCGCGAACACGCTCATCAACAGCAGCAATCCCCACAGCGGCAGCGTCGTCACGGCCATGCCGACGGCACAGATCGCGGCCACCGAGGTGCCGACGATCGCGACACGCTTGTAGTGCTTGGCCTTCGCCATGGTCCGGCCGGCGATCGCAGCACCGAAGGTCGAGATCGCCGCGAGCGGGATCAGCGCAAGGCCGGCCTCGCTGGCGGTCAGGTGATAGACCACCTCGTAATAGAGCGGCAGGTGCACGGTGAGCCCGACCATGGCGCCGAGCGCACAGCCGCCCGCGCCCATTGCGAACGGCACCACCGAGCCGCCGAGCAGCGACAGCGGCAGGAACGGCTCGTCGGCGCGGCGCGCGTGCCAGACGAAGGCGCCGGCGAGCGCAATCGAGGCGCCGATCATCGCGGTAATGGTCGGCGACAGCCAGGAGAGACGCGTGCCGCCCCAGGTCAGCACCAGCATCAGCACGACGGCCGAGGCCATCAGCAGCACGCCGCCGAGCCAGTCGACCTTGCGCTTGCGGTGGAACACCGGGATCTTGCTCATCTTCGGCACCAGCAGCGCCAGCGCCGCCGCCGCGAGCGGCAGGTTGATCCAGAAGATCATCGACCAGTGCAGATGCTCGGCGAACACGCCGCCGACCACCGGGCCGAGAATGCCGCCGGCCATCCAGACGCTGGAGAAATAGGCCTGATAGCGGCCACGCTCGCGCGGGGTGACCACGTCGGAGATCACGGTCTGGACGACAGGCATGATGCCGCCGCCGCCGAGCCCCTGCAGGCCGCGGGCAATGATCAGCATGGTCATGCTGGGCGCGATCGCGCACAGCACCGAGCCGACCACGAACAGGCTGAGCGAGGTGATGATCATGACGCGGCGGCCGTAGATGTCGCTCAGCGTGCCGAACACCGGCGCCACCGCGGTGGAGGCGAGCAGATAGGCCGTGATCACCCAGGACAGGTTGGTGACGTCGTGAAACTGGCGCCCGATCGTCGGCAGCGCGGTCGCCACGATGGTCTGGTCGAGTGCGGCCAGGAACATCGTCAGCATCAAGCTGATCACGATGGTGCGGACTTCGTCCGGATTGAGCGGGGCCGGCGGCGCCAGCGGCGGCGCATCGCTGAGTTCGATCACCTCGCTCGGGAGGTGAGACAGCTCTGCGGCAATGTCGTCAGGCAATGTCTCTTGGTCGGCAGGAATCCGGCTCTGCCGTTCATACTTGTTCATTTGGGGCGTAATGTTGCTGCGCGGGCGCGTGCCGCGATGGAATCATTCTCTGATCCGCAACTTATGCAGCAATTCGCTGCTGAGGCAGGCACCTCAGCGCATGGGTGCATCCCGCCGCGACCTTCTCGCGATCACGTGATCGCGGACGCTGTGGCGACGTCACCCTTTGGTCGTCTTGTCGAGCACCCTGGGCCGCTTCTTCAATTGCGCCCGTTTCGGCAGCAGCGCCGGCCAGCGCACGATGTGATCCTCGAGATCGGCGTCGTTGACGTCGAGTTCGGTACCCTCCACCCGCCCGCGCACCGAGACCCCGGCTTCATGCACGGTGTCGGGATCGCCGGAGATCAGCGGATGCCACCAGTAAAGGTCCCGCCCTTCGGCCACCAGCCGGTAGCCGCAACTCGGCGGCAACCAGTTCAGCGTCCGGACGTTCTCCGGCGTCAGGCGGACGCAATCCGGAACCTGGTCGGAGCGGTTCGCATAGTCCTTGCAGGTGCACAGGCCGGAATCGAGCAGCTTGCAGGAGATATGGGTGAAATAGATCTTACCGGTGTCCTCGTCCTCGAGCTTCTCCAGGCAGCAACGTGCGCAGCCGTCACACAGGCTTTCCCATTCGGCGTTGGACATCTCTTCCAACGTCTTGGTTTTCCAGAAGAATCCATCCTGGCCCGACGGGCGCTTGGGCGGTGCGGTCATGATATCCCTGACATGGCGGTAAAGCCCTTCTTGGGACGCCGGCGCGCCCTCCGCAAGGGGGTGATATTGCGGGCTCGAAAAAGCCGGTGGGCAGCGTTAGGGCTTTCATTAAATTCACAAGCTGCGCCATTGGTTTATGGCAGCCGCTCGGATAGAACATCGAACGAGTCCCCAACGACGCAAAAGCGCCTTGGGATTGCCGCAACATCGAAGCAAGACGCTGGCCTGTGCCCAATTTGGGCGCCCGCAGCGCTGTCGAACTGATCAAGGGTCCGGTCCTTCAGATCATGCCGTCGCATTGGAAACAGAAGGTCCGGAATTTCTTCCTGGACCTCGATGCGCGTATCGACTCGACGCTGTTCTCGTCGGGCAAGGGCCTGCGCGAACTCTACGAGCGCTATTCCACCTTCATGGACCGCTTCTATGTCGGCCGCTGGAAGCGCTGGGTGTTCATCGAGCCGCTGTCGGAAGCCGCGACCATCGGGCTCGGCGGCATGATCCTGATGCTGACGCTCGCGATCCCCGCCTTCCGCGAGACCGCCGACGAGGACTGGCTGAAGAAGTCCGACCTCGCGGTGACCTTCCTCGACCGTTACGGCAACCCGATCGGCAGCCGCGGCATCAAGCATAATGACTCGATCCCGCTGGAAGACTTTCCGGACAATCTGATCAAGGCGACGCTCGCGACCGAAGACCGCCGCTTCTACGACCATTTCGGCATCGACGTTCCGGGCCTCGCCCGCGCGCTCGTCACCAACGCGCAGGCCGGCGGCGTCCGCCAGGGCGGTTCGTCGATCACCCAGCAGCTCGCCAAGAACCTGTTCCTGAACAACGAGCGCACCATCGAGCGCAAGGTGAAGGAAGCGTTCCTTGCGATCTGGCTGGAGACGCGGCTCACCAAGAACGAGATCTTAAAACTCTATCTCGACCGCGCCTATATGGGCGGCGGCACCTTCGGCGTCGACGGCGCGGCGCATTTCTATTTCAACAAGTCGGTGCGCGACGTGAACCTCGCGGAAGCCGCGATGCTCGCCGGCCTGTTCAAGGCGCCGACCAAGTACGCCCCGCACATCAACCTGCCCGCGGCGCGTGCCCGCGCCAATGTCGTGCTCGACAACCTCGTCGATGCCGGCTTCATGACCGAGGGCCAGGTGTTCGGCGCCCGCCGCAATCCGGCGGTCGCGGTCGACCGGCGCGACGAGAATTCGCCGAACTACTATCTCGACTACGCCTTCGACGAGATGCGCAAGCTGGTCGACACCTTCCCGAAATCCTACACCGAGCGCGTCTTCGTGGTCCGCACCGCGATCGACATGAACGTGCAGAAGGCGGCCGAGGAAGCGATCGAGAACCAGCTCCGCCAGTTCGGGCGCGACTATCACGCGACGCAGGCCGCGACCGTGGTGTCCGATCTCGACGGCGGCATCCGCGCCATGGTCGGCGGCCGCGACTACGGTGCGAGCCAGTTCAACCGCGCCACCGACGCCTACCGGCAGCCGGGCTCGTCGTTCAAGCCCTACGTCTACACCACGGCGCTGCTCAACGGCTTCACGCCGAACTCGAAGATCGTCGACGGCCCGGTCTGCATCGGCAACTGGTGCCCGCAGAACTATGGCCATTCCTATTCGGGTCAGGTCACGCTGACGCAGGCGATCACCCGCTCGATCAACGTGGTGCCGGTCAAGCTCTCGATCGCGCTCGGCGGCAAGGAAGGCCCGAAGGCCGGCCGTGCCAAGATCGTCGAGGTCGCGCGCCGCTTCGGCCTCAAGGCGCCGCTGCCCGATACGCCGTCGCTGCCGATCGGGTCCGACGAAGTCACGGTGATCGAGCACGCGGTGGCCTACGCGACCTTCCCGAACCGCGGCAAGGCGGTGACGCCGCATTCGGTGCTCGAAGTGCGCACCGGCGCCGGCGATCTGGTGTGGCGCTGGGACCGCGACGGCCCGAAGCCGCGGCAAGCGATTCCGCCGAACATCGCCGCCGACATGGCCGGCATGATGAGCCACGTGGTCAGCGAAGGCACCGCGCGCCGCGCCGCGCTCGACGGCATTCCGACCGCGGGCAAGACCGGCACCACCAACGCCTATCGCGACGCCTGGTTCGTCGGCTACACCGGCAACTTCACCTGCGCGGTCTGGTACGGCAATGACGATTATTCACCGACCAACCGCATGACCGGCGGCTCGCTGCCGGCGCAGACCTGGCACGACATCATGGTCGCCGCGCATCAGGGCGTGGAAGTCAAAGAACTCGTCGGCGTCGGCATGGGCCAGAAGCTGCCGCCGCAGCCGGCGCAGGCCAATGCCCAGGCCAACGCGGCGCCGCGCGTGCTGGAGACCAAGCCGGGTCCGCCGCCGGTCTTGACCAAGCGTGGCGCTGATATCCTGGTGCGGGTCGAGAAGCTGCTCGACGAAGCCGCCAAGACGACCAACAAGACCACGCTGAACGAGCCCTCGAAGACCGGCAAGCCGGAGTCCTCGAGCGCGCTGGCGTTCCCCGAAAACTACGTTGCCGCGGCCGGACCGGACGGCACGACAGCACCTGCGCCACGCAAGAACTGACGTGCGGCTCCTCCTCACCACCTTGCTGGCACTCGTCATCGCCACGGCCGTTGGCCTCGGCCTGACCTACGCGACGGCGACGCGCGGCACCGATCTCGGCACGCTGAAGATCGGCGCCTGGACCGCGCGGCCGAAGAACGGCACCTCCGACGTCGACCCCTATTCGCGCGCCACGATCGCGCGCAGCGGTGAGCTGCCGATCGGCACCGGCGACGGCATCGCGTTCTCGGCCACATCAGACGACAAGAACAAGCCGCTCGACGGCCGCTGCGACATCGTGGTCAGCGGCGTGACGCCGGCGGCGCGGTTCTGGACGCTGACGCTGTTCGACCGCAAGGGCCACCTCGTCGCGAATTCGCTGCAGCGCTACGGCTTCACCAGCCAGGAGATCATGCGCGCCTCCGACGGCACGTTCGAGATCCACATCGCCTCGCGCTCGCGCGCCGGCAACTGGCTGCCGACCGGCGGCATCGAGCGCTACGCGCTGATGCTGCGCCTCTACGACACGCCGGTCGGGGTCGCGACCCGCACCCAGCGCGACGCGCCGATGCCCTCGATCGCAACGACGGGCTGCCCATGATCCGCGTGCTGTTCACGATCCTCGCAGGCGTGCTGCTCGGCGGCGTAGTACATCTCGTCAGCGTGCTGGCGCTGCCACGGATCGCCTCGCAGGACGCCTATTCGCGGCTGACACCGATGACCAAGCTCAACGAGGTGACGCCGCTGCCGCTGGCCGACCCGAGCAACTCGCCGATGCCGCTGATGGATCCGGCCTTCGCGGTGGCGATCTGCCGCTACGATCTCTCCACCGGGCCGCTCAAGCTCACCGTGCCGGTCAGCCAGGCCTATACGTCGGTGTCGTTCTACACCCGCAACGAGGTCGCCTATTACGCGATCAACGACCGCTCCGCCGGCAAGAAGGTGATCGAGCTCGATCTGATGACGGAAGCGCAGCACAATGAGCTGCCCGAGGACGAGGAAGTCACCGCCGCCGACCGGCTGATCATCGACTCGCCGACCTCGACCGGCCTGATCCTGCTGAAGGCGCTGGCGCCGGAGCCCGGCCTGATGCCGCAGGCGCAGGCCTCGCTTGCGGCCTCGTCCTGCAAGGTGCAGGCCGAGCCAGTTGCGACGAAGCAGGAAGCACCGCCGCCACTGCCCGCCCCGGCTCCGCCGCCGGCAGCACGCAAACGCTAGCTCGCCGCGCGCGCGTGCCGGCCGCAACGGCAGGTCTCGTAGTCGACGGGATCGTGGCTGTTGACGATCGTGATGCTGGCGCCATGCGCCGCTTTCAATAGGCGCAGCCGCTCCTGGTTCTGGATGCGCGCCGCGCGATCCATGTCCGCCCGGCGCTGGAACATGCCCAGCACCAGCGGGATCCGCGGCCTGGCATCGAGCTGCGCATGGTGGAAATAGGCATCGCCGGCGTGCAGCAGCCACCTGTCCTTGTCGCGCACCGCGATGCCGCAATGGCCGAGCGTGTGGCCCGGCAGCGGGATCATCAGAATGTCCGGCTCGCGATCGCCGAGCGCGCGCACGCCCCTGAAGCCGAACCAGTCCTCGCCGCCGGCGCCGTAGAACGCCCAATCCGGGCCGTGCTTCCACTGCGCCGTGATGTAGCGTCCTTGCGGCGGCGCGACTTGATGCGTCACCGCCATGTCATACTCCTTGCGATGGACATGCACCTTGGCCTTCGGAAAGTCCGGCACGCCGCCGGCATGGTCGCGATCGAGATGCGTCAGCAGCAGATGCCGCACATCATCGGGCGAGAAGCCGAGCGCCTTCACCTGACGGACTGCCGTCTCGGCCGGATCGAGCCGCGGCGTCGTCTGCCGCACCCATTTGCGACCGAGCCGCGGCGGGTCGCCGATGTCGTCGAGCCCGATGCCGGTGTCGATCAGCACGAGGCCGTCATTGCTCTCGACCAGCAGGCAGTGACAGACCATCCGCGCCCGCTGGAAGATGCTGCCGCTGCCGTTCACGAGCCGCTTGCCGATCGGGCACATGGTGCCGGTGTTGAGATGGTGGATGCGCATGACCAGTCCTCCGCTGAGTTCAGCACAGGCTTGCCACCGGCCTCATGATAGGTAAAATATTGTCTATCTATCTATACGATAGGACAGGCCTATGGATATCCGAGAACTCCGCTATTTCGCCGCGGTCTACCGGGAGCGCAACCTGACCGCCGCGGCGAAGCGCTGCTTCATCTCGCAGCCGTCGATCTCGGCGGCGATCACCCATCTCGAGGCCGAGCTCGGCACCACGCTGTTCATCCGGCACAAGAAGGGCATGGCGCCGACGGAGTCCGCCGCGCAGTTTCACGGCGTCGCCCGCAGGATCATCGACGAGGCGGACGCGGCGCGAAATCTGTTTCGCAAGCCTGCGACAAGGCAGCCGCTGACGCTCGGCCTGCTGCGGACGCTCGATCAGGCGCGGACGATCGCGCTGCTGAAGCCGCTGACGGCCAATGCCGATCTCGCGCTTAGGCTGGTCGGCGCAAATGAGAAGGCTGATGCGCGGATCGTCGCCAAGACCATGATCGGCGCCGGCGAGCACTTCATCCCGCTCTGGAGCGAGCGCTACGTCGCGGCACTGCCGCCGTCGCATCCACTCACCCTCAAAGAGACGCTCCGGACCACCGACTTCGCAGGCGTTCCGATGATCGATCGCTGCCATTGCGAGCAGCAGGAATTCTTCAACCGCACGTCGCCGCCGCGCAAGCCGGTGGCGATCGCGGAATCGGAGGAATGGGCGATGGCGCTGGTCGCGGCCGGAGTCGGCGTTGCGATCGTTCCCGAAGGCGTGGCGCGTGGCAATCCGGATGTCGCGGTGCGCCCGATCGATGTCGACGTCACGCGCCATGTCGGCCTCGCCTATCCCTCGGCCCACCCGCCCTCCGATGCGCTGAAGGAGTTCATTGCGAGCCTGCCGCGGCAGGCGAACAGCCGCCGCGTCAGATCCACAACAAAGAAGATGAAACGGGCCTAGCCCTTCGACACCACGGCCTGGCCCGTGACCGGTCCAGAGACGAGCGGCGCGTTAGCGGTGAGCCGGGCCAGTTCGTTGATCTGGCGTTCGGCGTCGGCGGCCATGCCGTCGGGCGCCTGGATCACCAGCCGCTCCAGCGCCCAGCGATAGGACGAGATCCGCCGCTCCAGGCATTGCTGGACCCATTGCACGATCAGCGTGTTCTCTTCCATCCGCGCCACCGCGTCTGCCTTCTCGTGCGGCGACAGGTCGGCAATCATCTTGAGGCTGGCACTGCGCTTGCGATCCAGCTCGATCACCTGGATCGCGGTAGCGAAGAACGGCTCGAAGCGCGTGATGTCGTCGCGGACCTGGTCGATCAGCAGCGAATAGCGCGAGGCGAACGAGCGATGTGGCTCGTCGATCAAATTGCGACCATACGCCGTGCGATCGAACACGACCTTCTGCCGCCACGGCGAAGGCAGCGGCTGGTAGTCGCCGTACACGCTCTTCCACGCCGGTCGCGACAGCGGCGGCTCGATGAACTGATAGGCGAGATCGCGCAGCTGACGTTCGTGCTCGGTGAGCTGGAATTGCGAGGCGTTCTTGCCGACGCTGCCGGTCGCTTCGGCACCCATCCAGCGATGCATGTCGTCGTTGCGGAAGTCCGCGCGGGTGCGGCCGAAATCGCCGCCGCTGCAGCCCACGAGCGCCGAGCCCGCGAGCAGCAGGATCAGCGCCGGGAGTGACCGCCGAGCGGCGGTCCGCTGCGCAAGTTCCGGCATTGGATCAGGAGCGGCGTCGGCGACGACGGCCGTGCGCAGTGCCCTGCTCCGGTCCGCGACCTCCACTGGTCTCCTCCGTCGTTCGCTCGATCCGCACGACGGGAAGGATCAGCACGGTCCCCATGCCTTCGCCGGCAGCACCGACAGCGCTCGGCCGCCGTGCAGCCGCACCCGCCGGAAACTCAACGATGGTGCCCATGTTCAGTTCTCTCTGGCCCCGCACGGACATGATTTGCCCCGCGCTCGCCGAGTTAAGAACGCGCATGGTTAACGACATCTTAAGCTGCCGATACGGACGGTTACGGATGTGGCGCTGTGCCTTAATAGACACGCGCAAATTCGAGCGTTCGCCTTCAGGGCTTGTTTTCCTTAACTGCGTCTTAAAACAGCCTGCGTAGGCTCGCTGCCACAAGGTTTTCAAGCCGAGTCTTATTGGCAAGTCGCGTACGCCCGAGATGAGCGCAGCTCCGCTATTTCCTGGTTTCGATGGGCTGATGACGCTCTCCCGCCGCGAGGGAGTCGACATCCGCCCCACTTTGCTGCGCGTCCTGACCGACCTGTATGTGCAGGCGAGCGCGCACTCCGCCGACGAAGAGCGCCAGTTCGTCGAGCTGACGTCGCGCCTGATCGACGAGGTCGACGACGCGACCCGCGCAGCGGTCCGCGCGCGGCTTGCGATCTATCCGGCAACGCCCGCCCCGATCATGGACAAGCTCGGACTGCGCCGCGCCGGTCCGGAGCAGCCGATGCCGGCCGCCGCGCCAATTCCCGCGCCCGCACTGTCCGCGCTGCCCGCCAAGATCCCGACCGAGGCAGAGCTGCGGATGGCCGCGAGCCTTGCGATGCGGCCGAACGATGCCGCCGAAATCTCCGACATGTTCTTTGCCGCCAGCGCGAAAGAACGCGCGCAGATCCTGCACAATCTGCAGGAGACGCCGCTGAAGGCCGCGGCGCGGATTCCTGCCGCCCGCGCCGCGCGCGCGATCCATATCCTGGAGATGGCAGCGTTTGCCGAGGACCTCGATAACTTCACGCTCGAACTCGGCGAGGCGCTGATCCTGCCGTCGCGGATCGCGGCGGAGGTCGTCAATGATCCCGGCGGCGAGCCGCTCGCCTGCGCGATGCGGGCGCTTGACGTCTCGAGCGCCGCGTTCCAGCGGATCCTGATGTTCCTCAACCCGGAAGCCGGCTCGTCGGTCAACTACGTCTATCGGCTGTCGCGGCTCTACGATCGTCTCGGCGAGCGTTCGGCGCTGGTGATGCTGGCGGCATGGCGCGGCTCGACCATGGCGGTGGCGCGCGCCAAATATCGCTCGTCGCTCTATGACGACGAGCGCCATCGCGTCCGCGCGACGCCGCCGCAGACACGACCCGTCGTGCAGCCCGGCAGCGCGTCCGGCATTCGCGACCAGAAGTCTGGAAG
>NZ_JACMYP010000301.1 GCF_020889705.1 Bradyrhizobium altum | reverse complement strand
TATCTTGCCGGGCGGCGGCGTCGCCCTGCTCCGTGCATCCGAGCAGCTCAAGGGACTGCGCACCAAGAACGACGACCAGAAGACCGGCGTCGAGATCGTGCGTAAGGCGCTGTCCTGGCCGGCCCGCCAGATCGCTATCAACGCCGGTGAAGACGGCTCGGTGGTGGTCGGCAAAGTCCTAGAGAAGGATCAGTACTCTTACGGCTTCGATGCGCAGACTGGCGAGTACAGCAACCTCGTCTCCAAGGGCATCATCGACCCGACCAAGGTCGTACGCATCGCGGTCCAGAACGCCTCCTCTGTGGCGGCGCTGCTGATCACGACGGAAGCGATGGTTGCCGAACTGCCGAAGAAGATCGCGGCCGGTCCCGCAATGCCTCCGGGCGGCGGCATGGGCGGCATGGACTTCTGATCCAGCCTCTCAAAGCATCGATGACAGGCAGAACCCTGGCAGCAATGCCAGGGTTTTCGACTTCGGGCAAGCTTGCAACGACGGCAGCCGTTGCCAGCCTGGAGCTGGATCGGCAGTTGGCCCCGAGACCCGAATGGCCCAAACCATCGACCTATCCATATCAGCGGCGGTCCGACCCAGACTTAAGTTGCTTGGCCTGACCATTGTCTCAGCGGCGCTGAGCCTTCACGCGGGATGAATCGGGCCCCAGTACAGCGGTGGCGAGCCTGGCTTACTTGCCATTTGGATCACCTGGAGTTGCCTCTTTTCACTCCAGTGTTCGACCCGTCGTCCGACCAGGAGCGCATCGGATGCGCCGGGGGGCTGGCTTTCGACCTCTTGCCTGCATTTCCTATTTGCCGCGCCGTCCGAAGCGCCGGGGTGCCCTTATTAGACCTCGTATTTGCATCTCATGGCCGGACGACTTGTCCGAAGCGCCATCCGCGAGAATGGCAGTCGTCGAAAATAAGGTATGCTGCGGAAAGTGCGCCGATTGTGCGCTTCATCTCGTCTCCTGGATGGGCTCCGCCGACCAACCACCGCAAATCAATGATGTACCATGAGCGCGTGTTCATCGACTGCGCCTATCGCGTCCCTCAATTCGGCATGCACTGTCCTATTAATTGATGATCCAGATCAATCCTAGAATGTGTGTGTCAGCATGTTATGGAATTGATGCTGAGGGAGCAAAAGGTCAGGCAGGTCAGGGAATGATTTTTGACGAAGGAGCAACTCGCTCGAGACGCAGCAGAGATATTCGATTACTGCGCGCATTTCGATCGAACAAAATCAGGCAGCGCGCCGGCGCGTTGTCCAGGCTGTAGAGGCAATGGCAAAAGGCCGCTCTGGACGAAGCCGCGCGCGATGTGCAATTTCTTAAGCTTTACGCCAACCGAGCTGCGGTCTCCCGATCCCTCACGTGGGCCAAGAGCTTTGACAGACGCGACGGTTTCTAGCATCGTCGAGCTGCCCGACCAGCGAAGTCATAAGACCAGCTCGGCGGACCCCAGTGTCTTTGCTTCCTCAGCTTCCAGATACCCGTTCGCCGTGGCCCCGTGTAAAACCTCATCCGCGGTTCAGAAAGAACGGCGCCGACCACCAGTAACGACAGCAAGAACAAGACTCTCCAGCAGTGCCCCTCTCAGCCATAACGCATCAATAAGTTTCATAAAAGAAGCGGCCCCAGCGAGGAGTTCAAGCTGGGGCCAAGCTGAGATCGCCGGACCGCCGGTCGCCGAAATCAGCGGCCGTACTAGGGCTGAAAAAATACGAAATGAAAATTACCTGCCCACTGTTCGTATGATCGGAATGAATTTGGGTTCCGGAAATAAACGCGTGTGAATCTCGACGAAGAATTGTCAGCGACCGGCAGGTATCATAATCCGGGCCCGCCCGGTTTGCTCACTGATTTCTGTTTTTGAAAATTCGGAGGCAAACATTACTCGGGGCAGAGACTGATGCTCGACCTTGGCCTACCTCACCTGTCCGGACTAACACGTTATTGATCGCATCGCCTTGTTTTGCGAGAGGGAGGAAGAAGCCAAGTAGCCTGCAAAGCCGCTCGTTGAGCGGCGCGCCGTAGAGGGGACAGGGCGCGATCGTTTAAGTTTTGGACTGCTGATGACTTGATGAACCGGATTCTGCTTTTTGAACTACCTCGCCTGGATTCTGACGGGGCTGCTGGACCGGAATCCAAGCCCGCTGTTCCTAAAATTGGCTCCCGTCTCGGCATGGCCTCAAAAACGTACACACCATGCGGACCACTGAGGCGCGGAAGCCGCGCTGACTAAAGTAAAGTCCTGCTTGTGGTAGGCGATCGCTTGCCGTGCCGCTGGCTGTGACGGAGGTTCGGTGTTCTCGGCGCGCCAGCCGGTCCGGAAATGAAACCTCCGCGAATATACGACCGCTTGCAATTTATTTGCCGATCACCCCTTGTTTGTAGATCAAGCTGGCTTGTCAGTTAACGTTTTCATCGAACGACTTAGTGGCAACTTTCGCCGATGGTAGCCATTCATCCGGACGTCTTCGCGGATTTGCTCGCTGACCGAGCGTACGAAGCGCTTCTTCCGCCAGTTCCTGTTCAAATCGATGGGAATGGAATTGCCTCGAGGAACGACGAGAAGGTCATTCCGTTCGTTCAAGTAGATATCGTACATGGAAATCCTCGCTTCGGGCGAACATAGGCCGAAGCTCAAGCCCTTTGGTGACTTGGACGACACAGTCTCAAGAAAGCCGCACAGGCCGCTTTGCCTCGAAACGCCAAGGCTGGGAGGGATGATCTCTGCTTCATCGTAGGCGGCAGGAGGGAAGATCAAAGAAAACTCCGGACCGGGCACCGTCTTGATCGGCGGAGGGTCACTGGTCTCGGCTTGGCTTGTTCGGCGCGCTTTTCGTCGCCACAAGGTGCCGGCTTTGCAATTGGCGGCCGCCCTCTCCCGCTGCTTGCCTGATCCGGCTGACGTCGATGATCTAAGATCTAAATTTCCGGGCACGGTCGGCACTATTCTGACTATTTACTCAGGATTGCTCTTTCTTGAAATGGAGGAAGTTACAGACATCATAATATTCTATGTCGTTCAGCCGGAAGCCATAGGCCGATATGCGGTTCACCAGAAAGACTGGATCGGATTCATAGCGGTGAGCATGCAATTCGCACATCAAAGAAATGCGACACCGGCGCTGCGTATGATTGCGTAACAGCGACGCTCGTGGCCTCGGTGGCGTAAGCCGACAGTCACACCAATGGCTACGCGGTGGCTGATGCTTGTGCTGCCCCGCGCCATGCAAAACCGCAGTTCAGAAACACTAGGTGCGCTCTTCCAGCTGAGACGCCCTCGCCCTGCCGCACGTGTAAGACTGTACACGGAATATGCACATCCCAAATATCTTCAGACGATTGGGCCCACGAAGGGGCTTGAATCGCACGTCGCGTCAGATTGTACGATCCTAAACAAGTGGGGACCACCTCCGACAATTGAGACGCTTCCTAACAGGTATTGGGAATTGCGACCCCGGCCTGTTTCCCGGTCGACAGGTCATCTTGCGCTTCACGCCGGTAAATAACCACAGCCCCATCGACTTGAAGGGATATCATGACTCAAAACCAACGAATCCGTTTGGCTTCGCTCCTCAACGCCAGCCACTGCGCGATCGCCCTTGCTGTCGCAATGACAGCTGTAATCCCCGAGCCATTGAACGCGCGCGACCAGGCGCCGACCGCAGAGGAGAACGAGGCTTGCATGGAGGATGTGTTCCGCCTGTGTAGCAGCCAAATACCAGATCGTGTCGCCATCACTTCTTGTCTCAGATCCAAGCAAGCGAGCCTCAGCCAGCAATGTCGTTACGTGATCTCCGTACGAGATACTGGCAAGAAAAACAGCGAATCGAAGTGACGGATCGCCAACAATGCCGGTGCCCGATCAGCTCACGCTCAGAAATGGCTCCAGCCCGACCTAGCACCAGGGCAAGTGAAAAGCGCGGCCATCGAGAGTGGCGTCAATCGCTCACAACTGACAGAAGCTCTGGCCCGAGCGCGCTTGTCCGGATAGGCAAATGCACAAATTCCCATTCAATACAGTTCTGATCGCCAATAGGGGCGAGATAGCTGCACGAATCATCAAAACGCTGCGCAAGCTCGGACTTCGTTCTGCAATTGCCTACCACGAGGCTGACGCCCTGAGCCCCGCTGTCTCCATGGCCGACTTAGCGATTCCGATCAGCGGCCGCTCGCCGATCGCGAGCTACCTGGACATCGCGCAGATCATCGGTGCCGCCCGCAAGGCGAGCGCTGGGGCGCTGCATCCGGGTTACGGATTGCTTTCCGAGAACGCGGAGTTCGCCAGGGCTGTGATAAAGGCCGGTATTACCTTCATCGGGCCTGCTCCGGAAATCATCGACCTAATGGGGGACAAGATCCGGGCTCGCAATTTCGTTCAGCGGAACGGCTTTCCAGTCGCGCCTTGCGCCATCGAAGAAGACGATCCAGCGACATTCGTTTCGAGAGCGACGGCTGTTGGAGTTCCTTTGCTCGTTAAGCCATCAGGGGGCGGTGGCGGCAAGGGCATGCGGATTGTACGCGACCTCAATACATTGGAGGCAGCCATTGAGCAGGCGCGCAGTGAAGCGCGCCGCTACTTTGGAGATAGCCGACTTTATGTCGAACGATATGTCGAACTCCAGCGGCACATTGAAGTACAGGTGCTCGGCGACGCCTTCGGTAACTTGATCCATCTCTTCGAGCGCGAGTGCTCGGTGCAGCGGCGCTTCCAGAAGATCATCGAGGAGACGCCCTCGCCCGCGCTGTCACCAGAATTGCGGACACGGATTTGCGAAGCCGCTGTCGGCATCGCCCGTGCAGCGCAATATCAAAATGCTGGAACGGTTGAGTTCATTCTCAGCGAAGACGAGTTCTACTTTCTCGAAATGAACACTCGCCTTCAAGTTGAGCATCCAGTGACCGAGATGATTACCGGCGTCGATCTGATCGCCGAACAAGTCTATGCCGCCGCGGGCCGCGAACTTGCACTTTCGCAATCCGATATTGCTTCGAATGGGCATGCAATCGAGCTCAGGCTGTACGCGGAGGCTCCCGAACGTGGATACGTCCCAACCACTGGCAACGTACTTCTTCTCGAATATCCGGATGGCGTACGGATCGATAGCGGCATCATGCAAGGTCAGCGCATCACGCCGGCATTTGATCCGATGCTCGCAAAGATCATCGTGCATGCACCAACCCGCGCAGAGGCTGCTCTGAAAGCCCATCGCGCGGTTCGAGAGCTTGTTCTACTCGGGTGCGAGACCAACGCAAGCTTGCTCGCCCGGATCCTGGCTGACGAGGCATTTCTCGGCGGTCAGTTCCATACGGGATACCTTGAAGAAAACCCACATCTCGCAGCGGGCAACTTTGCTACCGGACTGTCCGCGTTCCTGGCATGCGCCGCTCTCCTGACGGGACCGGTGCGCGCTTCCGCAAACGCCGTGCCAGAGCTTCACGCAGCACTCGGCAGCTGGAGGAATTGACGTGCATCACTCATTCGAGATCGACGGCGTAGACCATAGGCTATGGCTTTCAAACAGCCAGCAGGGCTACCGGCTCCATTTGCGTGACCAAGTGATTACCCCCGTCGCATTCACTTATCACAGTGAGAGTAGCGGTATCCTGACGATTGCGGGTGAGAGCGAACCGGTCAGGTTCGCCATCGAGGGCGAGCTCATTCATCTACATATACGCGGCAGAGCCCGTATTTTGCGTTACATTGACCCGTTGCGAACGCTCGCTCCCGCGAATGACGGAACGCGCCCTCTAATCGCCCGGGCGCCGATGCCTGGCGTAGTTGTTGCGACCACCGTTTCGCCTGGTCAATCAGTCTCAGCGGGAATGGCGCTGATGACGATTGAGAGCATGAAGCTGGAAACGATCATACGCTCACCACAGGATGGCATCGTCGATCGGGTTCACGTCAAGGAAGGCGAGAGCTTCGAGCATGACGCTGTGCTGGTCACGCTCTCCAAAGAAGGGCGCTGAAATGCAGCGGATCGGTTCCGTTGCGGACGTGAACTCGCAAGCGTTTCGTCGCAACGACCTCCATAACAGACAACTTGCGGCCGAATTGAAGGAACGTCAACGCGCCGCCCGGTTCCACCGGCCCGAGCGGGACTTCGAGCGACTGCGTCGACAGAATAAGCTGTTTGTTCGCGAGCGAGTCGAAGCTTTGCTCGATCCGGAAACCCCGTTTCTGGAGCTTTCCACGCTGGCCGCCAACAAGGCATACGACGGCGAGGTGCCCGGCGCCGCGCAGGTCGTCGGCATCGGCATTGTAGCGGGTCGCGAGGTGATTGTTCACGCCGACGATGCCAGCGTGAAAAGCGGCGCATGGTATCCGCTCTCGGTCAAGAAGATCGTGCGCGCCTTAGATATCGCCATCGAAAACCGTCTGCCGATGGTTCATCTGTGCGACTGCGCTGGCGGATTCCTCCCTTTGCAAGCGGAATTCTTTGCTGATCGCTACCACGCCGGTCGAATTCTCCGGAATCAATCCATTCTCTCGAAGATGGGAGTGCCGCAGGTCGCCATCGTCATGGGCCATTGCACCGCGGCAGGGGCCTACGTCCCGGCGCTTAGTGAATACAACATTATGGTCGAAGGTACGGGAGCGATTTTTCTCGGCGGCCCCCCGGTCGTAAAGGCTGCCACCGGGGAACAAGTGTCCGCCGAAGACCTTGGCGGCGCCCTCATGCATACCAGCGTGTCGGGCACCAGTGACTACTTCGCAAGGTCCGAGATGCATGCAATTGCGATTGCACGCGACGTCGTCGCTCGCTTCCACCAGCCGGCGAAACCCTGGATCGATCGAGTCGCCCCTGAACCGCCCGCCTATAGTGCATCCGAACTTTACGGTATCATTCCAAAGGACGCACGAGCGCAGTTCGACATGCGAGAGATCATCGCCCGTCTGGTCGATGGCAGCCGATTTCATGAGTACCAGCCGCGCTACGGGACATCACTCGTGTGTGGCTTTGCGCAGCTTTATGGATATCAAGTCGGGATCCTTGCCAATAACGGCGTGCTGTTCAGCGATAGTTCGCTGAAGGGCGCTCATTTCATCCAATTATGCGACAAGAACCGAACGCCCCTGCTCTTCCTGCAGAACGTCACGGGCTTCATGGTTGGCCGCGAATATGAGCGGGGTGGGATCACCAAGGATGGCGCCAAGCTGATCATGGCTGTGTCCGGAGCGTCCGTGCCGAAGTTTACGATCGTTTGTAATAGCTCGCACGGCGCGGGAACTTACGCTATGTCGGGACGCGCGTTTGATCCTCGATTTGTGTTCAGCTGGCCGAATTCTCAGATATCTGCGATGGGCGCCGACCAGGCTGCAGGCGTTCTCACCCACGTCAAGGCGAGACAATTGGCTCGCGTGGACGGACGCCTCTCCGAGCAGGAATTGGCAGCCATTCGAGAACCAATTCTTGAGCAATATCGCGAGCGATCGAGCGCCTATTATGCGACCTCCGAGCTCTGGGACGACGGTATCCTTGATCCTGTCGACACCAGAACCGCCCTCGCAATCGCATTGAGCGCTTCGCTCAATGCGCCAGCCGACACGCCGCAGTACGGCGTATTCCGACTGTAAAGCAGGACCGAACACGATGTCCGGCTCGAGACATGCCACCTTCGGCGACCGTCCGAAGGTAGAGTTCACGTGGTGACCGATTCCGCCATGCTCGAACGCATTTCATTCCACAACGTGGCGATGCCGAGATTGCCTTGTGTTTCTATCAGCACTGCAAATTGGGGCGTGGTTCTCCCCTGACTCGTTTGAACGAACGCACGCTCCGGCGGGTCCATGATGCTCTCAGCCGCTCTACGATGTTCGGGGCGCGTTCTGCGCAATTCATTTACAATCTGGCGGAGCCGGTTTGTCGCGAGCGCCCCTTCAACGCTCCACGACGGAGGCGCCCGCAGACCTGAACGGCTTCGAAGGATGCGGTGCATCGGGTCGGGATACCGCGATCAAGAGGCGGCCGCGGCGAGCGCCGGCGCGAGACATTATTGTTGGTGCTGGCGTCCACGCGCCTGCACTGTTGTCCTTGGCCGGCGATCTCCTTTGGACGGTACCACGAAATGGTGCGCTTGACCCTCACGTAGCGTCAGGTTGTAGCCTCACCCGGCCCCCCTGCGCTCAACCGACCGATACGCAAGGGTCAATGAAGTATCAGCCGCGCGCGGATGGGGCGGCCAGCTGCTTCGATGCAACCAATGCGATATCTCTTCAACGAAAGACCCCGTTGAACGGACGAGCCTAAGGTTTGGATAGGGACCGTGTAAAGTTCGATGGAAGCGCTCAAATCGATCATTGGCAAAGTTGCCACCGGCTCCACTCTGACGCGTGACGAAACCGCGTTAGCCTTTGACAGCATGATGTCGGGCCACGCGACTCCCTCGCAGATCGGCGGCTTGTTGATGGGAATGCGGGTCCGCGGCGAAACGGTCGAAGAAGTCACCGGCGCAGCCTCCGCGATGCGGAGTAGAATGCCGCGGGTCGAGGCGGCATGCGACCCCATCGATATCGCCGGCACGAGCGACGCCCCTATGTGTTCGGTCAACGTGTCGACGTGCGCCTCGTTTATCGTCGCCGGGGCCGGCGTTCCTGTCGCCAAGCATGTCAACCGCGCTGTGTCCTCGGGTTCGGGTGCCGCAGGCGTGTTGGCGCGCCTCGGCGTGAAGATTGATCTCAAGCCCGAAGCCGTTGCCCGTTGTGTGCACGAAGCCGGCATCGGCTTCATGTTTGCGTCGGCCCGTTATCCGGCGATGCAGCGCATTGGCCAGATCCGGACCGCACTTGGGACCCACACGATCTTAAATCTAATCGGACCTCTGTCCAATCCGGCCAGGGTCAAGCGGCAGATCGTCGGGGTATTCTCTCGCGAATGGGTCCAGCCTCTGGCCTACGTATTGAAGAACCTTGGTGGCGAATCGGCATGGGTGGTTCATGGCTCGGACGGGCTCGACGAAATAACCCTCACCGGACAGACCTTTGTTGCCGCACTTGAGGCGGGTACAGTCCGCACCTTCGAAGTGACGCCGGAAGAAGCCGGGCTCCCCCGCTGCCGCGAGGAGGTGCTGGAGAGCGGCGATGCCGGAGCAGCCGCGCTGCAAAGCATGCTCGATGGCGCACCAAGTCGATTTCGCGACGCCGCGCTTTTGAACGCGGCGGCGGCATTGATCGTGGCCGGCCGGGCCTCGACGCTGCAGGAAGGCGTTGCACTTGGGCAAGACTCGCTTGATCGCGGCGCCGCAGCCGCTCGACTGAAGCGCCTGATCGCGGTTTCCAACGCGTGACAGCCGAGTTGGTCGACGTTCCGATATTCCGACCATGGCCGACGCTCACAAGCGCGAAGGGATTGCAGCCGCGAATGCGCGTTGCTTCTGCGAGATCTCGAAGAGGGTGCGCCTGCTAGCGTCGTGACCAAACAATTCGCCTTAAGCACGCGGCGCCAGAGGCAACCTTCTTCATCGGCAAGAGCTGTTGCGGCAAACCGTTGAAGTCGGGGCCCGCGACGAAGTCGCGCGCGCTGCACTCAAAAAGGAGATATTCGAGGATGTCCTCACAGGATATGGAAACGTTCGGATCTATCGCAATGATAGAACACATCATTCGAAAGTTTCGGGAATTGATCGACACGGATGGTTCGATCCAGCCGGAGCTGCGAGCTGCGCTGCACGCGACGCTCGATGAGCATCTTCTCGATGCGAAAAAGCGTGTTCTCTTGAGAGTACATTAGGCGCGCTGATGCTGCTACATCCGGACAAATCCGACCGGGCTGCTCATGGACGTGTCGTCGCGATCAGCGCAGCAGGCAGAACTGCGCGTCGCCACCGCTACGTGCTTTCAATAGGGCGCTCCCCAAGCAGGAAGCCTCCTCGC
>NZ_JACMYP010000300.1 GCF_020889705.1 Bradyrhizobium altum | reverse complement strand
GACGCCATCACGCTGTCCGGCGGCTCCGCGCTCGGGCTTGACGCGGCCGGCGGCGTGCAGGCCTGGCTCGCCGAACGCGGCCGCGGCTTTCGCATCCGCGATGCGGTGATCCCGATCGTGCCGGGCGCGATCTGCTTCGATCTGCTCAACGGCGGCAACAAGGCGTGGGGACGCTTTCCGCCCTATCGCGATCTCGGCTACGCGGCCGCGAATGCCGCCTCCGACAAATTCGAGCTCGGCAGCATCGGCGCCGGCATGGGCGCGACTACCGCCAATTTGAAGGGCGGCCTCGGCTCGGCGTCTGCTGTGACCGACGACGGCATCAAGGTAGCCGCGCTCGCGGTGGTCAACGCGGTCGGCAGCGTCACGGTCGGCAGCGGCCCGTGGTTCTGGGCGGCGCCGTTCGAGGTCGACGGCGAATTCGGCGGACGCGGCCTGCCGCCCACGTTCACGCCGGACATGCTGAAGCTGCGGCTGAAGGGCGGCGCGGACGCCACCGCCGCCGAGAACACCACGCTCGTCGTCGTCGTGACCGATGCGCAGCTGACCAAGCCGCAGGCGAAGCGCCTTGCGATGATCGCGCAGACCGGCATGGCGCGCGCGATCTATCCGGTGCACGCCCCGCTCGATGGCGACGTGGTGTTTGCCGCGGCCACCGGCGCCAAGCCGGTCGATCCGCTGTTCGGCCTGACCAAGCTCGGCGCGATCGCCGCCAACACGGTGGCGCGCGCCATCGCACGCGGCGTCCATTCAGCCACCGCCCTGCCCTTCCCCGGCGCGCTGCCGAGTTGGCACGACCGGTTCGGTTAGGCGCTGACCGACAGCGACGACGAGGCCTGGGCCGAGATCGCCTGCGACTGGCGCTGGATCAGCTGCTCGATGAAATTGTAGGACGAGGTCGCGTTGCTGCCGGCGGAGGACGAGCTCGCGCTGCTGGTGGTGGAAGCCGCCGCCGGCGACGTCATCGACACCTTGGAGCCGTCGGCATAGGTCATCGTCGTCGTGGTCGAGCCGTCGCTGTTGGTCACCGACGTCGAGGTCGCGCCGTTCAGCGCCTGCATCAGCGGATCGGAGCTCGATCCGCCCGAGCTGCTGCTGGCGCCGGATCCGTCGGTCGAGCCGCCGGCCGCGTGGTGATGGTGATGGCCGCCGCCCTTGTGGCCCTGCAGGGCCTGCGACATCTCGTCGAGGCTGACGCTGCCGTCGCCATTGGCATCGAGCTTGGAGAACACATCGTCGGCCTGCGCGATGTTGGTGCCGCCGGCGCCGAGCGCATTCTCGAATTCGGTCTTGGTGATCCGGCCGTTGCCGTCGGCGTCGATCTGCGAGAACAGGTCCTTCAGCGCATCCGACCGGCTGGTCGGGGTCGCACTCGTCGCGGCCGTGGTCTGCGACTGGCTCTGCGCGTCGAGCAGCGCGCTCATGGTCAGCGGCGAAATCTGCGTGGAGCTGCTGCTGGAGCCTGTGCCCGTGCTGCTGCTGGTCGATGTCGAGGTATCGGTCGAGGCCGAGAACAGCCCGGTCGACTGATTTCCCTGCGTGGAGCTGCCGGTCTGTGTCGTCGACTTCGACGACATCAGCGAGCTCAAAAGATCGATGGCGGATGACGCAGCGCCAATGGCAAATAACATGGCAATACTCCAACAAGGCCGCGCCTGGCGGCTCAAGCGCTTGGCAAAGGCGCAGCAAGCGGCGTGCCATGGCAAAAACCCAATAAAACCAGGCCTTGGCGCATCGATGCAGGTTCCGCGCACCCGGCAAGAGCTGCCGCCGGCGGCAGAATTTTCCGGCTCCGAGGCGCGGTCCGCTCGCATTGCCCGCCACGCGTCCGCGTGTTAGGCGGGATCACCCGTCGCCCCCTGAAGCCTTTCGGAACTGCGCTATGACTCAGTCATTCACCCCGCGTCCCCTCGTTATCGCCCCGTCGATCCTGGCGTCGGATTTCTCAAAGCTCGGCGAGGAGGTCCGCGCCGTCGACCAGGCCGGCGCCGACTGGATCCATCTCGACGTGATGGACGGACACTTTGTTCCCAACATCTCCTATGGCCCCGATGTCATCAAGGCGATGCGGCCGCACACCAAGAAGATCTTCGACGCCCATCTGATGATCTCGCCCTGCGACCCCTATCTCGAGGCGTTCGCCAAGGCGGGCTGCGACCACATCACGGTACATGCCGAAGCCGGCCCGCATTTGCATCGCTCGCTGCAGGCGATCCGCGCGCTCGGCAAGAAGGCCGGCGTCTCGCTCAATCCGGCAACGCCTGTGAGCGCGATCGAATATGTGCTCGACCTGATCGACCTGGTGCTCGTGATGTCGGTCAATCCCGGCTTCGGAGGCCAGGCCTTCATCCGCTCGGCGATCGGCAAGATCTCTGACGTCAGGGCGATGACAGCGGGCCGCCCGATCGACATCGAGGTCGATGGCGGTGTCGCGCCCGATGTCGCGGGCCAGCTCGCCGCGGCCGGCGCTAATGCCTTCGTCGCCGGATCCGCCGTCTTCAAGGGCGGCACCGTCGAGGCCTACAAGACCAACATCGCCGCGATCCGCCATGCGGCCGCCGAGGCGCGCGGCGAAGCGATCTGACAGAGCGTTTTCGAGCGAAGTGGGTACCGGTTCGCGTGAAGAAAACGCGTCCAAACAAGAAATCTAGAACTTCGGTTCTGATCCGATCAGAACCGAAGTTCTAGAATAATGCGGGCGGCGTGGCGGCGGCCTCCGCCGCGCCGTCGTTGTCGTCAGCGTCCGTCGCCGGCGTCAGCCGCGACGGCCGCACCACGGTCACCGTGCACGGCGCTTCCCCTGCGACCTTGGCGGACACGCTGCCGAGCAGCGTACGCCGCATCGAGCTCTGCCGCGCGCCGATGATGATGTGGTCGACCAGGTTGACCGCGGCGAATTCCAGGATGGCGGCGGCGGGATCGATCGCCTCCAGCACATGCACGGTCAGCCGCCCCTCCTCGAGCCTGAACGGCCGCGCCCAATGCTGGAGCGCCACCAGGCGGTCGATATGCTTGTTCTGGCCCTGCTCGTCATGGGTGCGGTCGATCGCCAGGCGATTGAGCTTCAGCACGTTGACGCAGGCGAGCCGCGCCGACGGCGACGTCGACAGCACCTGCTCGGCGGTGACGCGGATAGTCTCGTTCAGCGTCTCGGTCCCCTCGCCGAGATCGAGCGCAACGGCAACGATCGGGCTCGAGGCGAGCTGCGCTGCGACATCGGACTTCGGCTGCGGCGGCGCCGCGCCAAGATTGAAGCGGCGTCGCCAGACTGTGCCGAACGGATCGCGGTTCTGCCGCTGCGCCCGCGCCGTCAGCTTGACCTGCTCGGGGTGGCCGAGATCGAAGGCGAGCTGCGCCGCGGTCGGATAGCGCGCGGCCGGATCGATCTCCAGGCAGCGCAGCACGATCTCCTGCAGCCACGGCGGATAATCGGGCATGAGCTTGCGCGGCGGAATGGGATCACGCCACAGCCGCCGGCGCATGCCGCGCAGGGTCTCGGTCTCGCCGAACGGGCGGACGCCGGTGGTGAAGAAATAGAGCAGCACGCCGAGCGAAAACAGGTCGCTGCGCGGATCGTCGCGCACGCCGAGCAGGCGCTCCGGCGCCATATAGGGCGCGGTGCCGTAAGGCAGCCGAAACTCCTCCTGCAACAAATCGGGCAGATGCTGGTGATGCGAGAGGCCGAAATCGATCAGCACCGCCTCGCCGCGCTCGCGGAACATGATGCTGCTCGGCTTGATGTCGTGATGGATGACGTTCTGCCGGTGCAGGCTGGCAAGCGCGGTCGCGACCTTGCCGCCGATCACCCTCACCTCCTCATACGGCAGCGGCAGGGCGTCGAGCCGCTTGTAGAGCGTCTGGCCGGGGATGCGCTCCATCACCACATATGCCTGGCGTTCGAAATCGCCGGTGCCGAAACAGGCCGGCACGTGCGGCCCCGACAGCCGCGGCAGGATCATCTGCTCCATCTCGAAGCTGACGATCGCAGCCGGATCCTCGCCCTCCGAGGTGAGCGGCACCTTCATCAACAGCGGCACGGTGATGCCCGGATGAGTGACGGTCCACAGCGTCGCCATGCCGCCGCGGTGCACGCGCTCGCCGATGGTGAAGCCATCGATCTCGGCGCCCGCCTGCATCGTCAGCGCCGCCATGTCGCTCACCTGCCGATCGAAAGACGATCGGCGAGCCAATGCGGCAGGCCATTGGCCTTGATCCGCGCGGCGGCGGTCGCGACGTCGTAGGGCACGCGGTAATAGGTGATCTCGCGGCTTGCGGTGTCGAACATCGCAAACGAAGCCGCGGGATCGCCATCGCGCGGCTGGCCGACCGAGCCGAGCACGGCGAGCCAGCGCCGCCCCGTCAACAATTGCACCGCGACGCCCGCGGTCGGAACGAAGCTCGTCATCTTCGCGGTCGGGGACATCGAGTAGAGGCCGGGACGATGGATGTGACCGCAGAACGTGATCTGCAATTCGGTTGCCATCATGCTGCGCGCGGCATCGGCAGTGTCGCGGACGTAGCGCCACTTCGCCGGATCGGAGGCCTCGGAGTGCACGTAGAGGCGGTTGTCCTCTTCCCGCGACATCGGAAGCTCGGCGAGGAACTCCTTCTGCTCGCCGCTGAGCCGGCTGCGAGT
This sequence comes from Bradyrhizobium altum, assembly GCF_020889705.1. Classification (GTDB taxonomy): domain Bacteria; phylum Pseudomonadota; class Alphaproteobacteria; order Rhizobiales; family Xanthobacteraceae; genus Bradyrhizobium; species Bradyrhizobium altum. Next base: position 5,263 of record NZ_JACMYP010000300.1, on the reverse strand, counting down.
CCAGTCGATCGCGGCCTGCGCGTCGGCGTTCATGCTGTCGCTCGGCACGCCGATCGCATTGTCATGATTGCCGCGCACCGCGATTGCGCCCTTCGCGACGAGGTCCTTCACAGTATCGACGGCCCATTCGGGATCGGCGCCATAGCCGACGATGTCGCCGAGGCAGATCAGCCGCTCGGCGCCGCGCGCACGCGCAGCATCGAGACAGGCCGCGAAGGCCTGCCGGTTGGCATGAATATCGGCAAAGAGTGCAAGCCGCATCGAGGTCCGCGCTGCTGATCCCTGCCCGATATCAAGCACACGCGGCCCCGGGCTCGCAATCGGGCCAAAGGCATCAGGTGGTCAGAGGATGTTGGAAGAAAGGTCGGCTAGGGCTTGCACGCCCGCACGCCCCGCAGCAGCAGGGCCATCAGGGCATCGATCCGCGCCGGACATTCCGGCTTGGCCCACTCCTCGGCATGCGCCGGGTGGTGGTAGCGGACGGTTGCGTCGAACACGGCTCGTGCGGTCGCCTTCACATTGTCGACCTCGAACACTCCCTGCGCGACACCGTCGGACAGGATTTTCGCGATCAGATCGACCTGCTTGTCCTTGTAGGCTTCCACCACCTCACGCGCGCCCTGCGCGAGTGCGAGGTAGGTCGCGAACATCTCGGGATCGTCGCAGACCTTCTTCTGCTTGATTGTAAAGGCGGTGCGCAGCCATTTCTCCAGCCGTTCCGGCGCAGGGCCATCGCTCGCTGCGAGCTTGCACAGCGGCTCGTTGGCGCGGTCGAGCCAGCGTTTGGCGACCGCATCGCGGAGCGAGGCTTTGCTGGGGAAATGGCGGTATACGCTGCCGTGGCTGACATCCAGCGCACGGGCAACGTCGACAACGGTGGCCTTGGCGAGCCCGAAGCGCCTCAATACATCCTCGGTTGCTTCGAGGATCCGCTCGGGTGTCAAAACCACCGCCTCGTTCATGCGTTTACCGTCTGGTTATCGCTGTCCTGCCCGCGGCTGAACTTGGCAGCCTGGGCTGCCAGATGACGGGCGACGCGAAGATTGAGCCACTGTTGAATCTGGGCGGTCAATTGAAAGATTTCTATCGTCATGGAGGTAGTCCTTCGAGGTAGTCAATTAAGTACGGCTCCCCCGGCCAAACGCCGGAACAGCCACTGGGCGCCCTCCTCCCTTGGGCTGTTTGTTATATACACCATCCCGCTGACAGATTTCAATATCTGTCAGACAAACTTTGCGAGATGACAGCTATGCGGTCGGGACGGGCCCCCTGCGGCCCGGCCGTGCGGCGCGCTACACCGTTCCGTGAGCGGCCGGGGCGACTAGCCAGTCCGTGCCTATGTCCCCCTCAGGGCTACCCGGGAGAGGTTTGCATGGACCGGCCGATGACCTTCAAGGAGATCGCCAAGATCACCGCGGGCGCGGTGGTCTCGCTCGTCATCGTCGGGTGGCTGATGGTTCTCGCGATCGCATTCCTGACAGTGCTCTGAGGCATCGGAACCGGGCTCCGGAATCGAAAGGGGCCGCTTCACGCAGCGGCCCCTTTGCCGGGAAAATGGCTTGGGGATGAAATCTAGCCCCGGTTAGCCCCAAGACTACACGGTTCAGGGAATTGAGGAATTCCGGATGACTACTGTCCACCCGGCTGACCGATTATTGGCGATCCCTATTTTTATGCCATCCGCGTGTCGGTGCGCATCCATCTATTGCTGCTCGTCCTTGGGCGGCATTCGGGGTGGTGGCAGCGGCGTGAAGACCGATCCTTGCGCGCCGGCCGGCGGCGGCACGAAGGTCCCGGTCGTGGAGTCGCCACCGGTGGTCTCCAGAATCGTCTTCGGCGTGATGTACTCCCTGACGAAATCCATGATGGTCCCGTCGCCGCCGCCGAAATCCGCCGCCCGCCCGCCCTGCGGATGCCCGGCCTTGATCTCGTTGTCGGCGGTGTGGGTCTGCTCGGCCAACGCGTCGCTGTAGGGAATCCGGAAGGCGCGCGGCACGGCGCTCGGCCGGTTGTCTTCATCGAGCGCCTCAACCCAGAGATAGATCGAGCCCGGATCGCCCTCCAGGGAATGCGGCTCCACGATCCGCGTCGACAGCAGCTTGAAATTCGCCGGCAGCTTCTCCGCGGAGGCCCAGCCGAGCAGGCCGCGCATGCCGCCGAAGCTGACGAAATAGAACGCGCTGGTCACGACGATCACGGCAGCCTTCAGCGACCAGTGCAGCCGCGCATAGACCAGCACGATCAGCAGCAGCGCGCCGACCGCCGCGTAGGCGACCGCAAGCGTGAGAATGACCGACTGCAGACTAATCACGGCGCATCCTCACCCCGGTCTTCGGGTCGAGATCGGCGCCGTTGGCGTGGACGTTGCGAAACGTCTCCAGCAGCGATTTCGGCCGCTGGTCGACGTTGATCACGTTGCCCTCGGCGTCGATGCGAAACCTGACCGCGGTCTTCTCGTCGCCGGTGTGAGTGACGGTCAGCTTGTCGTCGAAGATGACCTGCGCCGTCGGATTGAGCTTCTGCACCTTCACATTCGCCTGCACCGGCTCGCCGGTCGTCGCCTGGAAATGCGAGACGTTGACGGTGTATTCGCCGGCGACGATGCCGCGCAAGGTGACGATTTCCTCGCGGATCGGGGAGGCGATCTTCTTGCCGTTGACCACGATGAAGTCGTTGGCGCCGCCGCGATCGTCGCGATCGAGCGTCAGGAAGCCGGCCTCGCGATGCCGGTACCAGGCGATGTTGCCGGCCGGGTCCTGCACGAACAGGTCGAGATCGTCAGGATGGTTGTCCGGCCAGTCCATCGTGATGATGAACTCCGCCTTGGAGTCGATCTTGCCTTCCTTGGAGTCCGGCGACACCGAAAGCAGCGCGAGGAAGAACAGGAAGGCGATCACCTGCAGCGCCTTGAACAGCATGACACCAAGGGGATCGAAGCTTTCCTCGCGCGGATAGAGCCCGAACTCGTCCATCATGGCGGCGTTCCAAGGGGCGTACCAAGGCGGCGTTCCAGCGCCGGGGTGACGTGCGTCTCGGTCAGCACGACGGCATCGGAGAACACCCGCTGGGTCGCGGAATCCAGCATGTAGTACTGGATCCGGACCAGGATCGATCCGATCAGCCCGGCCAGCGTCGTGTACATCGCGACCGCCATGCCGTCGCTCATCAGGCCCATCGACGATTTCATCGCGACCTTGTCGGCGGCATCGAGCGAGGCGATCGGCGCCAGCATGATGATGAAGCCGATGATGGTGCCGAGCAGGCCGAGCTTCATCAGCGTGTCGGAGACGAAGGCGCCAAAGCCGTTCGACCCGCGCAGGCGATCGGCCAGCGTCCGCAGCAGCAGGGTCTGGTCGATGCGGCCCTTGGCTTGCGCATCGGCCTTCTGCACCAGGCTCCTGATGTGATCGGTGACGAGGCCACCAGGCAGGCGGCGTGCATCCGATGCCAGCGCCCCTGATACAAGCGCCTTGGCGCCGTCGGGCGCGGCGAGGATGGCGCGGCAGCCGCGCGCGACCTCCCCTTCCCGCGCAATCGCCCGCGTCCGCCAGAAGCAATGGATGCAGGTGACGATGTAGAGCACGGCGATGACGCTGGAAATGTAGGTGCGGTCGGAACTGACCATGAGACGGATCAGCCCGTAGCGCCACAGCAGGAAGGCGGCGAACACCGAAAGCCCGGTGAAGATCATCCAGAGCAACAGGACGCTGCGCTCCGCCGCATCCGTGCCGGCCGATGCGGCGGCGGCGCCGACCTTGCCATTCATGCTGCGTGAGCTCCCTGTGACGATTGTTCCATGAGGCTCCGCGGCGGCCTCGCCTGCAGTTAGAGCAGAGCCGGCGTGTGTCGTCCAAAGACATCTGCCCAAGTTTCGTCGGGCAAATTTCCCGACCTGCATGGCTGGGCATGCTTGCACTTGCCGGGAACGGGGTTGCTGTTACGCTTCGTCCCTCATTCTGGATCATGCTCCGGCTGTGGAGTGATCGCATGCGCCTCGTGCTTCAACTGGTCGCCCGCCTGCTCGTCATCGTCGCGCTGTGCCTGGCCGCGGCCACCTTCTGGGCCACGATCGATGCCTATCGCAGCGTCGATCGCGCCACGTCGGCGTCCGCCGAGCGGGTCTCGCAGGCACTTGAAGCATTGTACTGGCGCGAATTGCTGCTGCGCAGCAACCGGATGCGCGAGCAACTGCTGCCGGCGCCGGACTGGCGCACCATCGAAACCATGGGACTGATCGCGCCGGGGATCTGCGTGCAGTCCGAACCGGCCGGCGCCTTCGAGAAGCCACTCTGCGGCCAGAGCAAGGGCATCGGTAGGGCACCGCCGCGCTGGTTCGCGGCGACCGTGCAGGCCGTGCTCGGCGATCACGCGACCGTCGAGCGGCCGATCAGCGCTCGGGCCGCGACCGCCGGAACCGTCCGCGCCATCTCCGATCCGGACGCCGCGATCGCGCTCGCCTGGCAGCACATCCTGGACAACATCCATGTCGCGCTGCTGATGGCGCTCGCCATCGCGCTGCTCGCCTCGCTCGCGATCGCACACACGCTGGCGCCCGCCCACTCGATCGTGTCAGCACTGCGGCGCATGGCCGACGGCGAGTACCGCACGCCGCTGCCGCGCGTCCGCTCGATGGATCTCGCGATGATCGGACGCGCCGTCGGCGATCTCGGCGACCGCCTCGCGCAGGCCGAGGAGGAGCGCACGCTGCTGACGCGGCGGCTGCTCGAAATCCGCAGCGACGAACGCCGCGCGCTGGCCCGTGAGCTGCACGACGAGTTCGGCCAGAATCTCACCGCGATCCTCGCCTTCGCCACCACGATCGAGGCAAGCGCCGGCGACAAATACGCCGCCGGCACCGAAATTACGCAGGACGCGCGGATGATCTCGCAGGCCACGCGCCGCATCATCGCCTGCCTGCGCGATACGCTGAACCGCCTGCGCCATCCGCCGGCCGAAGAGCTCGGGCTGGAGGCAAGCCTGGTCGATCTCGTCGACAGCTGGCGATCGCGCACGACGCAGCCGATGATCCAGCTCGATTTGCAGGGCGATCTGGCCGACATCAGCGGCACGGTCGCCGCGACTGCCTATCGCATCGCGCAGGAGTGCCTGACCAATGCGCTGCGCCACAGCGCCGCGCGCGAGATCGTGCTGCGGATCGAGCGGCGCACCGGAGCCGAGAACGCGCTGCTGGTGCGGGTCGAGGACGATGGCGGCGGCGATGCCGCCAAGGTGGCGCAGTCGGCGGGCTTCGGCCTCACCGGCG
>NZ_JACMYP010000299.1 GCF_020889705.1 Bradyrhizobium altum | reverse complement strand
GTCATCCTGCCCGGCGTCACGATCGGCGACGGCGCCCTGGTCGGGGCCGGCAGCGTGGTGACGCGGGACGTCGCCCCCCGGCGCGACCGTGGCGGGAAATCCGGCCCGGCCGCGCCAGGTTTAGGACGGCCCCGCGGGGCTGGATTTGCCGGCAGCGGGGGCTTTGCGATTTCCCCGCTTGGCTGCTATGGAAAACCCATGTTTTCGCGGCGCATCATACGGATTAGCGGCCCGGCTTCCGCCTGAGCATGAAGGCTCGGCGCAAGACCGGGACTTCGTCGTTTCACCCGCGATTGATCGCGTTTCCGCGCCCGCACCTGCCAAATCAGAGCTTTTATGTCCGACAAGCCGCAAAAGACCGACGCCCAAAAGACTGACGTTAGGGACTATTCCAAGACCCTTTACCTGCCGCAGACGGAATTCCCGATGCGCGCCGGCCTGCCCCAGCGCGAGCCGGAAATCCTGAAATACTGGAACGACATCGGCCTCTACGACAGGCTTCGCCGGGAAGCCGAGGGCCGCGCCAAATTCGTGCTGCATGACGGCCCGCCCTACGCCAACGGCAACATCCATATCGGCCACGCGCTGAACAAGATTCTCAAGGACGTCGTGACCAAGAGCCAGCAGATGCTCGGCTTCGACTCCAACTACGTGCCGGGATGGGATTGCCACGGCCTGCCGATCGAATGGAAGATCGAGGAGGAGAACTACCGCTCCAAGGGCAAGCAGAAGCCCGATTTCCGCGACTCCGCCGCGATGGTCGCGTTCCGCAGGGAATGCCGCGCCTATGCGACGCACTGGATCAACGTGCAGCGCGAGGAGTTCAAGCGGCTCGGCATCATCGGCGACTGGGACCACCCCTACGAGACGATGAGCTATCCGGCCGAGGCGCAGATCGCCCGCGAGCTGATGAAGTTTGCCGCCAACGGCACGCTATATCGCGGCTCGAAGCCGGTGATGTGGAGCGTGGTCGAGAAGACCGCGCTGGCCGAAGCCGAGGTCGAGTACGAGGACTACACCTCCGACATGGTGTGGGTGAAATTCCCTGTCACCTCGCCGGCGCATGGCGCGCTGGCCAATGCCTCGGTGGTGATCTGGACCACCACGCCGTGGACGCTGCCCGGCAACCGCGCCATCTCGTTCTCGCCGAAGATCGCCTACGGCCTTTACAAGGTTACGGACGCGCCCGCCGACAATTGGGCGAAGACCGGCGATCTCCTGATCTTGGCCGATGCGCTCGCCGCGGAAGTGTTCAAGCAGGCGCGCGTCACGTCCTATGAGAAGGTCCGCGATATTCCCGGCGACACGCTGGACGCCGTGGAATGTGCCCATCCGCTGCGCGGCTTCGGTGGCGGCTACGAATTCACCGTGCCGCTGCTCGCCGGCGAACATGTCACCGACGACACCGGTACCGGCTTCGTGCACACCGCACCGAGCCACGGCCGTGAGGACTTCGACGTCTGGACGGCCAACACCCGCGAGCTCGACGCGCGCGGCATCCCGACGGCGATCCCCTACACCGTCGACGAGAACGGCGCCTACACCGCGCAGGCCCCGGGCTTCACCGGCAAACGCGTGCTCAACGACAAGGGCGAAAAGGGCGATGCCAACGAGGCGGTGATCAAGGCGCTGATCGAGGCCGGCAAGCTGCTCGCGCGCGGCCGCCTCAAGCATCAGTACCCGCATTCCTGGCGCTCCAAGAAGCCGGTGATCTTCCGCAACACGCCGCAATGGTTCATCGCGATGGACAAGCCCATCGTGGACGCCCCGGGCAAGCCCGGGGCTACGGACATCGCGGAAAACGGCCATGCCAAGAAGGGCGACACGCTGCGCGCCCGCGCGCTGCAAGCGATCTCGGTCACGCAATGGGTGCCGCCGGCCGGCGAGAACCGCATCAACGGCATGATCGCCAATCGCCCCGACTGGGTGATCTCGCGCCAGCGCGCCTGGGGCGTGCCGATCGCCGTGTTCGTGCGCGAGAACAGCGACGGCTCGGCCGAGATCCTGCAGGACGAGGTCGTCAACCAGCGCATCACCGAGGCGTTCATGGAGGAAGGCGCCGACGCCTGGTACATGGACGGCGCCCGCGAGCGCTTCCTCGGGAGCCGCGCATCGGAGAACTGGAAGAAGGTCGACGACATCTGCGACGTCTGGTTCGATTCCGGCTCCACGCATGCCTTCGTGCTGGAAGACCGCCAGAACTTCCCGCAGCTCGGCAACATCGTCCGCAAGATCGATGGCGGCAATGACACCGTGATGTATCTCGAAGGAAGCGACCAGCATCGCGGCTGGTTCCACTCATCGCTGCTGGAAAGCGCCGGCACCCGCGGGCGCGCGCCCTACGACATCGTGCTCACCCACGGCTTCACGCTCGACGAGAACGGCCGCAAGATGTCGAAGTCGCTCGGCAACACGGTCGAGCCGCAGAAGGTGATCAAGGATTCCGGCGCGGATATCCTGCGCCTGTGGGTTTGCGCCACCGACTATGCCGACGACCAGCGCATCGGTCCGGAGATCCTGAAGAACACCATCGAGACCTATCGCAAGCTGCGCAACTCGATCCGCTGGATGCTCGGCACGCTGCATCATTTCAAGCCGAGCGAGAGGGTCGCCTTCGCCGAGATGCCCGAGCTCGAGCGGCTGATGCTGCACGAATTGGCCCTCCACACCGAGACCATCCGCGAGGCCTATGCCGCGTTCGACTACAAGACCGTGGTCGCAAGCCTCGCGGCCTTCATGAACTCCGAGCTGTCGGCGTTCTACTTCGACATCCGCAAGGACACGCTGTATTGCGACCCGCCGTCCTCGGTGGCGCGCAAGGCGGCGCTGACCACGATCGACCTGCTCTGCGACGCGATCCTGAAATGGCTGGCGCCGATCCTGAGCTTCACCACCGACGAAGCCTGGCGGATGTACCGGCCGAACGCCGAGCCCTCGGTGCATCTCACGCTGTTCCCCGAAGGTCTCGAGCAGTTCCGCGACGACGCCCTCGCCGCGAAGTGGGAGACGATCCGCAACGTCCGCCGCGTCGTCACCGGTGCGCTCGAACTCGAGCGCGCCGCCAAGCGGATCGGCTCGTCGCTCGAGGCCTCGCCGGTGATCTACATCGCGGACCGCGAGATGCTGGCGACGCTGTTCGACATCGATCTCGCCGAGGTCTGCATCACGTCGAACTACGAGGTGCGCGAGGGCGAGGCGCCGGCCACAGCCTTCCGCCTCGATGCCGTGCCCGGCGTCGCCGTGGTGGTCGAAAAGGCGGTCGGCACCAAATGCGCGCGCTCGTGGAAGATCCTGCCGACGATCGGCGAGGATCCCGAGTATCCCGACGTCTCGCCGCGCGACGCCCAAGCGCTGCGCGAATGGAAGGCGCTGGGGGTCACGGCTTGAGCTCGCCGGTTCGCGCCGGTGTGCTGGCGGCGGTCATCACCCTGATCGCCGACCAGGCCTCCAAGCTCTGGCTGCTTTACGTCTTCGGCATTGCCCACCGCGGCGCGGTCGAGGTGACGCCGTTCTTCGACCTGGTGCTGGCCTGGAATCCCGGCATCAGCTTTGGCTGGTTTCAGAGCGAGACCCCGGCGGCCCAGATTCTGCTGATGGTGATCAAGGCCGCCGCGGTGATCGCGCTCGCGATCTGGATGGCGCGGTCGCGGACCTGGCTCGCGACGGTGTCGCTCGGCCTGATTATCGGCGGTGCGATCGGGAACGGGATCGACCGCTTCGCCTATGGCGCCGTGGTCGATTTTGCCCTGTTTCATATCGGGATCGGGGGAAAAACCTTCAATTGGTACGTATTCAACCTCGCCGATGTGGCGATCGTTGCTGGCGTGGCGGCCCTATTGTATGATTCCGTCATGGGGACCCCCGCCGTAAAAGCGCCCTGATCCCGGCCGATACGAGCCGGTCGGCGGCCGACCTGCACCTAGCGGAACTGAGCGCTAAGCCAGTGATCGCTTTGGTGAATTTTGAGATGGGAATAGCGCGATGCGCAACACCAAAGTCCGCGGTTACCTGATCGAGACGTCCCGGCTGCCACTGCTCCGCGGCCTGCGTCTGGCGTTCGTTGCGGCCGGGATCGGCCTGGTGATGACGGCCGGCCCGGTGCGTGCCGGTGACGACGACGATGACGGCGATGACGGCCTGACCTTCGAAGAGCGGATCATCGACAATCTGATGACCGGGCTCGGCGCCAAGAGCGCCGCCAGCAAGGGCATCGACTATCGCGAGCGCTCGCCGCTGGTGGTGCCGCCGAAGCTCGACCTGCCGCCGCCTGCCACAGCCGCCCAGGTCAACGCGCCGAACTGGCCGAAGGACCCCGATATCGCGGCGCGCAAGGCTGCGGTCGCGGCGCGCAAGAAGGAAGTCAAGAAGGAGCCGTGGCAGTCAGCGGTGGCGTTGACGCCGGCCGAGATCGAGGCGGGCCGCAAGCAGCAGACGGCCACCGAGGGCCGCAGGGAGCCGCTCGAGCCGGGCACCAACACCAATCCGTCGCTGATGCCGAGCCAGCTCGGCTACAACGGTGGTCTGCTCGGCATCTTCAAGGGGAACAGCAGCGAGTCCAAGCCGTTCCCGGGCGAGCCGACGCGCGAATCCCTGACCGAGCCCCCTCCGGGATACCAGACGCCGTCCTCTGGCTTTGACTATGGCACAGGCCCGCTGAAGCCGAAGGTGAACGAGGGCCAGTACGACGTCATGACCGGAAAACCGATACAGTGACGCTTGGCCTGTTTGGGCGAAGGCTGACATGAGCAAAGCTTAATGCGGAGGGACGTCCGTCTCTCCGCTTCGTGACGACTGGCACGGACTGCACCGTGTACGATGGCGTCTTTCATGCCCGGCCATCTGTTCAGGCTTCCATAAGGACCATGATGCCCTCACGCCGATCGATTGCCCTGTTCGCTGCTGCCTTTGTTTCAACCATCCCGCTATCGGGCGCCAGCCTCCGCGCCCAGACCACCGTCACCTCGGAACGCCCTGCGAGCTTCACGCTCGACAACGGCCTGCAGGTCGTGGTGATCCCCGATCACCGCACGCCGGTCGTGACGCAGATGATCTGGTACAAGGTCGGCTCCGCCGACGAGACACCGGGCAAATCGGGCCTCGCGCATTTCCTCGAGCATCTGATGTTCAAGGGCACCGCCAAGCACCCGGCCGGCGAGTTCTCGCAGACCGTGCTCCGCGTCGGCGGCAACGAGAACGCCTTCACCTCCAACGACTACACCGGCTACTTCCAGCGCGTGCCGCGCGAGCAGCTGCCCACCATGATGGAATTCGAGGCCGATCGCATGACCGGCCTGATCCTGAAGGATGAGAATGTGCTGCCCGAGCGCGACGTCGTGCTCGAGGAGTTCAACATGCGGGTTGCCAACAACCCGGATGCCCGGCTCACCGAGCAGATCATGGCCGCGCTCTATCTCAACCATCCCTACGGCCGGCCGGTGATCGGCTGGCACCAGGAGATCGAGAAGCTCGACCGCGAGGATGCGCTCGCCTTCTACCGCCGCTTCTACGCACCGAACAACGCGATCCTGGTCATCGCCGGCGACGTCGACGTCAAGGACATCCGCCCGCTGGTCGAGAAGAATTTCGGCCCGATCCCGGCGCAGCGTGCGATCCCCGAGAAGCGTGTCCGGCCGCAGGAGCCGACACCGGCTGCGCCGCGCACCGTGACGCTGTCGGATCCCCGCGTCGAACAGCCGAACCTGCGCCGCTACTATCTGGTGCCGTCGGCGACCACGGCGGCGGCGGGCGAGAGCCAGACGCTCGATGTGCTCGCGCAATTGATGGGTGGCGGCGCCAACTCCTACCTCTATCGCTCGCTGGTGATCGACAAGGGCCTCGCCATCTCGGCCGGCGCCGGCTACCAGGGCACCGCGCTCGATCCGTCGCAATTCTCGATCGCGGTAACGCCCAAGGCCGGCGTCGAGTTCGCGCAGATCGAGGACGCGATCGACAAGGTGATCGCCGATCTCGCGCAGAACCCCGCGCGCGCCGAAGATCTCGAACGGGTCAAGACCCAGCTGATCGCGGAGGCGATCTACGCCCAGGACAACCAGGCGACGCTGGCGCGCTGGTATGGCGGCGCGCTGACCACCGGGCTCAGCATCGACGACATCAGGAGCTGGCCGGATCGCATTCGCGCCGTCACCGCCGAGCAGGTGCGCGCGACAGCCGCCACCTGGCTCGACAAGAAGCGGTCGGTGACCGGCTATCTGATCAAGGATACTGCGCCGAAACGCGAGGAGAAGCGCTCGTGATCTATTCCATCACCCGCCGCGCGGCGCTGATCGGCGGCGCCTGCGCCGCGATGCTGACGCTGACCTCGGCGCCCTCGCAGGCCGCGGCCAAGATCCAGCGGCTGGTGTCGCCCGGCGGCATCGAGGCGTGGTTCGTGCAGGACGCCACCGTGCCGCTGATCGCGATGGAATATTCCTTCGGCGGCGGCGCCAGCCAGGATCCGCCCGGCAAGCCCGGCGTCGGCAATCTGGTCGCCGACCTGCTCGACGAGGGCTCCGGCGATCTCGATTCCAAGACCTATCATGAGCGGCTCGAGCGCCGCGCCATCGAGCTCAGCTTCCAGTCCAACCGCGATCAGTTCCGCGGCTCGCTGCGCATGCTCAAGGACAACAAGGACGAAGCCTACGACCTGTTGCGGATGGCGCTGACCTCGGCGCGGTTCGAGCCGAAGGACGTCGAACGCATCCGCGCCCAGGTGATCTCGAACCTGCGCCGCGAATCGACCAATCCGTCGTCGCTGTCGGGGCGCAAGTTCCTCGAGCTCGCCTTCGGCGATCATCCCTATGCCAGGATGGCGACCGGCACGCTCGAGAGCGTGCCGACCATCGAGATCGCCGATCTGAAGGACTATGTCCGCCGCATCATCGCCAAGGATACGCTGCGGATCGCCGTCGTCGGCGACGTCGATCCCGATACGCTCGGCAAGCTCCTGGACAACACCTTTGGCGGTCTGCCGGCCAAGGCCGAGTTGACGGCGATTCCCGACGTCGTGGCGACCAAGCCGCCGCAGCGCGCCTTCGTCCCGCTCGACGTGCCGCAGACCGTCGTCACCTTCGGCGGTCCCGGCATCAACAGGCACGACCCGGACTTCATGGCCGCCTATGTGGTGAACCACATTCTCGGCGGCGGCGGGCTGTCGTCGCGGCTCTACAAGGAAGTGCGCGAGAAGCGCGGGCTGGCCTATTCGATCTATGAGGCGCTGCTCTGGATGGATCACTCCGCGCTGTTCATCGGCAACACCGGCACCCGTGCCGACCGCGCCGGCGAGACCGTCGATGCGATCGAGGCGGAGATCCGCCGCATCGCCGAGCAAGGTCCGACGCAGCAGGAACTCGACGAGGCGAAGTCCTATCTGAAGGGCTCGCAGATGCTGGCGCTCGACACCTCCTCCAAGCTTGCGCAGGCGATGCTGCAATACCAGCTCGACAAGCTGCCGATCGATTACATCGAGAAGCGCAGCGCCATCGTCGATGCGGTGACGCTCGACGACGTCAAGCGGGTCTCCAAGAGGCTGTGGGGCAACGGCCTGCTCACCGTGATCGTCGGCCGCGCCCCGCAAGCCGCAGCGCAGCCGGCATCGGCGCCGCCGAAGGCGAACTGACGCGTCTCGGCTTCTTCATACACACCGCCGATGAGGCCACCCCTCTCCCCCAACCCGCCCCCGCAAGGGGCGCTTGCGGGGGAGGGTGCGGAGAGGGGTGGCCCCGCACTCCGACCGCTGACGTAACGAACGCTGCATCAACACCGCCCAAGCACGCCCAGCGCAAACCCGCTATCCTGCGGCCGCCGATTCTTCCCTCCACGGGTGATGTCATGCTGCGGCTGTCCCGCGACCTTACGATCGACGAGAACGACATTGAGATCGTCTTTGTCCGTGCCTCCGGTCCGGGCGGGCAGAATGTCAACAAGGTCTCGACCGCAGCCCAGCTTCGCTTCGACACGCGCAAGATTGCGCTGCCGCCGGACGCCGCACAGCGGCTGGCGCGGCTCGCCGGCAGCCGCATGACCAAGGACGGTGTGATCGTGATCCAGGCGTTCCGCTTCCGCACCCAAGAGCGCAATCGCGCGGACGCGATCGAGCGGCTCTTCGAGATGCTGAAAGAAGCGATGGTGCGGCCGACACCGCGGCGGCCGACCAGGCCGACGCTCGGCTCAAAGAAGCGTCGGCTCGAAGGCAAGAAACGCCGCAGCGATATCAAGGCGGGCCGCGGCAGTCAACGTTTCGACGATTAGAGCGTTTTCGAGCGAAGTGGATACCCGGTTCGCGTGAAGAAAGCCCGTCAAAACTAGAATCTAGAGCCCCGTTCCGATTCAACCGGAACGGAAAAGGCTCCAGGGAGCACCGGACGCAGCGCAGGCACGGCGCTGCATCCGGGATCCGATCATCGCGGATCAGTACTTCTTGGTTGCAGGCGCCATCTCGGAACCGCCAGACTTCGGTGTGGCATGGCCACTGCCGACCGTTCCCTTGTTGCCCGACTTGGCGCTGGTGCCGCTCTTTTGCGTCGGCGAAGTCGGTTGCGCCGCCATTTCCTCATCGCCGCTGCCGGACATGCCGCCGCCCTGCTGCATGGTACCTCGGCCCTGTGCACCGCCGCGAAGCTGGGTATCCGGCGTAGTCGCGCCCTGCGCCAGGACGGGGCCGGCCATCGCGGCCGTGATGGCAAGGGCGAGCACGCTGGTCTTTGCAAACGTCATCCATTTCTCCAGGACTTTGATTGACGATGGACGGAGCGGCGCAGGTGTGCGCCGTTTGCAACGCCGACCCTGAACCCCATCGTGCGAGATTGAATTTTCCGCAAACGGCGCACGCGCAATGCAAGCGGCATCGTGTGGTGATCGTGCAGGGATTTCGCGGTCATTTTGCGGATTTGTCGTCCGCATATGCGGCAACGATCGGTTCCGCGCCAGATCGCCGCCCAGCTTTGTTCTGCCGTGAAACAGCCCGCTACTACCAACGGCCGATTTCAGCCTCCTACAGTCACCGCACAGAGGCGGTGATGTATATGACAAGGCTGCGCGCGAGGTGGACGTTGGCGCTGGGATTTTGCAGCGCGATGTTTGCAGTGCAAATGACGGCTGCGCAAATGCCGTTGCCTGCCGCCAAGCCGCCCGACGGGGCGACGCTGTTCAAGCAGCAATGTGCAACCTGCCACACCACCAACACCTCGGACCTCGTCCGGCAAGGACCATCGCTCTACAAGATCGTCGGCCGCCATGCCGGCAAGGCCGACGGCTTCAAATATTCCGCGGGCTTCGCAGGAGCGGACTTCGTCTGGGACGACGCCAGGCTCGATGCCTGGCTGACCAATCCACAAGAGGTGATCCCCGGCACCGTGATGGCCTACCGACAGGCCAGGCCGGAAACCCGCGCCATGATCATCGCCTACCTGAAGGAGCTGAACTGAATGGCGAAACCCGTGCATTCGATGATCCGCGTGTTCGACGAGACCAAGGCGCTCGACTTCTACAAGCGCGCGTTCGGGCTCGAGATCGCGGACAATCTGAGATTCGGCGATTTCGCGCTGATCTACCTGCGCCATCCGTCCTCGCCCTTCGAGGTCGAGCTCACGGTCAATTTCGACCGCAAGGAGCCCTACACGCTCGGCGACGGCTACGGCCATCTCGCCGTCGTCGTCGATGACGTCGATGCCGAGCATGCGCGTTTCGAAAAGGAGAGACTGTCGCCCGGGCCGCTGCGCGACTTCAAGCATGACGGCAAGACGCTGGCGCGCTTCTTCTTCGTCTCAGATCCCGACGGCTACAAGATCGAGGTGATCCAGCGCGGCGGGCGCTTCGGCTAGTGCATGATCCGGAAAAGTGGAGACCGGTTCTCCGAGAAGATCATGCTCAAATAAAAAAAAGAGCGTGATTGAACAAGGCAATTAGACAAACAAAAATTGACGGAGGAAACCATGAGAGAAATCGATCGACGCAGCAAGTATGACCGGCGTGTCTTTCTCAAGGGCGCGGTCGCCACGGCACCCGCGGTCGCGATCG
>NZ_JACMYP010000298.1 GCF_020889705.1 Bradyrhizobium altum | reverse complement strand
AGTCCCGATGCAGCGTCAGCGACGTCCCGATCAGGCCGTGCAGCGCCGCGGCGCGCGGCTTGGTCTGCGACGGTGTCGCCGCGGCGAGGAAGCGGGTCACCCAGCCGGCGTTGGCGACCGCCCACGGGAGATTCCAGCGCAGCGCCGGATGCGTGTTGGTGAGGTATTTCGGCAGGTTCTTTAAAAGCTGTGGCGTGTTGAGCGGCAGGATCGAGCCCGACGAGATGATGCCGGCATTGCCGTAGGAGGTCTCGCTGCCGGGCTCGCGGCGGTCGACGATGACGACGGAGAGACCGTGCTGCCGTGCGGCAAGGCCGGCCGAGACGCCGACCATGCCTGCGCCAAGCACGACGACGTCAGCCTGCTGTGCGGACGCGCCCTCGCTCATGCCGTCACATCAAGGTCAGGCCGCCATCGACCGGCAGCGTGGCGCCGGTGATGTGGCCCGCTTCCGGCGACAGCAGGAAAGCCACGACCGCGGCGACCTCATCAGGCTCGGCCAGCCGCTGCATCGGATTGGCCTTCGCCACTCGCTCCCAGGTCGCGGTGTCCAGCGCGCCGAACAGGCCGGGATCCTTGCGCGTATAGCCGGGCATCACGGCGTTTGATGTGGCGCCCGATGCTGCGAGCTCGATTGCGAGCGACTTCATCAGCACTTCGAGCGCGGCCTTGGCGGCGGCCGATCCCGGATAGGTCGCGCCGGGCACGAAACGATGCGGCCCGAAACTGGAGACCGCGACGACGCGGCCCTGCGCGCTGCGCGTGAGGTCGGAAAGCGCAGCCGCCGCGATCTCATGGAATGCCGCCGCCATCACGGCAAAGGCACGCTCCAGCGCGTCGCGCGGCAGGCTGGCGAAATCGCGCCGGTCGGCAAAGCCCGCGGCGTGCACGATGCTGTCGATCGGCCCGAAAGCGGCGCGCGCAGCCGCGACCAGCGACGTACCCGCGCCGGCCACGGCGAGATCGCCGGTAGAGACCGCGACCTTGGCGCCCTTGCTGCGGCATTCCTCCGCAACCGAATTCAGCCGCGCGAGCCCGCTGACCTCGGCACCCTGGCCATGCAGCATCAGCCCCTGATCGGGGCCGGCGAGCCGGCGCGCAACCGCGGCGCCGATGCCGGAGCCGCCTCCCGTGATGATTGAAACGCGCATGAGGTGCGTGCTGTCAGTGCGATAAGAGACGGCGAACTATAGGTTCGGCGTCACGAAATGCAAACTGCGAGGCCGAGCGACGGTGCGTAGGGTGGGTTAGCCGAAGGCGTAACCCACCACTCAATCGTGAAGAATGGTGGGTTACGCTTCGCTCACCCACCTTACAAAACCGGCATCAACTCAACGCCACGGCTCGACCAGGATCTTGGTGTGCGCCTCGGGATTGGCGAGATCGGCAAAGGCCTGCGCGACACCGTCGATGCCGACGCGGCCGGTGACCAGCGATGCCGCATCGACCTGGCCTTCCGCGATCAGACGCAGCGAATAGGCGAACTCCTCCGGCGTGTAGCCGAGCACGTACTGGACGTTGAGCTCCTTGATGATGCCGAGCATCGGTTCCGACTTGTCGGTCTCCATGCAGACCCCGACCACGACGACACGGGCGCTGCGCGGGGCGCCCTCGAACACCTGCTGCAACACGCCGGGCACGCCGACGCATTCGAAGATCAGCGCGGGCTTCAGCGGCGGCAGCAGCGCTTGCATCGGCGGCCGCGCCGCCTTCTCTGCCTCGGTCATCTGGGCGTGCTCGGCCCAGCTCGCATAAGGCTGCGTCTTGGCGGGATCGACCACGACATCGGCGCCCATCTTCTCGGCGAGCAGCCGCCGCGCCGGCGAGTAGTCGGCGGCAACGATCGGGCCGAGCCCCTTGATCTTCAGCGCCGCAATCACCGCAAGGCCGACCGGTCCGCAACCGATCACCAGCGGCACCTCGCCTCCCCTGATGTTGGCCATCGCCACCGCATGGACGCCGACCGCAAGCGGCTCGGTGAGCGCGGCGTGCTCGGCGGCGAGCCCGTTCGGCACTTCGAGCAGCAGCGGCTCGCTGAGCAGCATCTGCTCGGCATACGCGCCGAGATAGTCGTTGGAATAGCCGATGCCCTTCGGGCCTTCCGGCGTCAGCAGCGCCGGCAGCGAGCAGACGCGCGTGCCGGGCTTCAGCTTGCGCGTGGTGCCCGGGCCATAATCGAGGATCTCGCAGCAGAACTCGTGGCCGAACACGACGTCGCGCGACAGATCCATCGGCGTGCGGCCAGGCAGGAACTTGCTCAGCTCCACCATGCGGTGAGCATGCTTGCGCGCATGCAGATCGGAACCGCAGATGCCGCAGGCGAGCGACTTGGCCAGCACCTGGCCGGCGCCGGGCTTCGGTTCCGGCATCTGGTCGACGACAATCTCGCCGTTTCTGAAGATCGCTGCGCGCATGCTTCCTCCCGCGTGGGTTTCTTCCCACTCATTTTGATGCGTATTTCGTCCCGCGAAATACACTGTCGCGGATCAAGTCCGGGACAGGCTTTCGCTGCGGAAGGCTATAGCACGGAGGGTCACCACGTATAGCGCATGACGCCCTTGCCGGCGTAGGACTGGGTGACGTTGGAGAATTCACCCTCGAAGGTCGCAGCCGCCGACCAGCCGTTCCGCCACTTAATCTCCGCCGAGGCCGTGGTCAGCGCGGACTCGCTGGCCTGCGCCGCGCCATTGACCACGAAGGCCGCGCCCGGCAGCGTCTGGAACACGGCGGCTGCGCTGCGGTTCGGGTTGAAGTCATGCGCCCAGGCGACGCGGCCGCGCAGGGTCACGATGCCGCCGTCGACCGCAAAGGACTTATCGCTACGCAGGCCGAGCTCGCTCCTGACGTCGGTGACGCTCTTCGCCGCATAATTGAGCGCGAAGGCGCCGCCGCCGGAAACCACGCTTTCCGCATAGCTCGGCAGCTCGAAGCTGGTGAACTGCGCTGCGGCGTAGGGCGTCAACCCGATCCACGGCGTAGCAGTGCGATAACCGCCTTCGAGCCGGCCCGACCACGCATTGGCATTGAAGTTTGCACGCAGATGATCGACGCCTGCGGCGGTGACAATGCGGTCGGTGCTGATGTCCTGCCAGCCATAGGCGAGCGCTGCGCTCAAATACGCCGCACCGATGGTGTGGCGGACGAACGCGCCGGCCTGGAACAGGTCCGAGCGGCCCCAACCGAGACCGTTGACGCCGAAGCTGGTGGCGCCGCCGGCGAGCGCAAAGCCCGCAATGGTGTTCGGCGAGAAGCGGTAGTCGGCGCCCACCGCAGTGCCATAGATACTACTGCTGCTGTTGTTCGAGCCCAGCACCGCATTGCCACTGGTGGTCTGCGAGCCGCCATAACCTGCGGCCCAGATGCTCCAGCGTTGCGCGAAATCGGGCTGCAGCGGTGGCACCTTGGCGTAGATCGCGGCCAGCGCATCGCGCGGCTCGGTCGTGCGCGCCGCATACGCCAGCGACGCGCGCTCCTCGGCAAACGGCGTGGCGCCCGCGCCACTACTAAAACCGCCATCGCGTCCGGCGACGAACGGATCGGTCAACAGACCGAGGAACTGGTTCATCGCGTTGAACGTCGCCTGCTGCGATCCGGTCGCGCCCTCGCCCGAGGCCTGCGTCAGGCCATTCGGCGACAGTCCCGCGAACGCCGCGCCGATGCCGCCATTGGCATTGAAGAAGTTCTGCAGCGTGGTGGCGACGTTGCCCTGGTTGATATTGAGCTTCGACTTCGCGGCATAGTCGAGCGCGAAGTTGAGGTACGTGTTCCTGGCGTCGTAGCCGAGCGTCGCGACGAGCCCCGACGGCAGCCCGGTTGAATCGACGCCGGCGAACACGCCGTTGCGGCCGCCGTCCGCTGACAGGATGGTGTATTGCTTCATCACCGTGCTGCCGGCAGCGACACTGACGCCGACCGAACCGGCGAGCGTCGCGGCACCAGCCACCGTGGCAAAGGTCGAGGTGCTCGCATTGAGCCCGACGAGATAGAGCGCACCGGACTGGAACACGAGATTGCCGGCCACATTCAGGAAGCTGCCCGGCGCCGCGTTGCCGGGCAGCAGGATGCCACCGCTTGCGATCGTCGTGTTGCCGACGGTGCCGATACCGGAAAGCGCGCCGCCCGAATTCACCGTCACCGAGCTCGACGATACGATCGAGCCGTCGACTTGCAGGATGCCGCCATTGATAACGGTGGTGCCGGTATAGGTGTTGAGCCCCGACAGGGTCAGCGTGCCGCTGCCGGTCTTTTCCAGATTGCCGGGCCCGGTCGGGCCGCAGCCGCAGGGATCGAAATCGGCGATCACGCCGCTGACATTGGTCGAGAGATTGTTGCCGCCGACCGTGAGCGTGTTGCCGGCACCGACATAGTAGATACCTGAGCCCGCGATCGAGCCTGCCGTGATGCGGCCGTCGCCGCCCGGCCCAAGGCTGCCGCCGAAATCCACAAAGCCGATGCCGTTGGTGATGAATTGCGCCGTGCCGCCGGTCGCGTTGTCGAAGAACTTGACGTTGGCACCGCTCTCGGTGGTGATGGTGGCGTTTCCGGCGGTGGCATATGCACCGAAGATCAGGAAGCCGCCGGAATGGTTGGTGATCGTCGCGTTGCCCGCGGTCGGTGCCTCTGTCATGCTGAAGCCCGACGTGCCGAAATAGGTGTTGCCGCTGTTGTCGATCGTTGCGTTCGCCGCAGTGCTGTTCTGGAAGAAGCCGGTGAAGCCGGTAGCGCTCGTAATGATCGTCGCCGACACGGCCGACGAGAACTCGAAGAACTGCGTCGAGCCTCCGTTGGCGCCGTTGGTGATGGTGGCCTGACCCGCATTGGTGTGGCCGAGGAACACAACGCCGCCGCCGTCCTGGTTGTTGAACACGGCCTTGCCGGCGGTGCTGGTGTCCGAGCCGCCGGGAGGACCAAGCGCGTCGCCGAACACCACGGTGCCGCCATTGGTGTTGTTGAACGTGGCATTGCCGGCCGAGCTGGTGTCGCGAAAGATCGTGAGAGCGCCGTTGCTGTTGCTCACAGAGGCATTGCCGGCGGTGCTGCTGTCGCGAAACTGCGTGATGCCGTAATTCTCGTTGACGATTATCGCCGTCGACGCCGTCGTGGAATTGTGGAACGTCGTGGTGGCGACCCCGTTGAAGCCGTCGTTGACGATCTTGGTGATGCCCGACGTGTCGGCGTTGACGATGTCGAACTTGCCGTCGACGTTGACCTGGCCGACGATCGAGGCAGTGTGGCGGGCGTCGCCGAGTTGCAACGTCGCGCAATCGCAGATCGTGGTACCGCCGGTATAGGTGTTGGTGCCGAGCAACACCACGCGACCGAGGCCGCCTGAAGCATCCAGCACCGTCAGCTTGCCGGGTCCGTTGCCGTCAGCGATGTTGCCGGCGATCGTGAGCGTCACGCCGTTGGCGTCGATCGCGCTGCCGGTGGCGGACGTGTTGATCCTGAAATTATTGCTGAAGGTCAGGTGACTGAGGCCGTCGGCTTGGAATGCCGCGTTGTCCAGCGTGACCGTGCCTGACCCGACCGACTTGTTGTTGGTGACGATAACGGTCGTGTCGACCACCAGCGTGCCGCCCGTGTAGGTGTTGGCGCCGGAGAGCTGGACGTTGGACACGCCGGACGCGGACGAGTCGATCAAGCGCAGAACGCCTGCGCCTGCACCATCGGCGATCACGCCCTGAAGATTGACCTGGGCGCCGTTCGCATCGACCGTGCCGCCGGCCGCGTTGACCGCGATGTTGTTGGAGAAGGCGACGCTCGAGATGGTCGGCGACTGCATCTGGAAGGTGCCGGCGTTAAGCGTGATGGTGCCGGTGCCGACCGAATTGGCGTTCGTCACCTGCACCGTACCGGCCGAGATCAGCGTGCCGCCGGTGTAGCCGTTGGTGCCCGCAAGCACCAATGTGCTGTTGCCGAGCTGCTGCACCATCACCCCCGGCGCAAGTCCGTCGTTGATGTGGGCGCTGATGGTGATGGTCTGGCCGTTGTTGGCCCGGTTGATCAGGCCACCGCTCGGCCCCGTCAGAGCGAAGTTAACCGGATTGCCGCCGATCGTGTACGACTGCGAATTGGCGGTGAAAGTCCAGGAGTCCGGCAGCATCGGACCGGCGCCGATGGTGACCGTCGCCGATCCCGTCGAATCGAAAATGGCAGATTGGGTTGGGAGGATCGGCGGCGCACCGGGCGACGTCGTCGACCAGTTGGTCGAGAGTTGGTAGTCGGCTGTGCCCGTCGAACTGCCGGTGCCGCCCCAGGTGAAGCTCTGGGCCTGCGCGGAGTTGACCACGAACAGACTTGCAGCCGCCGAGACACAGGCCGTCAAGGCCGTCACGCCGCGAGACGACCGACCAAACGAGACAAAGAACAAACCAAAATGCACCTGCACCGCCCCCAAGCGCTCTCCGGCGCTGTTGGGGGTCAGGTTAGCATGCGGCCAATTGCGAGATTGTCGCTTGTTTTCGAATCCTTCGATTCAGCCTTCGCGAGATCGAAGTTTCGGCCCGACTGTTGTACACCCGCAACGCTAGTAGAGGCTGGATTCGCAACCAGCGCACGATTTGCGGTACCGCGGTCAGGCGTTTGGCGACGGCTCGCTGGCCACGGCGAGCAACTGCGAGCGGCGCATGCGCTCGCGGTGCGCGGTGTAGAGACCGGAGGCGACGATGAAGCCGGCGCCGAGGATGGTCCAGCGATCAGGCACTTCGCCGAAGATCAGGAAGCCGAGGATGCTGACCCAGAGCAGCTGCGTATAGGAGAACGGCGCCAGCACCGAGGCATCGCCATAGCGGAACGCCAGCACCACGATCCACTGTCCGACGGTGGACGCAACGCCGATCAGGATGCCGAACATGATGTCGTGCCAGCTCGGCGTGACCCAGACGAACGGCACCAGCGCGCTGACAATGGCGACGCCGACGATGGACGAATAGGTCATCACGGTGATAGGGCGTTCGCTGCCGCTCATCATGCGCGTCAGGATCAGCGTGGCAGCCCAGGCCAGCGCCGAGACGATCGGGAAGATCGCCGCGGGATGGAAGGCGCTGGTGCCAGGCCGCAGGATGATGAACACACCGGCGAGGCCGACCGCGGTTGCAATCCAGCGTCGCATGCCGACCTTCTCACCAAGGAAAGCGATCGACAGCGCGGTGACGAACAGCGGCGAGACAAAACTGGTGGCCGAGGCCTCGGCGATCGGCAGGAAGCCCAGCCCCGTGATGAAGATCAGGGAGGAGCCGAGCAGCGCTGCGCCGCGCAGCACGTGCAGGCCGGGACGGCTGCTGCGCAGCGCGAACAACGGCGTGCCCGGCAGCATCGCCGGCGTCATGATCAGCGCGAACACCAGGAAGCGGATCCAGGCGATCTCGATCGAAGGCAGCGAGGACGACAGATATTTCGCGGTGACGTCGGAGGTGCCCAAAAACACCGTCGACAGCAGGATCAGCGCAATGCCCTTGAACGGACTGTCGGTGCGGGCCGGCGCCTTGCGTGCAACAGACGTTTTCGCGGGCAATGAAAGGGTAACGCTGTCCAGCCTGGCGGCTACGGCGGGGGGCGGTGTCACGGCAATCTCGAAGGCAAAATAAGGGGAATCTGCTGTTCGTACAAAACGCCAATTCCGCCGCAAGAACAATGCCCGAAAACGGGACTCCGATATGCACCAGCGCGCGCGACCGCCCGCCGCAGCCCGTGCGCGGCCGCAACTGCAACAGTTTGTTAAGAACTGTGTGGAGCGGAGCCTGAGTGAATCCCGTGAATTAGAGCATCGGCAGCGAGCGCGGCTTCGGCCCGCGCGGGAACGCCGCGTCGAGTGCGGCGATCTCGTCGCCGCTGAGCTTGAGCGTTCCCGCCGCGGCATTCTCCGCCGCGTGGTCCGCGTTCGACGCCTTCGGGATCGCGAGCACCGACGGCAGCCGCGTGAGAAAGCTCAGCGCGACCTGACGCGGCGTCGCCTGGTGCGCCTGCGCGATCGATTGCAGCACCGCTCCAGATTTGCTTGATAGTGCGGGAAAATCATTGTGGCCGAACGGCGAGTAGGCGACCACGGCCACGCCATGCTGCTCGCACCACGGGATCACGGCGTGCTCGATGGCGCGCTCGCGCAGATGGTAGAGCACCTGGTTGCAGGCGATCTTGCCCTCGCCCGCGACATCGAGCAGCTCGTCGAGATCGTCTGCGTCGAAATTGCTGACGCCCCAGGAGCGGATCTTACCGGCCGCGATCAGTTCGTCGAACGCCGCGACCGTCTCGGCAAGCGGATAGGTTCCGCGCCAGTGCAATAGATAGCAATCGAGGCGATCGGTCTTCAGCCGCTTCAGCGAGCGCTCGCAGGCAGTGACGGTGCCGCGCCGCGAGGCGTTGCTCGGCAAGACCTTCGAGACCAGGAACAGCTCGTCGCGGCGGCCGGCGATCGCGTCCGCGATCACGAGCTCGGCGTCGCCATACATCTCGGCCGTGTCGATATGCGTCATGCCGGCGTCGATACCGCGCTTCAGCGCAGCGATTGCCGCCTTGCGGTCACCGCGATCGAGATACCAGGTGCCCTGCCCGATCACCGAGACCTGCGGGCCGTTGTTGCCGAATTTTCTTGTCTGCACGGGTTGCCCTTGTTCGCGCTAAAGCCACACGCGAAGGATAGTCGAATAAGTCAACGATGTCTCCCCACCGTCGTTCCTGCGAAAGCAGGGACCCATAGCCACCGAACGCTGTTGTCGAGAACGCTGTGGCCACAGCGTTCTTCAATTCAAAAACTTGTGGTTATGGGTTCCGGGTCAAGCCCGGGACAGTTTGTGGTGCTCACTCGTGCCAACAATTCACACGTTGAGATTCATCCACACCGCCTTCGGCTCCGTGAAGTTGTCGAGTGCCGCGGTGCCGTGCTCGCGGCCGAGGCCGGAGTCGCGTTGGCCGCCCCACGGCAACCGCACGTCGGTGTAGCCATAGGTGTTGATCCACACCGTGCCGGCGCGGGCCTTCTTGGCGAAGCGCTGCACGCGGCCCATGTCCGCGCTCCAGACACCGGCGGCGAGGCTGTAGGCCGTGCCGTTGGCGATGCGCAGCGCATCGGCCTCGTCCTTGAACTTGATCACGCTGACGACGGGACCAAAGATCTCCTCCTGCGAAATCCGCATCTCGTGCGCGACATTGGCGAACACCGCGGGGCTGATGAAATAGCCGCGGTCGCCGACACGTGCGCCGCCGGTGGCGAGATGCGCGCCCTCGTTCTGGCCGATCTCGACATAGCCGAGGATCGAGCGCATCTGCTTCTCGGAGATGACAGGTCCGAGCACAGTGGCGCGATCCGCGGGATCGCCGATGCGCAGGCTTTCTGCGCGGGCGACCAGGCGCTCGACCACTTCGTCATAGGCGTTCTCCTGCACCAGCACGCGTGAGCCGGCCGAGCAAACTTGACCGGCGTTGAAGAAGATGCCGGCCGCGGCAGCCTTGGCGGCGGCTTCGAGATTGGCGTCGTCGAAGATCACATTGGCGGACTTGCCGCCGAGTTCGAGCGAGACCCGTTTGAAGTTGCCGGCGGCGCCCTTCATGATGCCGCGGCCGACGCCGGGCGAGCCGGTGAAGGTCACCTTGTCGACATCGGCGTGATTGACCAGCGCGTCGCCGACGACGCGGCCGGGGCCGGTCACGATGTTGAGCACGCCCTTCGGCAATCCGGCCTCAAGCGCGAGCTCGCCGATCCGCAGCGCCGACAGCGAGGTCAGCTCTGCCGGTTTCATCACGACCGTGCAGCCGCAGGCCAGTGCCGGTGCGAGCTTCCACATGCCGATCATCAGCGGAAAATTCCACGGCACGATCGCGGCGACCACGCCGACCGGCTCGCGCACCGCGTAGGTCAGCGCATCGTCGCGCGTCGAGACCACCTCGCCGCTGATCTTGTCGGCCCAGCCGGCGTAATAGGTCAGCGTATCGATCGCGGCGGGAAAATCCTGGCGCAGCACCGCCGATATCGGCTTGCCGGCATCGAGGCTTTCGAGGGCTGCGATTTCGTCGGCGTGCTGCTTGAGCAGCTCGGCCCATTTCAAGAGGATATGGCCGCGCTCGGCGGCGCGCATGGTGCGCCACGGGCTCGAAGGCGCGGCGG
>NZ_JACMYP010000297.1 GCF_020889705.1 Bradyrhizobium altum | reverse complement strand
GGGATCAACAGCGCGGTCCCTGCCTACGCCGCCTTCGCCTGCACGCTCTCGCAGTACTCCGCCAGCCGATCTGCCAGCCGCAATGTCGCGGGGCTGGCTTCGGGGGCGGCGATGAGGGCGACTTCGGTCCGCTCGATCGGGGCAAAGCCGTCTTTTGCCGTCAGCACGCGATGCTCGGCCTGGATCGACATCTCCGACAGGATGCTGAGCCCGAGGCCCGCGGCGACTGCGGCCTGGATGCCGGCGAGGCTCGAGGAGGTGTAGGCCATGTGCCAGTTGCGGCCCGCGCGCTCCAGCGCATGGATGGCATGGGCGCGATAGAGGCAGCCCGAGCCGAAGCCGATCAGCGGCACCGAGCCGGTCGCCGTGTCGCGTGGATGGCTCTTGCTGGTGACCCAGTGCACCCGTTCCGGCCACACCGCGATGCCGCCCTTCTCGCTGGCTGCGCGCTTGATCAGCGCGAGATCGAGATCGCCGCGCTCCAGATCGCGGTACAGGAACAGGCTCTGGCCGGAGCGCACGTCGAGCCGCAAATTCGGGTGGCTGCGCGCGAAGGTCGCGAGCAATCTCGTCAACCGATAGGCGGCAAAATCCTCGGTGATGCCGATCCGGATCGCGCCTTCGCTGCCGGGACGCGAGAGCACGTCGCGGGCCTCTTCCGCGAGCGACAATAGCCGCCGCGCATAGGTCAGCAGCCGCTCGCCGGCCTCCGTCGGGGTGACGTCCTTGCCGCTGCGGATCAAGAGCGGCTGGCCGACATCCTCCTCCAGGCGCTTGATCTGTTGGCTCACCGTCGATTGCGTGCGGTGGACGCGTTCTCCGGCGCGGGTGAAGCCGCCGGCATCGACCACCGAGACGAAACTGCGCAGGAGCTCCAGGTCGAACATGGCAGCCTCCATTCATAAATCCACTGGAGTTCAGTCTATCATTTAATTTCCAAATGGCAAGGCGCGGGCCTAGATCATGGAGCGAAGGAGAAACTGCCATGTCCTCTGCAAGGTCGCCCGCCGCAACCTCGATGTCCGTCCCCCGCACCCGCTTCAACACCCTGCCGCTGTTGATCGCCCTGTTCTGCCTGCTCTGGAGCTACGCCTTCGTCGCCGGCAAGATCGGCGTCACCGATTGTCCGCCGCTGATCCTGCTCGCCGCGCGATTCTCGCTCGCCGGAGTCCTGATCCTCGGCATCTCCTGGCTGCGCCGGGATCAATGGGATCTCACCTGGCGCGATGCGGCAGTGTTCGCCGTGATCGGCGTCGCCAACAACGCGCTCTATCTCGGCCTTGGCTATACCGGCCTGAAGACGGTCTCCGCCGGCCTCGGCGCGCTGATCGTCTCCGCCAATCCGGTGTTCACCGCCATGCTGGCGGCGATGTTCCTCGGCGAGAGCATGACCTTGCGCAAGGTGGTGGGCCTCGTGCTCGGCATCGCCGGCGTCGCCTTCATCGTCTGGCATCGCATGAAGGTCGGTATCGATAGCCCGCACGGCATCCTGTTCACATTGGCCTCGCTCGCCTCGATCGTCGCC
This sequence comes from Bradyrhizobium altum, assembly GCF_020889705.1. GTDB lineage: Bacteria > Pseudomonadota > Alphaproteobacteria > Rhizobiales > Xanthobacteraceae > Bradyrhizobium > Bradyrhizobium altum. The sequence continues at coordinate 8,789 of NZ_JACMYP010000297.1, read as the reverse complement.
GGCACCGTCCTGTTCAAGCTGCTGGCGCCGAAGGGCAGCCTGTGGATCGGCAACGGCATCCAGAACATCGCCGGCGGGCTTGCGGTGATGCCGTTCGCCTTCGCGCTCTCGAGCGTTGGCGACATCGTGCTCAGCATGCGGCTCGCCGGCGCCTTCGCCTTCCTCGTGCTCGGCGGTTCGATCCTCGCCTATCTGCTCTGGTTTCATCTCCTGAAAGTGTGTGGCGCGACCGCCGCAAGCGCCTATCACTTCCTGATGCCGCCGCTCGGCATGCTGTTCGCCTATCTCGTGCTCGGCGAGCATGTCGAATTTCGCGACCTGCTCGGGATCGTTCCGGTCGCACTCGGCATTTACCTGGTGACCCGCCCCGCGGCGGCTTCGCCCAAGAGGAGTGTGACGTGAGCATCACCATCACCCTGATCGGAGGCCCGACCGCCCTGATCGAGATCGACGAGTTCCGCCTGCTCACCGATCCGACCTTCGATGCGCCCGGCGACTATCAACTGCCGCATGTGAAACTGGAGAAGCTGACGGGGCCCGCGCTCAGTGCGCGCGACGTCGGCGAGATCGATGCGGTGCTGCTGAGTCACGACCAGCATTCCGACAATCTCGACCATTCCGGCCGGGATTTCCTTAAATTGGCGAAGCGGGTGCTGACGACGGAGGCCGGCGCCAAGCGGCTCGCCGGCAACGCCGAGGGCTTTGCGCCCTGGGCCTCGACCACACTGACGAAGGGCGGCCGGACGCTCACCGTCACTGCGACGCCCGCACGGCACGGGCCCGCAGGTATCGAGCCGTTGTCCGGCGACGTCATCGGTTTCGTCCTGGAGCCGGCGAAGCCCGGCCGTCCGGTCTATGTCAGCGGCGACACCACCTGGTTCGACGGTGTCGCCGAGGTCGCGCGGCGCTTCGCTTGCGGCGTGGTGCTGCCGTTCGCCGGTGCTGCACAGACGCGCGGCCCGTTCCATCTCACCATGGACACCAACGACACGATCGAGACCGCGCGCGCCTTCGCGGACGCGGTCATCGTGCCCGTTCATACCGACGGCTGGGCGCATTTCCGGCAGAACGCGAGTGACCTGCGCGCGAGCTTCGATACGCTCGGCTTCGGCCGCCGTTTGCGCATCCTCGCGCCCGGCGTCGCCACGGTCATCGAGGCCTAGGTTGATCCCAGGAACCTTGGCGGTATCCGGCCCGTTGTCTGACGGCTGGAACCGGACATGACGCGGCAAGAGACGATCTCGCACCACGACAAGGATGAAGATGCGCCGGCGGCGAAGCCGCGGCGCGAGCCGTTCAGCTTCAAGCGCGTTGTGAAGTCGCTCGGCCCGGGCCTGATCACCGGCGCCTCCGACGACGATCCGTCGGGCATCGGCACCTACAGCCAGGCCGGCGCGCAACTCGGCTACGGCATCGGCTGGACCATGCTGCTGACGTTCCCGCTGATGACCGCGATCCAGGAGATCTCGGCGCGGGTCGGCCGCGTCACCGGGCACGGCATAGCGGGCAATGTCTGCCGGCATTATCCGGGCTGGCTGCTGATCATCGTGGTGACGTTGCTGTTCATCGCCAACACCGTCAACATCGCCGCCGACCTGTCGGCCATGGCGGACGCGACCAGGCTCCTGATCGGCGGCCCGGCCATCCTCTACGTTGTGCTGTTCGGCGCGGCTTCGGTCGCCGCGCAGATCTTAATGAACTACCGGCGCTACGTCGCCGTCCTGAAATGGCTGACGCTCAGCCTGTTCGCCTATGTCGCGGCGCTCGCCTTTGCCAAGGTGTCGTGGATGCAGGCGCTGGCCGGCGTGCTGGTTCCGCGCCTGACCTGGAGCTCCGATTATTTCACCACCATCGTCGCGATCTTCGGCACGACCATCTCGCCCTATCTGTTCTTCTGGCAGGCCTCGCAGGAGGCGGAGGAGCAGCGGGTCGACGTCACCAAGCATCCGTTGATCGACAAGCATTACGGCGCACGGAAGGAGTTCTCCCGCATCCGTGCCGATACGGTCACCGGCATGGCGTTCTCCAACCTGATCGCGCTGTCGATCATCGTCACCGCTGCCGCCACGCTGCATGCCGCCGGCAAGACCGACATCCAGACCTCGGCGCAGGCCGCCGAGGCGTTGCGCCCGATTGCAGGGCCGTTCGCCGAGGTGATCTTCGCGCTCGGCATCGTCGGCACGGGCCTGCTGGCGATCCCGGTGCTCGCAGGCGCGACCGCCTATGCGGTCGGCGAGAGCCGGCGATGGCCGGTCGGACTGGCGCGCAAGCCGAAGGAGGCGATGGCGTTCTATTCGGTGCTGGCGCTGTCGGGCGGCATCGGCATCGTGCTGAACTTCACGCCGATCGATCCGATCTCGGCGCTGTACTGGAGCGCGGTCGTCAACGGCGTGCTTGCCGTGCCGGTGATGGTGTTGCTGATGGTCATGGCCCGCCACAAGGCGGTCATGGGACGCTTCGTGGTCGGCGGGTGGCTCTATTGGCTCGGCTGGCTCTCGACCGGCGCGATGGCGCTCAGCGTGATCGCGATGGGGGTCGGGGTGCTCCTTTGATCCCTGCGGTCAGAACAGCGAGCTATCGATCTTTGTCGTCGATTTGACCTTTCGCAGGATGATGGTCGTGCGGTAGCTCGCGATATCGGTCTCCGGATGCATCAGGCGGTCGAGGATGAACGATTGATAGCTCGCGAGATCGGAGGATACGACCCGCAGCGAGTAGTCCCAATCGCCGGCAATCATGCAGCATTCGACGATCTCCGGAAGGTTGATGACCTTCTTCTCGAAACGCGCGAAGGACTCCCTGTTCTGCTGCTTGAGGCGGACTTCGACGATCACGTCGAACCCAAGTCCAATTCGCGCAGGGTCCACCAGCGCCACATAGGAGTTGATGACGCCGGTCTCTTCCAGGGTCCGGACACGCCTCATGCAGGGGGCAGACGAGAGGCCGATCCGTTCGGCCAGCTCGAGATTGGTGATGCGCCCCTCGACCTGCAGCACGTCGAGGATCTTCCGGTCCATCTCGTCGATCACGATCGTGGTTCCCATTTCTTTCGCATTTCCTGCATTTTGCGCAATTGATTGCAGAGGACGGGACAAAATGCATTTCAAATCGCAATCTCATTGCTGTGTCGCGCGCATAGGATGCCCTGCGAGGGTCTCTCATCGCGGCGACCGAGCAGCAAGGAAACGGACATGGCCGGAAATGACGACAAATCCTTCTGGGAACGCGCGCGGCGTCACCTCATTCGCTATGGCGGCACGTTCGCGCCCGTCATCATCGAGCGCGCTTCCGGGTCCTTCGTCTATGACGCCGACGGCCGCGCCATCCTGGATTTCACGTCCGGGCAGATGAGCGCCGTGCTTGGTCACGGTCACCCGGAGATCGTCCAGACCATCAGCGAGCATGCCGAGCGGCTCGATCATCTGTTCAGCGGCATGCTGACGCGCCCGGTCGTCGCGCTTGCCGAAAAGCTCGCGGAGCTTTTGCCGCCGGGGCTCGATCGCGTCATGCTGCTGAGCACGGGGGCTGAGTCGAACGAGGCGGCCATCAAGATGGCCAAGCTCGCCACCGGGGGCTTCGAGACCGTTGCGTTCGCGCAGTCCTGGCACGGAATGACATCGGGCGCGGCCGGGGCGACCTATTCGGCCGGCCGCAAGGGCTATGGTCCGGCGCCGGTCGGCTCGCTCGCGATCCCGACGCCGAACCTCTATCGCCCGCGCTTCGGCCATGCGGCGGATTGGCGGGCCGAGTTGGCCTACGCTTTCGATCTCATCGACCGCCAATCGACCGGCTCGCTCGCCTGCATGATCGCCGAGCCGATCCTGAGCTCCGGCGGGTTGATCGATCTGCCGGAGGGCTACCTCGCCGTGCTGAAGGAATTGTGCCGCGCGCGCGGCATGCTGCTGATCGTCGACGAGGCACAGACCGGCCTCGGCCGAACCGGCGCCATGTTCGCCTTCGAGCGTGACGGCGTCGTGCCTGACATCCTGACCCTGTCGAAGACGCTCGGCGCCGGCCTGCCCTTGGCCGCGGTCGTCACGTCAGCCGAAATCGAGGAGCGATGTCACGAACGGGGCTTCCTGTTCTACACGACGCACGTGTCGGACCCGATGCCGGCCGCGGTCGGGCTGAAGGTCATCGAGATCATCCTGCGTGACAGACTGGTCGAGCGCGCGGGGATCGCGGGTGCGCGGCTGAGGGACGGGCTGCTCGCCCTTCAGAACCGGTTCGAATGCATCGGCGACGTCCGCGGCAGGGGACTGATGCAGGGCATCGAGATCGTGCGCGACCGCTTCAGCAAGGAGCCTGACGAAGCGCTCGGCACGCGTGTGTCGCGGCGCTGCCTGGAGCTCGGACTGAGCACCAACATCGTGCAGTTGCCCGGCATGGGCAGCGTCTTCCGCATCGCTCCGCCGCTCACGATCAGCGACGACGAGATTGATCTTGGCCTCTCGATCCTGAGCGATGCGTTCGAAAGCGCGTTGCAGCGGGAGGGTGGCTAATCCTTGCGGAACACGATCGAGGCCATCCAGCCGGTCATCAGCGCCATGAATGCGGTGACGAGGCCGTAGACCAGGCCGTTCTGCCGCGCGGTGGTGGCGACGAACTGCTCGAAGCCGACCTTGACGATCTCGAAGGCGGTCTCGGTCTTAGTCACCAGCGCGCCGTCGGAGAACAGCTTGATCTCGACATTGTAGGTACCGATCGGCACCTCCGCCGGCAGCGGAATGCCGGTGCGGAACAGGGTCGGCGTCAGGAACGTCACCGCCGAGGTCGCCTCGCGGTACAGCCCGTGTTCGGAGCGCAGCCGGACGAAGGCGCTGCGGAACGGGTCGTTCGGCACCACGTCGGCAAAGTCGGGCCCGACCCGCTGCATCAGCAGCACGTTGTTGAGCCCGAGCTGCTGCCGCCGCTGCACCTCCGGTGATGCGATCTGGTCGAACGGGCGATTGGAGAACAGGGCGAGATAGCCCGGCACCTGCAGGAATTGCCGCGAGTCGGTGTTGATCCAGATCCCGAATTTGCGCTCCTTGCGCCGCGTCACCATGTCGGCGCGCGGACCGGCCACCGTGACGACGAGATCGTAATTGCCGCGATTGGACGGCGTCTTGTCGTCCTTCTCGACCGAGCCGAACAGCACGAGTTCGCCGCCGGAATAGTTCGGTGTCACCGTGACGCGGTGGTTGGACACCGACACGATCAGCCGCTCGGCACGCGCGGGCGCGGCCATCAGGCTGGCGGCGACGAGGCCGATGATCGCAAGCACCGCGCGCAGCCTCATGGCGGGGCCCCGCCGGTTTCGCGGATGCTGAACAGGTCCTGCGGCCGGATCACCAGCTCGACCGCAAAGCGGACGCCGACCGCAAGCACGAGCAGGCCGAGCAAGAGGCGCAGATGCTCGCCGCGGATCTTCTGACCGGCGCGGGCGCCGAACTGCGCGCCGGTGACGCCGCCGATCATCAGGATCAGCGCCAGCACGGCGTCGACCAGGTGGTTGGTGACCGCGTGCAGCATGGTCGCGAACACCATGGTGACGAGGGTGAGCACCATCGAGGTACCGATCACGGTCGAGGTCGGCACCCGCAGCACATAGATCATCAGCGGCACCAGGATGAAGCCGCCGCCGATGCCCATCACTGCGCCGATGAAGCCGATCACGAGTCCGACTACGACCACCGGGATGACCGAGAGGTAGATCTTGGAGCGCTTGAAGCGCAACTTTAGCGGCAGGCCGTGGATCCAGCCATGGCTGCCGGGCTTGCGCAGCGTCACCGGGCCGCCGCGCCGGGAACGCAGCATCGCGCGCAGGCCCTCCCAGAACATCAGCCCGCCGACCGTGGTCAGCAGGATGACGTAGGACAGCGCAATCATCAGGTCGAGCTGGCCGAGCGAGCGCAGGAAGGTGAAGGTCCACACCCCGAGTGCGGTGCCGATCGTGCCGCCGACCAGCAGCACCGCCGCCAGCAGCGGGTCGATCGCGCGCCGGCGCCAATAGGAGATCGCGCCGGAAAATGAGGAGGCCGCGATGTGGCTCGCCACCGAGGCAACCGCGACCGCGGGTGCGATGCCGACGAAGATCAGCAGCGGCGTCATCAGAAAGCCGCCGCCGATCCCGAACATGCCGGAGACGAATCCAACCGCCGCGCCCATCGCCAGGATGAGGAAGACATTGACCGGAATGTCGGCGATCGGGAGGTAGAGCTGCACGCGCGTCGCTTCTTGTCGGTTCGCCACATGCTGGGGCGCAAGGCCGCATCACGGCGTGATGTCGTTCTGGTCGGGCATTCTCCGGCTGAACGAATCCGGTCGGCGCGCAAGAAGCAGGCGAACGCGGGTCGATTGCCGCGTTCTTGCATAACCGAAATCTGCGACGGGAGGGACTAAGAATCCGCCCCGGAGAGCATTTTTCGCCGCACGTGGCTCCCCGGTGCGGACGTGGTTGATAATTCAGATTAATGACTTAATGACGTCGATGCCGGCTGGTTTGAGCATGATCTTTTCGGAAAACCGCTCCGCACTTTTCCGGATGATGCTTCAGGGCCGATCGACCGGCCTGGTGATCAGGTTCAGCGCGAGCGCTTCCTTCGGGCTCAGCCAGCGGATATCCGAGGTCTGCGACATCGCTTCCACGATCCCGGACGAGACGCCCATCTTGGTCATGTAGCCCAGCACCGTGCCCTGGATGCGTTGCGCCTCGGCGAGGGGATCGCTGACCGGTGCGCTGGTCGTGAAGCGATGCACGCCGAGCCGTGAGCCCGCGATGCCATAGCGGGTCTGGCCGCCGGCATAGACCAGCACACAGGCGCTGGCGCAGGCGGCGGGGCGGAGCTTGCCCGTGGCGTCTGATGTGGCGACGGCGGTGACGAGCCCATGGGTGCGGATGACCTCGCCCATGATCGCCGCCTGGTTCAGCGCACCGCCCTGCGACGACAGCAGCACGGCATCACCCGGTGCGAGCCGCGCCTCGCTGAGCCGGTCGCGGAACCAGTTCGCACTGGCGGAGCCGATCTTGCCGCTGATCGCAAGCGCACGCCGGCCGCGGCCCGACCCGTCGATGTCGACATCGGGAATCACCGCCGAATTCATGCTCGCCGCGATGTAGGTCTCGCGCCAGAAGTCCCAGGCGCCGGGCTTCGACAGGTCGCGATAGGCCTGAATGGCAACACTCGACAACAGCAGCACGAAGATGATGACGGACCAGAGCGAGAACCGGAACGTGCCGGGCGGCGATGCCACGTTCTCTTGTCCTTGCCCTTGCGTGGGCGGAGGCCGAGGGGAAGGCGGAGGAGAAGGCGGAGGAGAAGGCCGAGGCTTGGGAGACGCGGCAAACCGCGACGGCGTCTGACGCGGCGGCGCGACGCGGGGACCGGTCGGCGACGAACGATGGCCCGTTCCATCATCCTGACGATCGTCGACAGACAAGCCTGACCCTCCGGATCGCGTGCGCCATTGGCGCGGGGTTTTGCGCCTATCTACACGGCGGAAAGGCGGAGGGATAGGACAGCGGCGCCGTCAAGGCGCCGCAGCAGCTTTCAAATGAGTGCGATTAGTGTGCGGCCAGCGCGGCGGTCCGCTTCGACGGTGGCTTGACGGACTTCGCCGCCGCGGGCTGCACGGGCGTGCCGTCCCAGCCGCTGGCCGGGGCCGGCACGTTGACCGCATCGCTTGGCTGCGGCTCGGGGGTAAAGGTCTGGATCGCAAGCTTTGCTGCAGCCAGCGACTGCGGGTCGAGCCGCTTGGCGATATCGTCGCGCTTGTGGCCGGCGTCGGCGTCGCCCTGCGCGGCCGCGAGGCTGAACCATTTGAAGGACTCGGCGAGGTTCTGTTCGACCCCGATGCCGCGGGCATAGAGGATGCCGAGGTTGACCTGGCTGTCGGCAACGCCGCGATCGGCCGCCTTGCGGAACCACTGCCCGGCGCTCTTGTAATCGGCGCCCTTGCCGCCGCCATCGGCGTCGAGCACGGCGAGGTTATGCATCGCCTTGGCGTTGCCGCGCTCCGCAGCCTGCACGTAATAACGCCGTGCCACATCGAAATCGCGCTTCACGCTGAGGCCCTTCTCGTAGAAGGTGCCGAGCCGGAACATCGCGGGCACCACGCCGGCCTGTGCCGCGCGGCCATACCATTTGGCGGCTTCGTCGACATTGGCGGGGACGCCCTTGCCTTCGGCAAAGCGGACGCCGACCTCATAGGCCGCGGCCGCATCGCCCTTGATCGCGGCCGTGCGCAGCGCCGGACCGCCGATCGCGTCGGGCAGCTTCTCGCCCGCGGGAATTTGGACCATGGCGAGCTTGCCGCCGAGCGGCGGCGCGGTCGGAATCGTGCCGGTGATATCGCTCGCAGCGGCGACCGGTGCCGCAGCCGGCTCAGGCGCCGCGGGAGCCTGAGGGATCGTGACCTGCGCGCTGTCGAGCGTGTTCGGCGCCGCCGAGTTGTTGGACTGGCGGCCGAGCGGGGTCGGCGAGGTCATCGACGGCCCAGGCGTGCCGGACGGCGCAGCCGGTGCTGGGACGACAGAGTTCTCGGTGGGCGGCTGCACGGGGGGCGCGGCCGGCTCGCTGTGCTCGATCGCCGGCGTCTGCGGCGCGGAGCTGGTGTCGAGCAGGTTCATCGCCATCTTGGCAGTCGAGAGCAGGATCACGACCACGCTCGCGCCGACCAGCAGCGAGCGGATCTTGGAGGTGATGGTCGAAGGCTGGGTCTCCGACGCGCCAGTCGCCGGCGCGCCAGTCGCGGGTGCGCCGGCCTTGCCGGCAGCGGCCTTCGCAGCCTTGTCGGCCTTCTCCTTG
>NZ_JACMYP010000296.1 GCF_020889705.1 Bradyrhizobium altum | reverse complement strand
GCCCCGCCGATGAAGTTGGTCTTGCTCTCCAGCGTCGTGGTGCCCTTGGCGTCTCAGGCAGGTTGATCACGGTGGCGGCGGCACGACCGAGTCCGCGAAGGCCATCACCGCGCCGCCGTGGATGGTGTTGCGGAGCGTGCAGAGGTCCGGCCGCACCAGCATTTTCGCGACAACGCGATCCTGGCCCGCCTCGGTGAAGGTGACGCCCTTCAGTTCCGCAAACGGCATCTTCATCGACTGGATCTTTTCGAGCGGCGTCATGGGCACTCCCTGCTTGTGCGGGCTTCTTTGAGATTGGTGCCGGCATGATGGATTGCCTCATCGGGCCGGGCAATGACCTCCGAGGTAATGGTACGGATGACGTCATGGCCGCCGTGACAAACCTTCGCCAGTCTGCATACCGTCCGCGATGCGCGACTTCCCTGCCCGCCGGATCGTCTGCCTGACCGAAGAGACGGTCGAAACGCTGTATTTGCTCGGCGAGCAGGACCGCATCGTCGGCGTCTCCGGCTACGCGGTGCGGCCACCGCGTGTCCGCCGCGAGAAGCCGCGGGTTTCGGCGTTCATCTCCGCCGACATTCCCAAGATTTTGGCGCTCGACCCCGACCTGGTGCTCGCCTTCTCCGATCTGCAGGCCGACATCGTCGCCGATCTCGTGCGCGCCGGTGTCGCCGTCCATGTCTTCAACCAGCGCGACGTTGCAGGCATCTTCACGATGATCGTTACCTTGGGCGCGCTGGTCGGCGCCGCCGAGCGCGCCGAGCAACTCGTGGAATACCTCGCACAACGGCTGAACGCGATCGCGACAACACCGCGTCCGGCGCCGCGGCCGAAGGTCTATTTCGAGGAATGGGACGATCCCTTGATCAGCGGCATCGGCTGGGTGTCCGAATTGATCGAGATCGCCGGCGGCGAGGACGTGCTGCCGCATCTGCGCACGCACAAGGCCGCCAGGGATCGCATCGTCACGCCCGACGCCGTGCGCGCAGCGATGCCCGACGTGATCCTGGCCTCCTGGTGCGGCAAGAAGGTGGTGCCCGACCGCATCCGCAAGCGCTGTGGCTGGAGCGACATTCCGGCCGTGCGCAACGACCGCATCGTCGAGATCAAGTCGCCGATCATCCTGCAGCCCGGCCCTGCCGCGCTGACCGACGGGCTCGATGAGATCGTCAAGGCGTTGTGGGCGTAGCGCGCGTGAATCTCACCGCCGTCATTGCGAGGAGCGAAGCGACGAAGCAATCCATGTCTCCGCACGTGGTGAGATGGATTGCTTCGCTTCGCTCGCAATGACGCAACGGGGCAGTTACGCCTTTTCCACCCCGCACCATTCCGCGATGAACAGCGCGGTCGCCTTGGTCGACTTCCGCAGCGAGTCGAGCTCGACATATTCGTTGAAGCCGTGCATCGCCGCGCCGCTGGCGCCGAAGCAGAGGCTCGGGATGTCGTAGTTCAGGCCGTAGAAGCGCGTGTCGGTCAGCGCGGTGAAGGCGCGGTCTTCCACCGCCCCGCCATAGACCGCCTGATGCGCCCTGGCGAAGGCCGCTTCCGGCGCCTCGGAGTTCACCAGTTCATAGCCTTCCGACAGGAATCCCGACCATTCCACCTGCGGCGGATTGTTCGAGAGGAAACGGTGGTCGCGCGCCGCAGCCGACACGCAGGCCAGAATCTCCTTCTGGCACTCGGCGATCGACCAGCCCGGCAGCACCGCGATGCGGCAGTCGACATCGCACCAGGCCGGCACGCTGGAGGCCCAGTCGCCGCCCTTGATGATGCCGGGATTGAAATTGATCGGATGATTGACGTCCTTGAAACGGCGGTCGGCCTTGGCGCGCTCGTTCCAGGCGATCTCGAGCTTCTCCAGCGCATGCACCAGATGATACGCCGCCATGATCGCGTTCGAGCCGGCGCCGGCCTCGAACACATGCACCGGGAAGCCACGCACCTTCAGGCGGAACCAGATCACGCCGACCTGCGAGCGGATCATCTTGCCGTTGGTCGGCTCCGGGATGAAGCAGGCATCGGCGCGGTAGCCGCGCTGCAAGGTCGAGAGCGCGCCGACGCCGGTGCTCTCCTCCTCGATCACAGACTGGAAGTGAATCCGCGCGGTCGGCTTCAGGCCGGCCTGCTTGATCGCATCCAGCGCGTAGAGCGCGGCGATGGTGCCGGACTTCATGTCGCAGGCGCCGCGGCCGTACATCCTGCCGTCCTTGATGACCGGCGAGAACGGCGGCGTCTCCCACATCTCAAGCGGGCCGGTCGGCACCACGTCGCAGTGGCCCTGCAGGATCAGCGATTTGCCGGCATTGGTGGCCGGGCGATAGGTGCCGACCACCGTGCGCGCCTTGGAGAAATCATGCTCGATCGGGCCGAAGCCGCGCAAATCCTTCAGCTCGTCGAGATTGATGTGCCAGTCGTCGACCTCATAACCGCGCTCGCGCAGCAAATCGCCGATCATGTCCTGGCACGGCCCCTCGGCGCCGCGGGTCGAGGGGATCGCGACAAAGGCCTGCGTCGTCGCAAGCTGCGCATCGAATCCCTCGTCAACGGCAGCAAGGATTCGTTGTTGCGTCTCGGCAGTCATGCTTTGGCTCCATCGGGGAAATCAGAAATGGCGGGAGCCGCAGCGTAACCCGATTTCACCCCTCCTTGTATTGCGCAAAATAAGCATCCCGCAATGCATCTTCGAGCAGACGGCCTTCCGAATAGCCATCGAGCGTTGTCGGCCGGGTCACGCCGCCGAGAAGCCGCGGACACGGCTCGGGCGCGCCGAGCACGGTGCGCACCGGAATGCGCTCGGCATAGATCGGCAACTCGTAATCCTCATCGTCGTCGGCAACGCCCTTGGCGCGCACCTTGGCCGAGGCCTCATCGATCTCCATCGCGATGAACGAGGTCGCCTTGATCTCCTGCTTGTTGCTGGCGCGCAGGCCTGCGGTGCGCTCGGGAAAGAAGCGGTCGACCATCGCGACGATGGCGCGCTCCTTCTCCTCGGGGTCGGTGACGAGATAGGCTGACCCGAACGCCATCACCGCACGATAGTCGGCCGAGTGATTGAAGCCGCAGCGTGCCAGCACCAGGCTGTCGAGATGCGCGACCGTCAGGCACACCCGCTGCCCTTCCGACTGGTTCTCCAGCATCCGGCTCGCGCTGGAGCCATGCCAATAAAGCTTGGTGCCCTCGCGCCAGAAGAAGGTCGGCGTGCAATAGGGCTGGCCGTCGATCACATAGGAGACGTGGCACAGCATCGAGGCGTCCAGGATCTTGTGCACGGTGGCGTGGTCGTAGAAGCCGCGGTCATGGCGGCGCTTGACCCGGTTGCGGGACGACATGGGATAGGACGGGGTGGACGCGCCTTCGGTCACGGCTGTGCCTTTCGAAACCTGGAATCTGTCCAGAGTTGTAGCGACCCATTTGGTCTGCGATAGTGCCAATTCCATGCGAAAAATTCCGACCAATTCCCGCAAGCCCGCGGCGCGCAAGCCCGAGCTGCCGCTCGACCTCACGGGCCCGCACGTCACACAGGGCGCGGCCTCGCAGCAGCGGCTCTATCAGGCGCTGTGCCACACGATCGTCGGCGGTCTCGTCAAGCCGGGCGAGCCGCTGCCGCCGTCGCGCGCGCTCGCCAAACAGACCGGCTTCCGCCGCAACGCGGTCACCACGGCCTATGAGCGGCTGATCGCCGACGGCTTTGCGGTGGCGACCACGGGCTCCGGCACCTTCGTCGCGGCGCGCATTCCGGCCCAGGCCACCGCACCGCGACGCGCGAAGATCGAGATCGAGCCGCCGCAGCACAATGCGTTGTCGCTCGGCTGCACCCATATCGATGAGCGCGCTCTGCAGCGCTTCCGCGCCTTTGCCGGCCGCCGGCTGCGCGCCTTCGGCTCCGAGCATCTGCATTACGGCGATCCCCGCGGCAGCAGCGAGTTGCGTGCCGCGATCTCGGACCATTTGCTGTCGGCACGCGGGCTGCGCTGCGATCCCGACCAGATCATGCTGGCCTCGGGCACGCTGCATGCGCTGCGCATCGTGTTAGGGGCGATCCTCAAGCCCGGCGACCAGGTCTGGTGCGAGGACCCCGGCTATCCGGCGGCGCGGCGCGCGATCGAGCATTGCGGCTATCGCCCGGTGTCGGTGCCGGTCGATGGCTCCGGCATGCGCATCGACAAGGGGCGCGTATCCGCTGCCGCGGCGCGCGCCGCCTATGTGACGCCGTCGCACCAGTTTCCGCTCGGCGTGCAGATGGCGATGCCGCGCCGGCTCGAGCTGCTCGACTGGGCCAGGGACGCCGGCGCCTTCGTGTTCGAGGACGATTACGACAGCGAGTTCCGCTATGACGGCGCGCCGCTGCTGTCGCTCGCCGGCATCGATCATCTGCGCCGCGTGATCTACATGGGCACGTTTGCAAAGACGCTGTTTCCGGGATTGCGGATCGGTTACTGCGCCCTGCCCGAAGCCTTGATCGGTCCTGTGACGGCGGCGCGCGCAGCGCTCGATCGTTTTCCCGGCACCCTGATGGAAGGCGCGGTCGCGGACATGCTGAACTCCGGCGCCTTCGCCGCGAACTTGCGCAAATCGCGAAAACTCTATCGCGAGGCGCGCGACGTGCTGGCGTCGACACTCACACGCGCATCCGAGGGCGAGCTCACCGTTCCCGTGCCGTCGCAGGGCCTGCATCTGGTGGCGCGGCTCGATCCCGCGACCGATCCGCTGGTTGCCGCGCAGGCCAAGGCGGCTGCCGGCGTCGGCGGCTGGCTGCTCGCCGAGACCTATCATCGCGCACGCCCACTGCCCGGCTTCGTGCTGGGATTCTCCGGTCATCCGGTTCCGCAACTCGTCGCGTCGGCGGAACAATTGGCGAAGACAACGCTGACTGCGCTGCGCGCGACGCGCAAGATATCGGTGAAGCCATCCGCCTGGCCGCAGCGCTCTAGGAGAATCGCAACCACCTGACTAAGGTCGCCCGCGTTCAGTCAGTGTCCGCCTACGGAGATACCGGATGCCCAATCGCAACGTCCTGTATCTCGTGATCGGCGCGCTGGTCGTGATCGCAGGGATGCTGGGCTACAATCTGTATCAGGCAAAGAAGCAGCCTGAAGGTTTGCAGATCAATGTCGGCCCCGACGGGGTCAAGATCCAGAACAAGTGAAGGAGGCTGCGATGCCGCGCGTTGGATTGGTCGCGCTGGTCAGCGCCGCAGCACTTGTCGCGATCATTCATTCCGCCTCCGCACAGACCGTCATGCGCGAGGCTGACATCGTCGACCTCCGGGTCGGTCAGCGCGTCCTGGTCGATGACGGCTCCTGCCCGGCTGGGCAGATCAAGCAGGTGATCGGCGCCAAGCTGAGCCAGAACGGCGTGGTGCGGACCCAAAGCTGCGTGCCGCGCCTCGCCAAAAAGTAAAGCGCCCCGCTGTCGCGAGGCCTCGTCCATCATTGCATCGATAACGCGCCGCTCAGTTCGAGATCGGCTCGAACATGCATTGCAGCGTCGGCTTGGCGATCTTGGTGAAGGTCGGGCCAATCTCGTTTTGCTTGGACGGCGGCACCCAATCGGTCTCGATGGTCGGCACGCCGGTCTCGCTGATGCCACGCAGCAGCGCCTGGCGCAGATCGGGATCGTCCACCGTCGCGGCAGCATGGTCATGGAGGCAACCGCATACGGCCTCAGGATGCGCCCAGCGCCCGAGCATATGCGGCGCGCACTGGCGCACGAACTCGTCGCGCGGTTCGGGCACCCGGTACAGCGACCGAATCTGTATCGAGTCGAGCGGAAGTTGGGATTGGGCCTGCGCGGAACCTACGAGGGCGAGCAAAGCCAGGATCGCGGCGGAACAGATACGGAGCAACATGGGGAGCCTTTACCGGCAGTTCTGTCTGTCGCGTCGCGCTCAGTTGGCCTGCGCTATCACCATCGGGGCCGAGGTGACCACCGGCGAGCCGTTGTAGGAGAAGGTGCCGATGCCGGGCAAACCATTGTCCGGGGTACCAGCCATCGACGAACCGGCCATCACGAAAGCGAAGGCGAGGATCAGGCTCATGGTCCGCATCTGATAGTCTCCGTCATTCCTGTTCGGCGTCCGGCGCCGTTGTGTTGACGGTTTGATAACGATCTGCGGTTTCGGGAGTTCTGCGGAACAAGCTGAAAATGGTTTCGTCGGCCGGAGAATTGTTTCGTCGGCGGGCAGCCCACGAAACATTGGCCGGAAAACGCCAATGTTATCAGTGACAGCACGCCACCCACGAGCGTGTTCAAAATTTCGCGCGTCGGATGCGCCCCCGCGGCTGCACGCTGCCCGCGGATTATGCGTGCAAATTGAGCGGGCTACCGCGCTTTCTTAACTTTCCTCTGCTGAGACAGGACGTTGCACAGCAAGGGCGGCGTGAACCGGCCGGTGGTTCGGCCGACTCATCTGGGCACCGTGCAACCATCTCCGCGGTGGCACGTTGAGGTGATTCCCGATCCAACGAAGGATGTCAGTCGTGGGCAATGGCAACATCGGTGTTGGCAATCAATCCGCGGCCAGCAAATCCGGCCAGCAGCAACAGATGACGGCTGCGATGCCACAGCAGGGCGCCTATGTGATGGGCGACAATGAGTGCGCGCAGCAGAGACTGGTCCGCCTCGTCGGCTGCCACGACCCGAAGGCACGCCCCGGCCTCAGCATCAGCGCGAAGCAGTTCGGGCAAACCAAGCGCTA
The DNA here is from genome assembly GCF_020889705.1 of Bradyrhizobium altum. Taxonomy (GTDB): domain Bacteria; phylum Pseudomonadota; class Alphaproteobacteria; order Rhizobiales; family Xanthobacteraceae; genus Bradyrhizobium; species Bradyrhizobium altum. Next base: position 3,641 of record NZ_JACMYP010000296.1, on the reverse strand, counting down.
GCTCGTCCACCGCGTCAGCCGCCCGGGCCAAGCCCCTGCTCCCTCTACTGAATGAACTCGCCGCACTTCTGCATGGCGGTGCTGTCGGCCGCGCCCCAAGGCATGATCGGCACCGACGACGTCGAGTTCTTTGGCGAGCCCTCGATCAGCTTGTCGGAATAGACCATGTAGACCAGCACGTTGCGCTTGGCGTCGCAGCCGCGCACGATCTGCATCCGCTTGAAGAACAGCGACCGCCGCTTGCTGAACATGTCGTCGCCCTGGCCGAGCTTGCCCTTGAAGCGGATCGGCCCGATCTGCCGGCAAGCCAGCGAGATATCAGAGACTTCCTCGGCAAGCCCAAGCCAGCCCTTGAAGCCGCCCTTCTCCGGCACCGTGAAGTGACAGGCGACGCCCTCGACCTCGGGGTCGTCGACGCCATAGGTCGCGAGCTTGTCGTTGGGGCTCACCCATTTGAACACCGTCGAGCGGCGAAAGATCAGGTCCGGCTCGTCGGCCGCGGCCGCGGGAACTGCCCGCCCCAAAGCCAGCAACATCAGCAGCGCTGCGCAGCCCCATCGAGACAACAATCGCACGTCACACAAGCTCACATTTCTCGATGTCATTGAGGTCTCCGCGGGGTGGGTCCCGCCTATGTAGTGCGCAAACGCCGCACAGGAAGGCGCTGACAGTTCGGTGATCAAACCGGGCGCTTTAACCTCCTGTGAGGCTTTTTTGCTACTCTTTCGTCGAAAAATCGCCCCTCACGGAAGGGTAGATCGCTTGCGCTGGTGAACGCGTTCGGCGTCTGCGACAACCAACAGATAGTTTGGACTGGGATTCGGAATATGCGCGCAAGCGGACGTCGGATTTCGATTTTTGATTCTGCGAATGCACGATTCTGGCAGTTTGCAGTTCTGACGGCGGCCGGCACCGTGGCCGCCTCCTCGCAGGCCGATGCAGCCCTGTTCTACTGGAACCGTGACTCCGGCTATTACGGCGATGTCGAGCCGATGCCGCCGCAGCCTCGGCCGAAGCCGAAGCGCAATACAGTCAAGAAGAATCCGGCGATCGAGAAGGAGGCCGGCCGCAAGCCGCAGGGTCCCCTGATCATCTCGGTCTCGATCGACCAGCAGCGGGTCAGCATCTACGACGCCAACGGCCTCTACGCCGAGAGCCCGGTATCGACGGGCATGAAGGGGCATTCGACCCCGATGGGTGTCTTCAGCGTCATCCAGAAGCAGAAATACCACCAGTCCAACATCTACAGCGGCGCGCCGATGCCGTACATGCAGCGCATCACCTGGTCGGGCATCGCCATGCACGCCGGTGTGCTGCCCGGCTATCCGGCCTCGCATGGCTGCATCCGCATGCCGATGTCGTTTGCGGTCAAGATGTACAACTGGACGCGGATGGGCGCCCGCGTGTTCGTCACGCCGGGCACGATCTCGCCGGAGAGTTTCTCGCATCCGCTGCTGGCGACGCAGAAGGTCGCGCCCCAGCAGCCGGTTGCCGATGAAGTCCTGAAGATGGATGCGCCGCTCGGCGTGAAGAGCGACAAAGGTGCGGACAAGCAATCCAGTCTCGACTTGCGCAGCAGCGTCGGCCATGCCGCTGCCGCGTCACTGCGCGACAACACCCACACCGCCGACGCCCGCAGCGCGATGCCGGCGGCGAGCGCGTCGGCGACGATGTCCGATGCCTCCTCCTCGACCGCGCGCGACGCCATTGCGGAGAAGATCGCGGCTGACAAGTCCGAGACGACGGCGACCAAGACTGCCGCGGCCGACAAGCCGGCCGAGACCAATTCCGCCGCTGACGACAGCAGCGCCGCCACCGACGACAAGACCGTCGGCGAAGTCACCGGCAGCACCGACACGCCGAAGTCCGAGGTGTCTGCAAGCGACCCGGTGAAGGCCGAAGCCAAGGCCGATGAGCCGAAGGCGGACGCCGCCAAGCCCGGCGTTGCCGAGGCACCCAAGGCCGACGCATCCAAGACTGATGCGGCCAAGGACGCCGCCAATGCCGCGAATGCGGTCAATACGGCGGATAAGCCCGCCGAGGCCGCAACTGCCGCTGATACCCCCGATGCCAAGCAGGACGCAGCCAAGGATCCGGCACGGCTGCCGGGCGTCGCCAAGATCGACGCGCCGAAGCGCGCCGGACAGATCGCGGTGTTCATCAGCCGCAAGGATTCCAAGCTCTATGTGCGGCAGAACTTTGCACCGCTATTCGAGGTGCCGGTGACGATCGCGGCAAGCGACCGGCCGCTCGGCACGCATGTGTTCACGGCGGAAGCCGACAAGACCGATGCGAACCTGCTGCGCTGGTCGGTGGTGACGCTGCCGACCCGCAACGCCGCCCGCATCGACGTCGAGGAGCGCGCCGCGCATCGTCGCAAGCTGGCGGCCGCAGCGCCGGCCGAGGCGAAGCCGCAGCCGGCGACCGACACCCCGGCCGAGGCGCTCGACCGCATCTTGATCCCGGCCGACGCGATGGCGCGGATCAACGAAGCGCTCGGCACCGGCGGATCGATCATCGTCTCCGACCTCGGCGTGAACCAGGGCGAGACCGGTGAAGGCACCGACTTCATCCTGCCGCTGCGCTGAATCACGGACCTCACCGTCATTGCGAGGAGCGATAGCGACGAAGCAATCCATGCCTCCCCGGATCGAGTTATGGATTGCTTCGCTTCGCTCGCAATGACGACAGACCGACCTCGGTCCAATCGGCCTCCACTACCTCTCCAACTATAACGCCTTCTTGAAAGCCTGCGCCTGCCCTCTGGATTATGATGTCAGCGACGTCTGTTCCGGGGACGAGACCATGATCGACCGCAGGACACTGATCGTGGCGGCCTTCGCCGCGGCCGCGGGATCCCGTGCGCTGCATGCCGAGCAGCCGGCGATGAGCCGGATCACCGCCTATGCCTTCTCCTTTCCGGCACTCTCTGGCGGCGACATCCGCCTTGCCGACTATGCCGGCCATCCCCTGATGATCGTGAACACGGCCTCGCTCTGTGGCTTCACGCCGCAATATGCCGGCCTGCAGCAATTGTGGACCGAATTCCGCGACCGCGGCTTCGTCATCATCAGCGTACCCTCCAATGATTTCGGCGGACAGGAGCCCGGCGGCCCGACCGAGATCGCCGAGACCGCGCAGCATCAATACGGCGTCACCTTCCCGATCGCGGCGAAAGCCGTGGTCAAGGGTGCAAACGCACATCCGTTTTACCGCTGGGCGGCGGAGGCACGGCCGAAGGACGTGCCGCGCTGGAATTTCCACAAATACCTGATCGGCCACGACGGCTATATCGCCGACGTCTTCCCTGAGTCGGTCACGCCGGACGACACGCGGATCAAGACCGGGATCGCACGGGCACTGGCGGCGGCCTGAGATGCCTCGATAATCCCCGGAATTAACTGGGATTTTGGGCATGAGGGCGCCACGTTCATTGCCTTGGCGTCGGCACTGTGACTAGGGTACGATCGGTTTGGGGGTGAAGCGGCCTTGGTTGCGGCAGTGCCGGCACCGGGAGCGCGATCAGCAGGGAACACGCCATGCGCATTGCGGCAGGTCTGATTTTCGCAGGGACCGTATCGTTGCTCGCGTCGAGCGCAGCTTGGTCGCAGACGCCGCCCGCCAAGGGCGCCGCCGCGGCA
>NZ_JACMYP010000295.1 GCF_020889705.1 Bradyrhizobium altum | reverse complement strand
CCCGCGTGGTCGCCACCACCGTCGGCTATCGCGGTGAGATCAGCTTCGACACCTCGCGTCCCGACGGCACGCCGCGCAAGCTGCTCGACGTCAGTCGACTCACCAAGCTCGGTTGGCGCGCCGCGACCTCGCTCGAGGATGGCATCAAACTCGCCTACCAGGCCTATCTGAACGAGACCAAGCAGGCGGCGGAATAATCGTCGGATCGCTGCGAGTCGTCATTGCGAGGAGCGAAGCGACGAAGCAATCCATCTTCTCGTCACGTGGCGAAATGGATTGCTTTGCTGCGCTCGCAATCACGGCGGCGAATGTTAGCGCGCCGTCGCGCGGGGCGGCGCCTTCGACAGCGCAGTCGCCATTGCCGAGATCAGCGGCTTCATGAAGAACGCATCGTTCGCCGGGTAGATGTCGGTGCGCAAGCCGTAAGTCTTCAACTCGTCCGACACCACGGGCCCGACGGAGGCGATCGGCGTGTGCTTCAGGCCCTCGCGCAATTCCGCCTCGCACCGATGCGCCTGCGCCACCTCGAGCAGGCGGCGAACCTGGCCCGAACTGGTGAGTGCGATGGCGTCGACGCGGCCCTGCGCCATTTCCTCGATCGCGGTCACGATGTTGGCGTCGGCGGCTTGCGCATCGTAGACATAAGGCAGCACCGTATCGACTTCGGCACCCTGCGCCTTGATCGTGCCGATCAGCGTGGCGTGATCCTTGTCCGGATAGAGCTGCAGGCCGAGCCGATGGCCGCTCAGGTCGAGCTGCGACAGCATCTCGGCGACGCCTTCCGAGGTCGGCTTCTCCGTCGTCATTTGCGGCTCCAGGGCGATCTCGCGCAGCGCGCGGCCGGGTTTGGGGCCGCGGGCGAATTTGCGCGCCTTGCCGAGGCTCGTGACAAACTCCTTCTCGACCCCGATCCGGCGTACGACCTTCATCAGCCGGCGCAGGCCTTCGCCGGTCATCAGCACGAGGTCGTCGAGCGGCCGCTCGATGGCGCGGCGAATCCAGGCCTCGATCGGCGCCGGGTCCGGCGCGTCGTGGATGGTGAACATCGGGCATTGCAGCACGTCGGCGCCCTGCTCGGCGAGCAGGCGGGAAAACTGCGCTTCTTCGCGCGTCTCCAGGATCAGAATGCGGTAGCCGTTCAGCCGGTCAGCCATGATGGTCCCTAACAAACATTGTCGTCATTTGTTCGATTTGACCCCCGCGCCGGGATTGGCGCAAGGCCGCCTGCGGTGTAGACGGAGGCCGAAAATGAACGTTCCACGCATCTGCTCAAGCTTTGGTCAATTGGCATGCCCGACCATCAATTCGTTCTGACCCTGTCCTGTCCGGATCGCCCCGGGATCGTCTCCGCGGTCTCGACGTTTCTGGCGCATAATGGCCAGAACATCCTGGACGCCCAGCAATTCGACGACATCGAGACCGGCAAGTTCTTCATGCGCGTGGTGTTCACCGCGGCCGACCTCGCGGTCGGGCTGCCGGCGCTGCAGACCGGCTTTGCCGCGATTGCCGAACGCTTCGGCATGGAGTGGCAGATGCGCGATCGCGCCAGCCGCCGCCGGGTGATGCTGCTGGTGTCGAAGTCCGATCACTGCCTGGTCGACATCCTCTATCGCTGGCGCACCGGCGAGCTCGAGATGATCCCGACCGCCATCGTCTCCAACCATCCGCGCGAGAGCTACGGATCGCTCGATTTCGGCGATATCCCGTTCCATCATCTGCCGGTGACCAAAGACACCAAGCGGCAGCAGGAAGACGCGGTCTGGAAACTCGCCCAGGACACCAATACCGACCTCGTGGTGCTCGCCCGCTACATGCAGATCCTGTCGGACGAGATGTCGGCGCGGCTGTCGGGCCGCTGCATCAACATCCATCATTCCTTCCTGCCGGGCTTCAAGGGCGCCAAGCCCTACCACCAGGCGCATGAGCGCGGCGTCAAGCTGATCGGCGCCACCGCGCATTACGTCACCAGCGATCTCGACGAGGGGCCGATCATCGACCAGGACGTCGAGCGTATCAGCCATCGCGACACGCCCGAGGATCTCGTGCGCAAGGGCCGCGACATCGAGCGCCGCGTGCTGGCGCGCGCGATCCGCTACCATCTCGCCGACCGCGTCATCCTCAACGGGCGCAAGACCGTGGTATTCGTGGACTGATCCGCAGGTTCACCCGGCTGCCGCGCTTTGACGGCGATGGTGTCGCTCTGCATCGAGGTGCTGCATGAAACTCATCCACATGAGCGACATCCATCTGACGGCGCCAGGGAGGACGATCTTCGGCCGTGATCCCTTGGGCAATTTTGAGCGTGCGCTCGATCATGTGCTTGCCGATCATCGCGATGCCGAGCTCATGGTGATCTCTGGCGATCTTTCCGATCTCGGCGACCTCGCCGACTATCAATTGCTGCGCGAACGCCTGAGCCGGTTTCCGATCCCGACGCGGCTTTGTATCGGCAACCACGACCATCGCGAGACGTTTCTCGGCGTGTTTCCCGAATGCGCCGACGCGGACGGCTTCGCGCAGGGCGTTCACGACGCCTCGTTCGGCCGTTGCCTGCTCCTCGACACCTACGAGCCGGAGACGGCCGCCGGCAGTTTCTGCGAGAGGCGGCAGGCGTGGCTGGAGCGGCAGCTATCGGAGCATGACGGTCCGTTCTTTCTGTTCATGCATCACAATCCAATCCCGACGCATATCGCCCCGGTGGACCGGATCGGCCTGCTCGAAGATGCTGCGTTCCGGTCGATCGTCGCGAAGCACCGGAGCAAGATCCTGCACATCTTCTTCGGTCACTGCCACATGGTGCTGAGCGGTTCGGTTGCCGGTGTCCCCACGACCTCGCTGCGCGGAACGAACCATGCCAGCTATCCCGTGTTCGCGGAGGTCTTGACCGTCGCCGATCTGCCGGAGTCCTATGGCGTCGCGTTCATCGGCGCGGACTATGTCACCGTACATATGGTGGAGTTCGGCTACCGCGGCGAAATCCTCAGCGAGGATTCGCCCAGCCAGGCAGTCATTGGGTCGCGTTCTGCGCCGGCGCCGCCGGCTTAGCGTCGTCGCCACGTTCCGCCGCCGGCATCAGGCGCTTGCGTTCCCGCTCCCGCATGAACTTGTCGTATTCGGGGTGCCTGCCCGCGGCGGTGCGTCTGCGGGCAGGCCGCCGGCCCAGGCCGGAATGGTGTCGGCCATGCCGGCCGAGACCTTCTGGTTCACGGTGCTGCATCCCCCGAGCGCGCAGGCCGCGAGCGCGAGGGCAGTCAGGACAGGGATTTGGCGTGTGAAAATCGGCATTGGCGGCAGCATACAGCCCTGGTCTTTATGGATGATGATCTCAGGCGCGACCGTTCGGCTGCAATTGTGCTTGTTTGTTGACATTACAGATTGATTTGTACGATCGTACAAATGAAGTGGGCTAACGAAGGCCTGAGAGGCAGAGCGGTTCTATTGGGGGCGTTGAGTTTCGGGGAATGATTTCTGGTATCCTGATACTTGTTTCGGCGGCGGGCCAAATCGCGGCGCGCGCGACACACGTCCATCGTCCGATTGACAGAGGGCGCGGGGAAACGCCTTGTCGCGTTACGGCTCGGCCGTGACATGCTTGGGTTAAGGTAAGGCAAAGGGCCGGGCACTCGGCTCGACGCAGAAGAATGGAAGGGGGAGGGACGTCGATGTTCAATCGTCGCAAAATGTTGCTGTGGGGCGCCGCTTCGGCCGTGCTTCCGAGTTTGTGCGCCAGCGTGCCGGCGTGGGCGGACGACGCCGTCAAGATCGGCCTGATCCTGCCGATGACCGGCGGCCAGGCCTCGACCGGCAAGCAGATCGATAACGCGATCAAGCTCTACATGCAGCAGAAGGGCGACACCGTCGCCGGCAAGAAGATCGAGATCATCCTGAAGGACGACGCCGCGGTGCCCGACAACACCAAGCGGCTCGCGCAGGAACTGATCGTCAACGACAAGGTCAATTTCATCGCCGGCTTCGGCGTGACGCCCGCGGCGCTGGCCGCGGCGCCGCTGGCGACGCAGGCCAAGATCCCGGAAGTCGTGATGGCCGCCGGCACCTCGATCATCACCGAGCGCTCGCCCTATATCGTGCGCACCAGCTTCACGCTGGCGCAGTCCTCCACCATCATCGGCGACTGGGCGGTCAAGAACGGCATCAAGAAGGTCGCGACGCTGACCTCCGACTACGCGCCGGGCAATGACGCGCTGACCTTCTTCAAGCAGCACTTCACGGCCGGCGGCGGCGAGATCGTGGAAGAGGTCAAGGTCCCGCTCGCCAATCCCGATTTCGCGCCGTTCCTGCAACGCATGAAGGATGCCAAGCCCGACGCGATGTTCGTGTTCGTGCCGGCCGGGCAGGGCGGCAACTTCATGAAGCAATATGCCGAGCGCGGACTCGACAAGAGCGGCATCAAGGTGATCGGCCCCGGCGACGTCATGGACGACGACCTGCTCAACAACATGGGCGATGCCGCGCTCGGCGCGGTGACCGCGCATCTCTATTCGGCAGTGCATCCCTCCGCGACGAACAAGGATTTCGTCGCCGCTTACAAGAAGGCATTCGGCAACCGCCCGGGCTTCATGGCGGTCAGCGGCTATGACGGCATCCATCTGATCTACGAGGCGCTGAAGAAGACCAATGGTGCGACCGATGGCGACAAGCTGATCGAGGCGATGAAGGGCATGAAGTGGGAGAGCCCGCGCGGTCCGATCTCGATCGATCCGGAAACCCGCGACATCGTCCAGAACATCTATATCCGCAAGGTCGAGAAGGTCGACGGCGAACTGTACAACGTCGAGTTCGCGACCTTCGAGGCCATCAAGGATTCCGGCAAGACCAAGAAGTGACGCGCGAAAGCGCGTCATCCCGGGGCGCGCATTAGCGCGAACCCGGGATCTCGAAATTATTGCAGAAGATTCCAGGTTCAGCGCATGCTGGCTGTACCGGAATGACGCGTTAATATTGGGATTCGTCATCTCTCCATGGCCTCTATCCTCACCAACCTGTTCGACGGCGTCGCCTACGGCATGCTGCTGTTCGTGCTGGCCTGCGGGCTTGCGGTGACGCTCGGGCTGATGAACTTCGTCAACCTCGCGCACGGCGCCTTCGCCATGGCCGGCGGCTATATCTGCGCCGTGCTGGTCAACAATTCCGGCTGGCCGTTCTTCGCAGGCCTGCCGCTCGCCTTTGTCGGGAGTGCCGTGATCGGCGTCGCGCTGGAGCGCACGCTGTACCGTCATCTCTATGCTCGCAGCCATCTCGATCAGGTGCTGTTCTCGATCGGTTTGGTGTTCATGTCGGTCGCGGCGGTCGACTACATCATGGGATCGTCGCGGGTCTTCATCAAATTGCCGGCGGCGCTGGAGGGGCAGATCGATCTGTTCGGCGTCGGCATCGGGCGTTACCGGCTGATGATCGTCGTGATCTGCGGCCTGCTGACGCTGGCGCTGCAGCTGATTCTCGCCAAGACGCGGTTCGGCAGCCGCCTGCGCGCCGCGGTCGACGATCCGCGCGCCGCGATTGGGCTCGGCATCAACGTGCCGCAGGTGTTCGCGTTCACCTTCGCCTTCGGCTGTGGCCTCGCAGGGCTCGGCGGCGCGCTGAGCGCGGAAATCCTCGGGCTCGATCCGTACTTCCCCCTCAAGTTCATGATCTACTTCCTGATCGTGGTCACGGTCGGCGGCTCTTCCTCGATCACCGGGCCGTTCCTCGCATCATTGCTGCTCGGCATCGCCGACGTCGCCGGCAAATATTACGTGCCCAAGGTCGGCCCCTTCGTGATCTACACCGTCATGATCGTGATCCTGCTCTGGCGCCCGAACGGCCTGTTCGGCCGCACCGCGGCGCGGTGAGCTCGTCATGACCGCGCTGTCCGACGTCTCCACTCACGCGATGGCCAGCGCGCGCTGGCGGATCAGCGAGGTCGCCTTCTGGGTGCTGGCGCTCGCCTGCGCCTTCCTGTTTCCGTCGCGCTATCTGATCATGACCGACATCGTGCGGCTCGGCCTGTTCGCACTGTCGCTCGACCTGATCCTCGGCTATGCCGGCATCGTCTCGCTCGGCCATGCGGCATTCTTCGGCGTCGGCGCCTATTCGGCCGGCTTGCTGGCGCTGCACGGCATCATCAACGAGCCCGTCATCGCGCTGGTCGCCGCAGGCCTCGTTGCGGCCGTGCTCGGCTTCCTGACCAGCTTCCTGGTCATTCGCGGCGTCGATTTGACGCGGCTGATGGTGACGCTCGGCATCGCGCTGCTGCTGGAAGCGCTTGCCGAACGCTTCTCGGATATCACCGGCGGCACCGACGGCCTGCAGGGCATCGAAATGCAGCCGATCCTCGGGCTGTTTGCCTTCGACATGTTCGGCAAGACCGGGTTGTTCTACTCGCTGATCGTGCTGTTCATCCTGTTCCTGTTTGCCCGTCGCGTGGTGCATTCGCCGTTCGGCTTGTCGCTGCGCGCGATCAGGAACAATCCGCTGCGCGCGGCCGCAATCGGCATACCGGTCAACCGCCGCCTGATCGCGGTCTATACGCTCGCCGCCTTCTATGCCGGGATCGCCGGCGCGCTGTTCACCCAGACCACGGCGCTGGCCTCGCTCGACGTGTTTTCTTTCGAGCGTTCCGCCGACCTGATGCTGGTGCTCGTGATCGGCGGCACCGGCTATCTCTATGGCGGCCTGATCGGCGCGGTGGTGTTCAAAATGCTGCAGGAGCTGTTTCAGAGCATCACCCCGCAATACTGGCTGTTCTGGATCGGCCTCGTCCTGGTCGTGATCGTGATGGTCGGCCGCGCGCGGATCCACCGCTGGGCGCTGTTCGTGCCGAACCTGATCATCCGCCAGTTCGCCGGCCGCAACGCCGCTGCCGTACCCGAGGGCGACGCGTCATGACGATCGCGCTCGAAACCCGCGGCCTCCACAAATCCTTTGGCGGTCTTCGCGTCACCCGCGACCTCTCGCTGAAGGTGATGCAGGGCGCCCGCCATGCGCTGATCGGACCGAACGGCGCCGGCAAGACCACCGTCATCAATCAGCTGACCGGTGTGCTGACGCCGAACAGCGGACAAATCCTGCTCGAGGGCAGCGACATCACCGGCCTCTCCGTGCACAAGCGGGTGCTGCGCGGGCTGTCGCGTACCTTCCAGATCAACCAGCTCTATCCCGACCTGACCCCGCTGGAGACCATCGGGCTTGCGGTCTCCGAACGGATGGGCCGCGGCGGCGACTGGTGGCGGCGGATGGGAACGCGCGACGACGTCAACACCGAGATCGCCGAGATCCTGTCGCGCTTCCATCTGCTCGACGTGATGACCGAACTCACCTCGACATTGCCCTACGGCAAGCAGCGCCTGCTCGAGATCGCGGTCGCGATCGCCGCCAAGCCACGCGTGCTGCTGCTCGATGAGCCCGCCGCCGGCGTGCCCGAAAGCGAGCGCCACGATATCCTGGCGGCGGTCGCAGCATTGCCGCGCGACGTCACCGTGCTGTTGATCGAGCACGACATGGATCTCGTGTTCTCCTTCGCCGACCGCATCTCGGTGCTGGTCAATGGCGGGCTGCTCACCGAGGGCGCGCCCGACGAGGTCGCGCGCGATCCGCAGGTGAGGTCGGTTTATCTCGGCGAGGCGGCCGATGTCTGACCTGCTCTCCATCAAGGGCTTGCGCGCCGGATATGGCGAGGCGGTGGTGCTCCCCGACCTGTCGCTGGCGCTTGCCGAGGGCCAGGTGCTTGCGCTGCTCGGCCGCAACGGCACCGGCAAGACCACGCTGATCAATTCGATCGTCGGCATCGTCAGGCGCCTCAGTGGCAGCGTCGCGCTCGCCGGCCACGACATCACGGCACTGCGGCCCGACCAGCGCGCCCGTGCGGGGATCGGCTGGGTGCCGCAGGAGCGCAACATCTTCCGCTCGCTGACGGTGGAAGAGAACATGACCGCGGTGGCGCAGCCCGGTCCGTGGACGGTCGAGCGCGTGTACGAGATGTTTCCGCGGCTGAAGGAGCGGCGCGGCAATTTCGGCAACCAGCTGTCGGGCGGCGAACAGCAAATGCTGGCGATCGGCCGCGCGCTGACGCTGAATCCGAAAGTGCTGCTGCTCGACGAGCCGACCGAAGGCCTCGCGCCGATCATCGTTGAGGAATTGTTAAAGGCGATCGGAACCATCACGCGATCCGGCGGCATCTGCTCGATCATCGTCGAGCAGAATGCACAAAAGATTCTGGGGCTCGCCGACCGCGTTGTGATATTGGAACGCGGAACGATCGTGCACGATGCCGCGAGCAGCGCGCTGAAGGCCGATCCCTCCGTCCTCGAGCGCCATCTCGGCGTCGCCGGGACCAAAAAACACTGACGCCCTCAGGGAGTTGACCATGCAGCGAACCAAGCCCCCGTTCCGCGCCGACGAGGTCGGCAGCCTGTTGCGTCCGCCGAAGATCAAGGAAGCGCGCGCCAGGCTGGAGAAGGGCGAGATCTCGGCCGACGAGCTGCGCAAGATCGAGGACATGGAGATCGAGAAGGTCGTGCACAAGCAGGCCTCGGTCGGCCTGAAGCTTGCGACCGACGGCGAGTTCCGCCGCTCCTGGTGGCACTTCGATTTCCTCAGCCATCTGACCGGCTGCGAGCTGTTCCACCCCGACATGGGCATCCAGTTCGCGGGCGTGCAGACCCGGCACGACGCCATCCGGGTGATCGGCAAGCTCGACTTCTCCGATCATCACCCGATGCTCGATCACTTCAGGTTCCTGAAGAAGTACGCCGACCAGGCTCATGTCACCCCGAAGATGACGATCCCGTCGCCGGCGGTGCTGCATTTCCGCGGTGGCCGCAAGCTGATCTCGAAGGAGGTCTATCCCGATCTCGAGGAGTTCTACCAGGACCTCGGCAAGACCTATCGCAAGGCGGTGAAGGCGTTCTACGACGCCGGTTGCCGTTACCTGCAATTCGACGACACGGTGTGGGCCTATCTGTGCTCGCAGGAGGAATTGCAGAAGTCGCGCGACCGCGGCGACAATCCCGATGGCCTGCAGGAGATCTATGCCCGCGTCATCAACTACGCAATCGCGGATCGTCCGTCCGACATGGTGATCACGACGCATGTCTGCCGCGGCAATTTCCGCTCGACCTGGATTTCCTCCGGTGGCTACGAGCCGGTCGCCGAGACCATGCTGGCCGGCACCAACTACGACGGCTACTTCCTCGAATATGATTCCGATCGTGCCGGCGGCTTCGAGCCGCTGCGCTTCCTGCCCAAGGGCAACAAGGTCGTGGTGGTCGGCGTCATCACCTCGAAGTTCGGCGAGCTCGAGAAGAAGGACGACATCAAGCGGCGGCTGGAGGAGGCATCGAAGTTCGCCCCGATCGAACAGCTTGCTCTGTCGCCGCAATGCGGCTTCGCCTCGACCGAGGAGGGCAACATCCTCTCCGAGGAAGAGCAGTGGGCCAAGCTGCGGCTCGCGGTCGAGGTCGCGAACGAGGTGTGGGGGAAATAACCTCGCCTCTATCGTCATTGCGAGGAGCGATAGCGACGAAGCAATCCATCTTTACTTTTGTGGGGGCATGGATTGCTTCGCTTCGCTCGCAATGACAGGGAGAGGGCAACGTTTCATTGCTCCGCCAGATAGACCTCGCCGAGCAGCGAGGAGTTCGACCACGGCACCTGCTTGCCCTTGGTCGCGGCGACGACCTCGGCGCGGACCCGCGTCAGCATCTGCTGCACCTCGAGGCCGGGCGTGCCGACATGGCGCGACAGCGCCGCCGAGAACGGGCTGTTGGCGCCTTCGCCGTCGAGCGCGACTTGGCCCGGCGCGGTCGCAAACGCGATCAGCGTGCCGGCGCCGAGCGTCGAGCCCGATCCGAGCGAAGCCGGTGCGGCAAGGCCGGAGCCGGCCTCGATACCGCGGCTCGGCCCTGCGGATGCCACCTGCGGCGCCATCGGATTGTTGCGGCAGGCATCGAGGATCAGGATGTTGGTGCGGATCTGGTCGTCGAGACCGGCCATGATGGTGTCCATGTCGACCATCGCGTCGGTCATGCGGCCACCCGCCTTGAACTCGATATCGACCGGCACGAGGTAGTTGCGGCCGTCGACCTGCACGCCGTGACCGGCGTAATAGACCACGGCGATCTGCGACCGCGCCGCCTCGCGCAGGAAATCGTGGATCGTCTTCTGCATCCTATCGCGATCGAGATCGAGTCCCTCTGAAACGGTGAAGCCGATGTCGCGCAGGCTCTTGGCGATGGCACGCGCGTCGTTGGGCGGATTGGGCAGCGCCTTCACATGCGCATAGGCGCCGTTGCCGATCACCAGCGCGACGCGGCGGCCGGTTGCTGCCGCCTGCACACGTGCTGCGGGTGCGGCCGGAGCTGCTGACGCAGGCGCCGGC
>NZ_JACMYP010000294.1 GCF_020889705.1 Bradyrhizobium altum | reverse complement strand
CGGGGGCTTTCATGGAGGCGGAGGCGGCTTCCACGGTGGTGGTTTCCACGGCGGCGGATTCCACGCCGGCGGCGCGCGGGGCGGCGGCTTTCACACCATTCATCCCGCTGCAAGAACCGGCACGCGGCTCGGTGGCGGCTCCGGCGCGCGTCATAACCAATTCCGGCCTGCCGCTCATGCCGCGCGCGTCGCGCCGAGCGTAGCCGCCGGTCCGCCATGCCGCCTCGCCCGCCGCGATGCGGCACAATGCGAGCGCCGTGGGGCACGCGTTGGTCTCGCACCAGGTCCGCGCCGCGATGCAGAGACCGGGCGGCCTGCGCAACCCGATGGCGCGCGCCGCGATCACGACGGCCGCCGCCGGAGCCGCCATGGGTGGCGTTGGGTGGTGGCGCCATCCGAATGGCGGCTATGGCTGGGTCGGCCCGATCTTCTGGCCCTATGCCTATTACGATCTTTATGACTACACCTGGTGGGGCGGGGGCTATGACCCGTACTTCTGGGATTACGGCTATGGCGATCTCTATGCCGGCCTGTTCGGTCCCTATGACTACGATGCCTTGAGCGGCTATGCCTATTACCTGCCCGGCTATGCCGGTCCCCGGCCGCCGGCCACGGGTCGATCGCGCGCCACCGCTCAGACCACAACCCTTGCCGACATGTGCGGCAGCGACAGAAGCGATATCGCGGGCTTCCCGATCGAGCAATTCCGCAGCGCCATTCAGCCCAATGCGGAGCAGAGCACCGCGCTCGACGAACTCGCCAGCGCATCGCAGAAGGCGTCCGAGACCATTCTCAATTCCTGCCCCAAGGATGTGCCGTTGACCGCGCCGAGCCGCCTCGCCGCGATGCAGCAGCGCCTCCAGGCCATGCGCGACGCAGTCGGGATTCTTCAGCCGGCGCTGGAGAGGTTCTATGGGCTTCTCAGTGACGATCAGAAAGCGAAGGTGACCGCGCTGGTGGCAGATCAGCACCGCGGCCAGCATGAGGCGACGCCGGACAACGGCAACTGCAATACGGCGCAGCCCGCCGCCATCGCATGGCCCGGCGACATCATCGAACGCAACGTCAAGCCAACCGATGCACAGCGGGCGAGCCTCGATGCCTTGCGGGACGCTGCAACAAAGGCCGAGGACACCCTGAAATCGTCCTGTCCGCCCACCGATGCGCGCACGCCACCGGCACGCCTTGCGGCGGTCGGAGCCAGATTAGATTCCATGCTTCAGGCGATCGGAACGGTACGTCCGGCCGTGGACACTTTCTACAGCGCGCTCAGCGACGAGCAGAAGGCCGCGTTCGACGCTGTTGGCCCCGAGCGGGACGGCGGCAGGAGCGCGATGGCCGCCGCAGGCGGTGACGAACCGCCGCGAAGCCGTCATCGCCGCCATCACCATCATGGTCCGAATGTCGGCAGCATGATCTTCCGGATGATCGGCTTGTAAGGCTCGCCATCGCCTCGCGCCTAGGGTGGTGACACATCCCGCGGTATCTCAACGGGGCAACCAGCCGAAGCAACAGGCTACGGCGCGATCCACATGCCAATCACGATGATGGCCAGTGCGACGGCAATCACCAGCATATCGGTCGTGAGCCAATCAGGCATTCCATTCGATGGCTGCTCGCTCATGTCCGCGACTCCTTCTGTTCGCGTCGAGCCCGTATGCTGAAGCGAAGCAGCGCGAACGAGGATGAACTGGATCACACATGGGCGCGACAAGCGGTCGCTCCGAATTTCATGCATCCGCGCGCCCTCAAGTTGCAGCACGCGATTGATCTGCCGCGCAGGTTTCTGAACATGTTCGAAAACGCCGGCGGCTTGATCTCGACAGGCACTGACCGGCAGCCCGGCCAAAGCCGCGTGGAAACGTCTGCCCCAAAGCCGTCTTCAAACCTTCCCGCGGTAACGCAGCGCGTCGACCAGCAGCGAGAACGCCGGTGAGGCCTGGCGTCGGCTTGGATAATAGAGGTGATAGCCGGAGAACGGCGGGCACCAGTCGCCCAGCACGCGCAACAGCCGGCCGTTCGCCAGATGCGGCTTCGCCTGCCCTTCGGTCATGTAGGCCAGACCAAGCCCGTTGGCCGCGGCGCTCAGCAGCGTACCGGAGCCGTTGAACACGAGCTGGCCTTCGACGCGCACATTGAGCTCGCGTCCGTTCTTCTCGAACTCCCACGCATAGAGCCGGCCGCCGTGGGTCGGCAGGCGCAGATTGAGGCAATTGTGCTCGGTCAATTCCTGCGGCGTACGTGGCTTCTTGCGCGTCGCAAAGTAGTCGGGCGAGCCCACCACCGCCATGCGCAGGTCCGGACTGACCCGCACCGCGATCATGTCCTTGGCGACCAGTTCGCCGGGACGGATGCCGGCGTCATATTGCTCGGTGACGATATTGGTGAGGCCGTAGTCGATCACGACCTCCACCTTGATGTCAGGGTATTTCGGCAGGATCGCGCGCAACGCCGGCATCAGGATCGCCTCGGCTGCATACTCGGTCGAGGTCACGCGGATGGTGCCCGCCGGCTTCTCGCGCAGTTCACCAAGCGCCGCCAGTTCGCCATCCATTTCTTCGAATTTCGGCCCGATAGTGCGCAGCAGCCGTTCGCCGGCCAGCGTCGGCGCGACGCTGCGCGTGGTGCGGCTTAACAGCCTTACCCCGAGCCGCTCCTCCAGCGCGCGCACGATCTGGCTCAGCGCCGATTGCGACAGGCCGAGCTTCGCCGCGGCGCGCGTAAAGCTCCGCTCCCGCGCCACTGCGAGGAAGACGAGCAGGTCGCTCGCATTGTCCCGGTCCATTGATTAGCTCAGATGATAAATCCATGCGGATTTTATCATCTAATCAGGAGACGGCGAAAGCCCTAGCTTGCGGTCAGAGATCACCGAACCCGTTGCACGCCCATGTCCGTCACGACGTCATCAGCCCCGGTCGCCGAACCGGCGATCGCGGTAACACTGTTCCCGATCGTCGCTGTGATCTTCTCCGGCTTTCTCGTGATCGGCCTTGCGATGCCGGCGCTGCCGCTGCACGTCCACCAGGGATTAGGCTTCGACACATTCGTGGTCGGCCTCGTCGCGGGCAGCCAGTTCGCGGCTTCACTGATCTCGCGCTTCACCGCGGGCCATCTTGCCGACACGCGTGGCGTCAAGCGCGTGGTCGTTGCCGGCTTGATCGCGGCCTCGGTCGCGGGGTTGCTCTACGGCCTTTCCCTGGAGTTCGTCGACATGCCTGCAATGTCGCTGGCCACGCTCCTGCTGGGGCGGGCCATTCTCGGCGGCGCCGAGAGCTTTATGGTTGCGGGGGCGTTGAACTGGGGGCTGGCGCTGGCTGGCCCCGCAAACACCGGCCGGGTGATGTCGTGGGTCGGCACTGCGATCTATATCGCATACGCCGCCGGCGCGCCGGCAGGCAGCGCACTCTATGCACGTCACGGCTTCACCGCGATTGCGTTT
This sequence comes from Bradyrhizobium altum, assembly GCF_020889705.1. Classification (GTDB taxonomy): domain Bacteria; phylum Pseudomonadota; class Alphaproteobacteria; order Rhizobiales; family Xanthobacteraceae; genus Bradyrhizobium; species Bradyrhizobium altum. Next base: position 6,994 of record NZ_JACMYP010000294.1, on the reverse strand, counting down.
GCGACGATGCTGATCCCGCTGCTGACGCTGTTCGTCGTGGCGCCGCTTCGCGGGATCGCGCCATCACGCCATGCGCGTCCCGCGCTGACGAAGGTGCTCGGCGCAATCTGGCTGCCGGGACTCGGCATGGCGCTCTCCAGCGTCGGCTTCGGCGCGATCACCACCTTCGCCGTGTTGCTGTTCGCGCGGAACGGCTGGAGCGCGGCATGGCTGGCGCTCTCGCTGGTCAGCATCGGATTCGTCCTCGGGCGGCTCGCATTCGGCCACCTGCCCGACACCATCGGTGGGCCGCAGGTGGCGCTGATCTGCATCGTGATCGAAGCCGCCGGGCAAGCGTTGATCTGGCTCGCCACGATGCCGGTGCTGGCCTTCGCAGGCGCCGCACTCGCCGGTCTCGGCTATTCGCTGGTCTATCCCGGCTTCGGCGTCGAGGCCGTGCGCCGCGCGCCGCCCGAGAGCCGCGGGCTTGCGATGGGCGCCTATACCGCCTGCCTCGATCTGACGCTCGGCGTCAGCACGCCGCTACTCGGCCTGATCGCAGCCGGAGCAGGCCTCAACGCGGTGTTCCTTGCGAGCACGCTAATCGTGCTGAGCGGCGCAGCCGTCGCGCTGCGGTTGATCGCGACGCAGCCGCCCGCGCGCGGATCCAGCGGGAGGTTTTCATGAAACAGCCTGCAGCGGCCATCATGTCGCTTTGCCTGATCGCTTCGTACCCTGCGCTGGGGAAACAGCCACCACAAGGATCAAGACCCATGCCCGAGATCGACGACATCAGGGCGGTTGCGCCCGCCCTCGAAAAATACCGCCAAGGCATTCTGCTCGGCGACCTCTGGAGGCGTCCCGGCCTGTCACCGCGCGACCGCAGCTTGGTCACGCTCGCCGCGCTGATCGCGCGCAACCAGACCGTCGAGCTCGCCTCTTATCTCAATCGCGCGCTTGACAACGACGTGACGCCGGCCGAGATCTCCGAGATCATCATCCATCTCGCCTTCTACACCGGCTGGGCGAATGCGATGTCGGCCGTTGCCATTACCAGGGACGTGTTCGCGACGCGCGGGATCGGCGCCGACCAGATCCCCGCGGCGTCGGGCCCGCAGCTTGCGCTCGACGAGGCAGCCGAGGCGCAGCGCGCGACGCGCGTCGCAGAGCAGTCCGGCAACGTCGCCCCGGGCCTCGTGCAATACACCGCCGACGTGCTGTTCCGCGATCTCTGGCTGCGGCCGGGGCTGACGCCGCGCGACCGCAGCCTCGTCACCGTCAGCGCGCTGGTCGCGACCGGACAGGTGGCGCAGATCACCTATCACCTCAACCGCGCCATGGATAACGGGCTGACCAAGGCCGAGGCCGGCGAGATGATCACCCAGCTCGCCTTCTATGCGGGATGGCCAAACGCGTTTTCTGCGCTGCCGGTGGTCAAGGACGTCGTCGAGAAACGGCCGCGATGACGACGATATCGAGACGCGGCCTGCTTACGAGCGGCGCCGCCAGCTTCACCGCGCTGACGAAGATCGGTGCGACATTGGCAAAGGAAAGGATTGAAACGATGCAGATCACCCGCAACGGCGCACGCCCCTCGGGCAAAGGCCCCGAGGCCTGGTTCACCGGCACGGTCCGCGTCGACCCGCTGTTCCAGGTCGGCGACCCCGCACGCCTCGGCGGCGCGCACGTGACCTTCGAGCCCGGCGCCCGCACCAGGTGGCACACGCATCCGCTCGGCCAGACCCTGGTCGTCACGTCCGGCCTCGGCTTCGTGCAATGCGAGGGCGGTCCGGTCGAGGAAATCCGTCCCGGCGACGTCGTCTGGTTTCCGCCCGGCGAGAAGCACTGGCACGGTGCGGCCGCAACAACCGCGATGACGCATATCGCGATCACGGAAGCGCGCGACGGCAGGAACGTCGACTGGCTGGAGGAGGTCAGCGACGCCCAGTATCGGACGTGATCCGGACCATGCCCAAAGCGCCCCGAATGCCCTGTGTCCGCGTTGCCGAAATCAAGATCGATCCGGCACATCGCGACGCCTACGCCGCGGCCCTGCGCGAGCAGATCGAAACCGCAGTGCGCGTCGAGCCCGGCGCGCTTGCACTCCATGCGGCGTCGGATAAGAACGATCCGGCGCGCATCATCGTCTTCGAGATATATGCCGATGTCGATGCCTATGAGACGCATCTCGAAACACCGCACTTCAGGACCTACAAGGCTGCGACGGCGCACATGGTTACATCGCTCACGCTGATCGAGGCCTTCCCGATTGCGCTCGCCGCGAAAGCGATGTGACGGTGCACGTCCGCTAGAGCACCTTGCGCTGTGCGAGGTTCTTCATCAGCGCGCCAACGCCGAATGTCCAGGGCTCGCATTCGTCGCTGCCCCGCATGCGGTTGACGAGCTTGCCGAGCTGGGACGCTTCGATGGTGACGATGTCGTCGCGCTTGTGGGTAAAACCCTCACCCTTGGCGTCGCGGTCCTTCACCGGCGCGAACATCGTGCCGAGGAACAGCGCAAAGCCGTCGGGATATTGATGCACGGGCCCGATGGTCTGGGCAACCAGATCGGTCGGGTCGCGGCTGATCTTGGAGATCGAGGAATGGCCCTCGAGCACGAAGCCGTCTGCGCCCTTCACGGTGAGGCCGACATCCATCTTCCTGACGTCGTCGAGCGAGAAGGTCCCGTCGAACAGCCGCAGCAGCGGGCCGATCGCGCAGGAGGCGTTGTTGTCCTTGGCCTTCGACAGCAAGAGCGCCGAGCGACCCTCGAAATCGCGCAGGTTGACGTCGTTGCCGAGCGCTGCGCCGACGATCTTGCCGGCGCCGGAGACGACAAGCACGACCTCCGGCTCGGGATTGTTCCAGGTCGACTTCGGATGCAGGCCGGCATCCATCCCGGTGCCGACCGAGGACAGCGTCGGCGCCTTGGTGAACACTTCGGCGTCGGGGCCGATGCCGACCTCCAGGTACTGGCTCCAGGCATTCTGGTCGATCAGCACCTGCTTCAGCCGCATCGCCGGCTCGGAGCCCGGCTTCAGCTTGGAGAGATCGTCGCCGACGAGGCGCAACACCTCCTTGCGGATTGCCTCCGCCGACGACGGGTTGCCGCGCGCCCGCTCCTCGATCACGCGCTCCAGCATCGAGATCGCAAAAGTGACGCCGGCGGCTTTTAGCACCTGCAGGTCGACCGGCGCGAGCAGATGCGGTCTTGTCGCGTCGCGGCCATCGGGCGGCGTGTTGGCGAGGATCGCGTCAAAATCGCCGATCCGCTCGCCGTGCGTGGCACGCAACGCGGCCGCAGGATCGGCGTCCTCGCACAGCGCGCTCACGGTGAGGAAGCGCGCGGTGACGTCGAACACGCCGTCGCCCCGCACCGCGACCACAGCGGGTCCACCGGCCTGCGGCAGCCAGACCCGTCCGACCAGCGTGCCGGCGGTGCCGTCCTCGGGCAGGACGTCTTTTGGCGTGAGCGAAATCATCGGCGTCTCCTTTTTTGATCTTGTCATCGCTTGTTAGCACAGACCCGCCGGCTGCGTGAAACAGCGGTCATGCCAATGTCATAGAGGGGTAACATCGCCCGTCAATGCTCCCGCCGATCGATCTAGCACACTGAAAGACGGACCTTCATGACCGCCTCCGACCTCACCGACGAAGCCGCCCGAGATGAAGCCTTGCGCGACGAAGCCTTGCGCGCCCGCATTCACCAGGAGATGGCCGACAGCCTCGACGAGGAACTCGAGCTGGAGCTCGACGACGTGAGGCTCGACGGGTTCGACCACGACGGGGCCGCCGGAAGCCCATCGATCGATCGCAAGGTCTACTTCCGCGAATTGCTGCGGTTGCAGGGCGAGCTGGTCAAGTTGCAGGACTGGGTGCAGCACGAGAAGAAGAAGGTCGTCGTGCTGTTCGAGGGCCGCGATTCCGCCGGCAAGGGCGGCGTCATCAAGCGCGTCATCCAGCGGCTCAACCCGCGCATCTGCCGTGTCGCGGCGCTGCCGGCGCCGAACGAGCGCGAACGCACGCAATGGTACTTCCAGCGCTACGTCTCGCACCTGCCGGCCGGCGGCGAGATCGTGCTGTTCGACCGCAGCTGGTACAACCGCGCCGGCGTCGAGAAGGTGATGGGGTTCTGCAACGACGAGCAGTATGAGGAGTTCTTCAGGTCGGTACCGGAATTCGAGCGCATGCTGATCCGCTCCGGCATCATCCTGCTGAAATACTGGTTCTCGATCACCGACGAGGAACAGGCGTTCCGCTTCTCGATGCGGATCCACGATCCGCTGAAGCAATGGAAGCTGAGCCCGATGGATGTCGAGGCGCGGACCCGCTGGGAGCTCTACACCAAGGCCAAGGAGACGATGCTGGAGCGCACGCATCTTCAGGACTCGCCGTGGTGGATCGTCGATGCCGTCGACAAGAAGCGCGCCCGGCTGAACTGCATCTCGCATCTGTTGACCCGGATCCCCTATCAGCAGGTCACGCACCAACCGGTTGTGCTGCCGCCGCGGGTCCGCAACCCCGACTATCACCGCGGCCCGATCCCGCCGGAGATGTACGTGCCGGGAACGTATTGATCGGACCGGGCGAGACTGCGCTCCCTCGCCCCGTTCTTACGGGGAGAGGGTTGGGGTGAGGGGCTGCCTCCGCAAGTACGACGACAGACGAGCCCGCGGAGACTCCCCCTCACCCGGATTGCATCTGCGATGCGACATAGCCGAAGCTCCGCTTCGGCGTTCTTGAGAGACGACCGCAAAAGGCGGCCGTCGCCTCTCCCCGCACCCGGGCGAGGTGAAGAAATAGCCACCCCTCGCCTACCAATGGCGCAGGCGCGCGCACTTGCTGGCACCGGATACCGACGCTAGGCTTCCCCGATCTGGTGCAGGGAGGCCCGCTTGACTCAATCCGACGACATCGCAATTTCCGAAGATCGCCGCGACGCGCTGCGCTATGCGCTCGGGATCGGCAGCGGCGCGGCCCTCGCGGCCGCCATGGCAACCCCGGCCTCGGCGCAGACCCAGGCCGACAACACGCTCGACCGGATCAGGGCCAACAAGGTGCTGCGGATCGCGGTGCTGCCGGGCGAGCTGCCCTATTTCAACAAGGATCTCGCCACCGGCACCTGGTCCGGCTTCTCGATCGAGATGGCGAACGACCTCGCCAAGCTGCTCGACGTCAAGCTGGAATATGTCGAGTCGACCTATGGCAATTCAATTCTTGATCTGCAGGCCAACAAGATCGATCTCGGCTTTGCGCTCAACCCGACGCCGCAGCGGGCGCTGGTGGTGGATTTCACCAACCTGGTGTTCCCGCATCCGTTCGGCGCGATGCTGAAGAAGGGCCTCGAGGCCAAGACCTGGGCCGACATCAACAAGCCCGATGTCAAGATCGCGGTCGACGTCGGCTCGGCCAACGAGGCGGTGGCCCGGCGCTTTGCGCCGAACGCCACCATCAAGTCGCTCAAGTCGCGCGACGAGGTGATGCTGGAAATGTCGTCGGGCCGCGTCGATTGCGTGGTCAACGCGCTGGTGCTCGGGCTGACCGCGATTGCCAAGAACCCGAACCTCGGCACCTACAAGATCCTGGCCTCGCCCTCGGTGACGATCGCCAGCGGCACGGCGGTGCGACGCGAACAGGACAAGCGCTGGCGCGATTTCCTCTCGGTGTGGATCGACTACAACCGCGGCATCGGCCAGATGCGCGAATGGTTCGTCAAGGGCCTCGGCCTCGCCGGCGTCAAGCCCGAGGACGTGCCGGTGGAGCTGAGTATCTGAGGTAATTGCCAGGACGGTAGTGATCTCCCTCCCCCGCTTGCGGGCAGGGCAATTGCATAATGGCTACGGCCACGTCCCATCGCGCGGGGTGAGGCCCGCCTGCGTAGTTTCTGGATAATAGAATAATGCCGCTGATTTGCCCGACATGTCAAGTTGCCGTGTCGAGTGCCGGCACGCGGCCGGCTACTTTGCATGGGGTTGTTTTCAATATTTTGGCAGTGCGCCCCTGCGGAGGCAGGCCATATGCGATAGCCCTGCGCTTGCGGGGGAGGGTCGGGGTGGGGGTGTCGCCACAGCGACGCTCTTCGTGTGGAGAAAACCCCCACCCGGATCGCATCTAACGATGCGATCCGACGTCCCCCGCAAGCGGGAGAGGTGAAGCAAGTCACACCTTGTCGTAGGTCAGCCCGCGCTCGAGCCGCCTTGCCACCAGCGTCGACGGAAACAGGATCGCAAAATAGATCAACGCCACGATGGTGTAGACCTCGAGTGGCCGGTAGGTGTCGGCGTTGATCAGCGTCGCGTTGTAGACAAGATCGGGCACCGCGATGATCGAGACCAGCGAGGTGTTCTTCAGCTGCGTCACCGACTGGTTGACATAGGGCGCCATCATCGGCTTCAGCGCCTGCGGCAGGATCACGAGCCGCATCAGGCGCCAGCCGCGGAAGCCGAGCGCTTTCGCCGCGTCCCACTGCCCGACCGGCACGCTCTCGATCGAGCCGCGCACGATCTCGGCATAGAACGCACCGCCATAGAGCGACAGCACGCTGACGGCTGCGACATGCGCCGGGATGTTGACGCCGATCACGACCGGAAACGCGTAGTAGAACCAGATGATCTGCACCAGCAGCGGCGTGCAGCGGAATAGCTCGATATAGGCGATCAGCAGCCAGTCGATCACCGGAATGCGCCGCAGCCGCAGCATGCCGACGATCAGGCCGATCAAGGTCCCTAAGATGATGGTGCCGATCGTGTAGGCCATGGTCCAGCCGAGCCCGAGCCAGAACAGATGGCTGTACTTGGCGAGGATCCCGAAATCCCAGACGTAGTTCATCCTGCCCCTCGGTTGCCACGCGTCTTGCGCTCGCCTTGCGTTCCCAGCATCGCAGGCGGCCTCGCGCGAGTCACGCGATATACCGGCCCGGCGAGAAGGCCTTCACGTCGAACGGCGGCGCGGCGCCAGCGATCATTGCCGCAACCGCGGCGCCCGTTCCGGGGCCGGTGGTGAAGCCGATATGCTGG
>NZ_JACMYP010000293.1 GCF_020889705.1 Bradyrhizobium altum | reverse complement strand
CTTCAGCCTCGCAGCGGGCACTCTCAGCGAACAAGGCGGTGAAGGTACTCTCGGCACCCGATGAGCTCGCGAGCGCGAGCGCGGCCTCCAATCGTACCGCGGCGGTGGGTTGGGATTGATCGGATGCTGACGTCATTCGTCGAAACTCCTCACCGGAGGTGGCGGTCAAGAGATAACCGGGAGGACGTTAATATCGTAGCTGTGGGTCAGGGACCGTTTGAGAACCGGATCGCTCAGCTCCATTTCAAAGCGCGTCCCCGGGCGAATTCCGCCGATCGCACCCGGCGTCCCGCAGAACATCAAGGTCCCGGCAGGAAGCAGATCGGCATTCGCATAGCGACGAATGAGATCGCGCGGCGTTCTGAGCGACGAGACAGGACTGTCCTGATAGAGAACCCGCTTGCCGTCGATGATCGCCCAGGAGCGAAGGACCAGGTCATCCCAGTGCGGTTCGACATCGGCGTAGGACCAGAGCTGTAGGCCGATCGGCTTGCCGCAAAGCTGCTTCGAAAGTGCGATCCCCGTAGCTTCCGCCTTGCGATCGGTATGGTCAGATCCGATTCCGATCCAGAGTCCATCGGCCATCGCGACCACCACGGGCTCGACCTCACCGGAACTGTCCGGACCAAGCACCGTCAGGCGATCCGCCTGCGTCAGTGTCTGGGCTGCGACACGGTAGTAGAGCGGCGTCGTCGACGGGCGCGGAATTCCGAGCGCGGCGAGCTCCTCGATATGGTGCTCGATCGCCGCTGCATCGCTGCCCGCCCAACCCGCGATCACAAGCGATTCGATTTCGACCCCGACGTGATCGGTCCGATTCTTCGCGATGCGGTCAAACTTCATGAACATGGGCTTTGTCATCCTTGGTTAGACGGAACAAGAATCTCGCCACGCTCGATCTGCAATGTGCGATCGGCGATGCGGTCGAGCAGAACCGGAGAGGATTCCGTGATCAGCAAGGCGAGTTCGGGCCGGTGCTTGCGCAGTTCGCCGAGCGTCCGCGCGTATTCGAGTGCGAGGGCCGGCGCCAGGCCCTGGAACGGTTCATCGAGCAACAGGACCTTGCGCGCCACCGTCAGCGCACGGCCTAACGCAACCATCTTGCCCTGCCCGCCGGAAACACCGCCCGCGGGTCGGGACCGCATCACATGCAGTTCCGGCAGCAGCATATAGATTTCGTCCAGCCTGCGAGCAATTTCCGCCTTGTCGAGGTTGAGCGCCAGGGCCGGAAGACGGATGTTCTCCTCGACGCTCAGCTCCGGTATCAGTCGGCGATCTTCCGGGGCATATCCTATGCCGGCCCGGGCGCGGGTATGGGCCGGCATCCTGGCGAGATCGTCGGAATCGAGGCGGATCGAGCCCTCGTCGCGCGGGATGAGCCCCATGATCGCGCGAAGCGTCGTTGTCTTGCCGGCACCATTGCGGCCAATCAACACCGTCGTCTTTCGCGCGACGATGTCGCAGCTGACCTTGCGTAGCACACGCACGCCTTCGATCGAGACGCTGACCTTGTCGACACTGAGCATCAGGCCACTCCCACGACGCGTTCGCGGACTTGCGCGTTGCCAAACACCTCGTCGGGCCGCCCTTCGGCCATGATATTTCCGGCGTTCCACACCAGGACACGGCTTGCATAACGTGCCACCACGTCCATGTCGTGCTCGACAAAAAGCGCTGTGATGCGGCGCTGGCGTAACGCACTCATCAACGCCTCCATAAGCGGAAAGCGCTCCAGCGCACTCACGCCGCTGGTTGGCTCGTCCAGCAGAAGGAGCCGCGGCTTGAGCGCCAGGGTAACTGCGATATCGAGAAGCTTACGATGACCTTCAGGCAGGGTACTGCTGATCCGATCGGCATCGCCGTCGAGCCCGACCAACTCGAGCAAGGCCTTTGCCTCGTCGCGCCGTTCCGCTGTTTCAAGTGGCCGGATCGCACTCCACAGCCCGTCTTTCGCGGCCAGTGCCAGCATCATGTTATCGACCACGCGCTGCGCGGAGAAGAGTTGCGGGATCTGGAAGGCGCGCGCGACGCCGCGTCGGGCAATAGCACGCGGCGACATCCGGGTGATGTCGTTGCCATCGAGTAGAACGCTGCCTGAAATTGGACGAATATAGCCTGTGCAGATGTTGAGCAGCGTCGTCTTTCCCGATCCGTTCGGACCGATGATGGCGAGGAACTCGCCATCGTGGATTGCGATGCTTGCCCCGTCGGCCGCTTTGACCCCGTTGAATGCGACGCGGAGGTTCTTGGCCTCCAGGATGGGACGGCTCATGAGCTCTGAGCCTCCTTGCGCTCAAACAATCCGTAGATGCCCTGCGGCATGAACATGATCACGACGATCAGCGTGATGCCCACGAACATATTCCAGGCATCCGTCACGGTTACGGCCGCGCTGTGCAGCAATTCGAGGAAGAGCGCTCCGATGAACGCTCCGGGCACGCCGCCAATACCACCGAGCACGGCGATCAGCACGAGATGCCCTGATGCTGTCCAGAATGCGAAGTCAGGAACCACGCGGCCGATCGCAAAACCGGCGATTGAACCGCCAAGACCCGCGAGCGCCGCGGAGATGGTGTAGGCGATCAGCAGAACCGCCCAGACCGGGATGCCCAGATATTCAAGCCGGATTTCGTTGCTGTGGACAGCAGACAGCGCATGCCCCAGTGGACTATCGAGATACCGATGGACGGCGAGACCGACGAGCACCATCAGCGTCAGACTGAGATAGAACAGGATGCTCTTGAACACCGGCTCAGCGAACACAATACCGAAAACCGCGGGAATCGGGACCGGCAGTCCGTCCGTTCCGCCAGTGACGCCGTAGAGTTTGGCGCACAGCGCGTAGAACACCATGGAGACGGCGAGGTTCAACATGGCGAAGAAGATCGCGCGATAGCGGACAAGGAACGATCCGGCGATCGCGCCGATCAGTGCAGAGACCAGCACCGAGAGGATCAGGAGCAACCCGAGATCGTTGATGCCGGCGCGCGCAAGGAAGGCCGCGCCATAGGCGCTGGCTGCGAAGAACATCGCATGGCCGATCGAGATCAACCCGGCGCGTAGCAACACTGCGACACCGAGCGCCGCAAAACCCTTGGCGATCGCAAGCGTCAGAACGAATTGAAGCCAGGGCGCGGCGAAAGCCAGCGCAGCGAGCATGACTACCGCAGCAGCGGCCAGAATGATCCGCATCATATCCTCCGCGCCGTGACCGATCCGAACAGGCCGTAGGGGCGGATCAGAAGCACGGCAAGCATCGCCGCATAGGGCGCAACCGCATCCAGCGAGGGCACGAGATAGATCGCGAGCACGCGCGCGAAACCAACGATCAACGAGGCCACCGCGGCTCCCTCGATCTGTCCGAGCCCGCCGATCGCCGCCACCGCGAATGCGAGGACCATGGTATCGGCTCCGAGCCCCGGCGCGATGCCCGACGTCGGCGTCGCCAGAGCCCCTCCCAGCGCCGCAAGGAACACGCCGAGCGAGAACGCCAGGATGAATATCCGGTTGGTATCGATGCCGATCGACTGCGCCATTTCGCGGTCAGTCACGACGGCCGTGATCAGGCGCCCAAGCCGCGTGTGGTTGATCAAAAGCCGCAGGCCGACAACGACGAGAACCGCCATCGCGACAAGCAGGATCTGGTAGTTTAGATAGACGACGCCACCGATGCTCGACGTGCCGAGCAACCGCATCGGCGAGTCCTCGTACAGGGATTGCACGCCGAAGACCAGGCGCTGGAGATCCTCGAGGATCAGAAACAGCCCGAACGTGATCAAGATCTGGACCGCTTCGGACTTGCCGTAGGTCCAACGGACCAGGCTGCGCTCGATCAGTGGACCAAGTATCGCGGCCACGAAAACTGCGCTGAACAGCAACGCAACGAACGACAAATAGGGATTGAGCTGCCGGCTCGCGATGAACAGGCAGACTGAAGCCGCGACATAGCCGCCGATCGAGTAAAGGCTGCCGTGAGCGACGTTGAGGACGCGCAACACGCTGAAGACGAGCGTCAGGCCAACCGCCGCGAAGAAGATCAACGCGGCGCTGGCCAGGCTGTCCAGCAGCAAGGGGATGATTGTAGTCGACATCGGGCTTGCGCCTTGCAGGACGGAGAAGACAGGAAGCGACGATCGGTCGCCTATTTGTAACTTCCGGGCTTCGGCAGGGTCTTCGCGAACTCCGGCTTCAGCGTTGAGACCCATGCGATCGGATCCTGTCCCGGCTGCGGCATCAGGCTATTGCCCTTGTACCGCGCCATGTCGCTGATCAGGGGGAATGACCGCCCCTCTGACTTCATGGTGACGCCGACGATCTGGTCGACCAGGCCGTCATTGTCCGCGCGGGTCTGCGTCGTGCCCGTCAGAGTCGCGACATTGCTGCTTTTCATCGCGTCGGCGATCTCTGCACGCGTCGGCCACTTGCCGCCGTTCTTCTGCATCGCGGCCTGATAGGCGGCCTTCACGTAGATCAGCGTGTTGGCCATCTTGATGGACGGGAACACCGGGTACTCGCCAAACCGCTGCTTGTAAGCGGCCGCGAACTTGACGGTCTCCACATTTTCCTTGGCATCGGGCGACATCCACCAGCCGTCGCCCAGCACCCCGACGATGACGCCATCGGGCATTGGAACACGCTGCAGTACGGTCTCGCCGAGCGCCAGGATCACCTGGCTGGACGTGAACAGCCCGCGCGGCGTGGCCTGTCGCACGAAATTCTCGAGGTCGGCGCCCCACAGATTGGAGAAGACGACATCGGGATGCGCCGTGGCGAGGCGGGATATCTCAGTCTGATAGTTTGGCGAGCTGAGCTTGGGATAGAGCTCAGCGACAACCTCGACATCGGGCTTCAGCGCCTTCAACGCCGCCTTGAAAATCGTCGCCGCGTCGTGACCGAACGCATAGTCCGGATTGATAATCGCGACCGTCTTCACATCAGGCTTGCGATCGAGCAGGTAGATCGCATAGGCGACGAACTCTGGCACGGTATTGCCGTTGGGACGGAAGACATATTTGCTCTTGCCGTCCAGCAGGAGTTGATGGGTGTCGCAGTTCCAGCCGACGGTGGGGACCTCAAGCTGCTCCGCGATCGGCGCGAGCGCCAGACAATTCGCGCTCGACAGTGCGGCCACCATCACCTGGTTCTTGGGCTCGCCGGCAAGGCGGCGATACTCGGCAATTACGCCCTGAGCGCCCTGCGCCTCGTCGACGTAGGTGGCGCTCACAGGTACGCCGCCGATGCCGCCCTTGGCGTTGATCTCCTCGAGCATCAGGTCCGCCGCGTTCTTGCCAGGCATGCCATAAGCTGCGGCGGGCCCAGACGTGAACGTGAATATGCCGAGCCCCAGCGTCGAGGGCTTCTCCTGTGCGGCAACAGGTGTCGCAACAAGCCCCAATGCGATAGCAACTGCCGACAAGCCGATCCGGAAACTCATGACTCCCCCTTTCAGTTTTGTTCAACGCAATTTTTTGAATGCGCAGCACAGCCGTTCGGCTCACACCGGATCAAAGTAATGCATCTCGAGAAGCAGGCAGCCCCCGACTGACTTGAACGGACCGTGGGGTGCGTGCGGCGGTCGGCAAGCATAGGTGTTCGGCGGAAAGCCCTTGCCGCCCTCGCCCTTCTCGTCATTGCCGACGATCAAGTCGCCCGAGACGAGATAGACCTCTTCCCAATACTCGTGCGAAAACGGTGCGGTCGTGTAGACGCCAGGGGCAAAACGCAGCAGCCGGGTTCGAGTCCCGCGGCGCTTCTCCTCGTCGAGCCCTCCCGCAATGATCTTCTGCTGGATGCCGGCCGGATAGCCTGCGGGCGTTTCCCAACCGGTAGTCATGTCGAGCGTGTAGAATTCGTCGTGCTTCTTGTTGACGGGCATGTGCTGTCTCCGTTGGATCAGGCGGCTTTGCTGGCGATCGAAACGCCGTTGAGGTCGTAGGAATCGAGCATCGTCTGGACCAGCCGGTCAGCGCCGGCCCAATCGTAGGTGCGATAGGAATGTCCCTTCGTAACGAAGGTCGCGCCCGCATAGAACATCTCGTATTGCTGGTGGCGGGAGCCGAACTCGGATCCGACTGCGTCCCAGGCGAGCTTGTAGAACTTCACGCGCTCATACGAATTGGCCTTCGGCGACTGCTGAGTCTTGCCGATCAAGGCCGCGATCTCGGGGTTCTCGAAGTCGGCGACCGATGAAGGCAGCATGATCATGCCGCCACCGGCGAGTTCACGCAGCGTAGTGATGATGTGTGCGTAGAGCTGTTGCGTCAGCACCTGAGCGGAATAGAGCGTGTGCCGATCCGGGATGAAGTAGGGGCCGATCAGCGTTCCCTTGGCCTCCATCGCCGCGACCAGCGCATCGACCATGCCGGTTTCGGCCGCGAGCTGACCGAGCATCTCGCGCACCTGCGGGAACTGAGTGACGCCGTTCATTTCGGCGGTGCGATGCGCGAGGCCGGCCAGGAACTTGAGCTTCACGCTCAGACGCACCATCGCCTGATAGTTCTGATAGACGTGGCAGGGCGTGGCGTGAAACTGCTTCTGGCACATTTCGACGTTGCCCTCGATGAAAACGCGATCCCAGGGAACCTTCACGTCGTCGAAATAGAGAACAGAATCGTTCTCGTCGAAGCGGCTCGACAACGGGTTGTCGAACACCGCGCCGGCTGCGTCCTCGTAGGACTTGCGTGACAGCATCTTGAGGCCCTTCGACTTCATCGGGATCGCAAAGGACATCGCGTAGCGTTCTTCACCTGGACGCATCGGCTGGATGGTCGTCACGAAGACTTCGTCGGCGACCACCCCCCCCGTGGCGAGCATCTTGGCGCCGCGAATGGTGATCCCCTCTGCGTCGCGATCAACGACACCGGCCGTGAGGAACGGATCCGCCTGCTCGGCTGCCCCCTTCGAACGATCGGCCTGCGGATTGATGATGACGTAGGTAAGGTAGAGGTCCTTGTCCCGGGCATAGCGGTAGTAGCTCTCGAGTGCACCCGCTCGAGCCGGATCGTACGCTTTGAAGACGTCGAGCCCCATGTACAGACCGGAAATGCACGACGCGACATGGTCCGGGGCACGGCCCATGAAGCCAGCGTGCAGCGCAGACCATGCTTCTAGTGCCTTCCGCCGCTCGACGAGGTCAGCATAGGATGTCGGAAGCTGCCAAATCCGGTTGGCACGTCCGGCATCGGTCTCGAACGTCATGAGATCGACGTTCTCCTTGGCGCTCGCAAAATCGAACAGCCCGGCCATCGACTTGGCGAGATTTCGATAGGCGCGATGAGCAGTCACGTCACCGACCGCAGCCCCGTTGATGTAGATCGTCCGCCCGTCCCTCAGTCCAGACAGATATTCCTTTGCACTGCGCATCGCGGTTCTCCGGTTCGAAACTAGTAGTGAATGGGAAGCGGCCAGGTCGGCTCGCGCTCGCTTTCGTCGACGAGGTCGCGATAGCGGCCCCGAAAGAAGATCAATGGCGCAGTCGGCTCATTGCGCGCGGTGTGGCGAACCACACGGACGACAAAGATCACATGATCGCCGCCGTCGTAGCTTCCGAATGGCGCGCATTCGAAATGAGCCAAGGCCCCCGATATCAGTGGCGCCTCGGCATGACCGACTGAAGTCTTGACCTGATCCCACTTGTTGGAGAGAGCGCGCGCAAACTGGTTTGAGATATGCTCTTGATCGCGGGCGAGGATGTTGACGGCGAAGCCTTTAGCTTCGAGCATTGCGGGCAGGCTTTTTGCCTTGCGGTCGACGCTGAACAGGACCAGCGGTGGGTCGAGGGAGACGGAATTGAACGAGCTCATGGTCATGCCAATGAGTTCTTCGCCCTGGCCGCGCGCGGTCACCACAGCAACGCCGGTCGCGAATTCTCCCAACACTCGCCTGAATGCGCGGTCCTCCATGGGACGCCTGCCTCGCTGCTTCGACCCTGATTTATAGTTGTCAGATACCTTTCTGACAAAGCTATCTGACAATGTCAAGCCCCCTTGCTGAGCGCGCCCATGCGTGCTTCCTAGCAAGTTCGCAAGACTATGATTTCGCAGGGAGAACGGCCGTGACCGAAGCGCTTCTGACAGCGTCGAAGCCCGAACTGCTCGACAAGGAGGGAGACCGAACGCTTCGCGGCCTTCTCTACGACTATTTCGCGTTCGGGCGCAGCCTTGAAGCCTGCCGCGAAATATTCGCGAGCTTCGTCGATCTGTCGACCACTCAGTATCTGATCCTGATCGCAATCAAGAATTCGACAGCGGAAGAGCCGATGGGTGTCAATCAGGTCGCCGAACGGCTGTATCTGAGCGGTACTTTCGTCACCAATGAAGTCAACAAGCTCGTTTCCGACGGCCTCCTCGAGAAGAGCCCGCATCCGGAAGACCGACGGCGCGTGCAGCTTGCACTCACCCAGCACGGCGTGAGTCTATTGATCCGTCTTGCCACCCTGCAACGCCCCGTCAATGATGCGCTGTTTGGGATGCTGACGCGCGAGGAGTTCAAGACGCTATCTCAATTGCTGTCGCGTCTCGCGTCGAACGCGGATCGTGCAGTGAAGCTCGCTGAACATGTCAAAGCGACCCTCAAGTTTCAGGAGGATCAGCGAACTTTGACGACGAATTCGCCCTCCCCCCGCAAGAAGGGACGCGCGACACTTCGTAATTCTCGATAACGAAGCGGCTGCCTTTTCTACGCTCATAACGGTCTGGTTGCAGGTTCGAGTCCTGCCGAGCCCACCAATGAGATCAATGTCTTAGCGGGTTCTCGTTGCCCCTAGCGCGACGTCCGCACCAGAAACCGCACCAGATACGAAAGAGACTTCGCGTCGCCCGGCGACCTCCTCCCCTACCGCGGCGAGCGCTTCCTGCACTGGATCAAGGTCGCATCCGACGATGGCGCGGAGCTTCGAGTGAACCAATTGGCTTCGGTCTCGCTGAAGAACTTGGCCCCTTATGCGATGATCGCTACAGGCTTCGTGATGGTGCTGGCCGGCCTGATTGCCAGATCGCGGCAAAAGCGATTTGAGGCGGAGCTGGAGAAAAGCGGAGCCGAGACCACTAAGACGGAAGATGACACCCGTTCGGCGTTCACCGAACGTGAACCGACGCCGATTAGGGCGCCGGGCAGCTCGAGAGGATCAGGCCTGATGACAAGCCGTCACAGAGATGCCGTTCTGCTGGCTCGCATAGGATTCCTTGGCCTGCTCGGCGAGCTCGTTTGCCGGATCGATCGCAGCGTCATCCGACCGGCCAGCTTCCTGCGTCACGGCATCGAAAGGAACAGCACGGGGCAACCCGAGTTGATCCCGGGATGAGAGGCCAGGAGCACTCCCGTGCCCGTGACAATGGTGTGCGCCAAAGATCTTGAACTCATCGCTCTGCGCGAGCTCCGCAGTCTCCCGGGCGGAGAGCATGTCTGCCACGTCGAAATTAACCCCTCCGGTACTGATTGGACCTTGGTGGCCGTGTTGCGTGACGGCGATGACCCTGAGCAGGTCCTCGTATCGGCAAAGACCACCGAACTGCGGCTGAAGCAGCGGTACTCGGTCCGATTCGATTGGTGAGCGACACGATTTCATTGCAGCGTCTCCCGCCGAGCAACGGCTGGCTCGAGTACCCACGAGAGCGGGACATTCGTGAGGATACTTCCGCCCGGGAAGGACCTGTTCGCCTGAAACGCCCCTCCGAGAACGCAAGCCCGGCCTTACCTCAGCAAACGGCCTCAGCGGCCGGCAGGGAGCTGAGGCCGAGGAGCGCCCGTGGGGTAAGGGAACGATTCTGGACACTCCCAAGGCCACTAAGACTGCCGCTCGCGTGATGGGCATTTGCATATGTAAATGAGCGCTCAGATTTCCCCAGGGCCGCGCGCGCCAAACGAAAAGGGGCCGTGTTGCGAGACGGCCCCTTAACCGGAAACATTCTGAAATGCCGATCTTAATAAAATAACCGGCAGCGAAAATCCTACTTCCATTCGCAATCGCGGCAATTCCGCAGAAATAGCTACTCCGATAGAAGTAGGTCCGGACTTGATAGCAGGCCAAGGGAGACCGTCGAAGAATATCGGAAACTGATCCCACTGTTCAGTGATCAACAGATCGCCGACGCCTACGATGAGCGCCTACAAACGATACCGCCGCCAGCGCTATGAAGCTGTACTCGGCGCAGCGGCGCGCTTCGCGCGGCGGTCGCGTCTCAATCTCCCTCCACACCCATCCGCTCTCGGAGCATTCTATGAATCGAAGAGCCGCCAACTGAGGCGGCCTTACACTCCGAAGGAATGTCTCATCTGAGCCGTCATACGCTGGACGGCGTCGGTGTATTGACCGTGGTTGAAGTGCTGATCAGCGACGTAAAGAACCAAAAGGATGCCGACAGCTATCAATAAGCCTTTCATGAAATGCCCCTCCGTTAAGGTATGGGCGGCTCCGGATGTCGTGACGATTCATGGGTTCCAGC
>NZ_JACMYP010000292.1 GCF_020889705.1 Bradyrhizobium altum | reverse complement strand
CGCGAGCGCGGCGAGCGGTGCAGTCGTGAAGCGCGCCGCCTCGCGCAATTGATCCGCCTCGGCCGGCGTGAAGGCGCGTGTCCCGATCCAGCCGAGGGTCGGGCCATCCGGCCGCGTTCCAATCGTGTCCTCGTGGATGGGGCCGGGCGCGAGGCTATTGAGCCAGCGCCGGCCGGCATCGCCGGATCCGACCATATCGGGCATTGCAAAGGGCTGTTCCGGCGCGAAGCCGAGCGCCTCGATGACCTCGCCATTGCCCGCGCCCCACAGCCACGTGCGCCTGGCGATCAACGGGTGCGGAACTTCGAGCGTCAGCGCGCCGCCGGCAAGCGGCAGGCCATCCGTGATAAGGTGGCCACCCAGGTCCGCCAGCAACCGGTTGGCGCCTGCGGTCTCGGCTGCGGCGTCGACCAGCCAGCTCAGAGTCGAGGACAATTGCATCGCCCCATCATGGGGTTGATGCGCCACCCTTGTCACGAATTATCCCTGAAGACCCACCGTCAATGGAGAGTGAACCGATGACTGAAGCTTTCATCGTTCAACGCGAGATCCAGATCGCAGCGCCGCCGGCAACCGTGTTCGCCTTCCTGACCGATCCGCAGAAGATCGTGAGCTGGATGGGGCTCGAGGCCGAGACCGAGCTGCATCCCGGCGGGCTCTATTTGCTCAAGGGCCTCGGCAACGACCGCAACCGCGCTGCGCGCGGCGCATTTCGCGAGGTCGTGCCGGTGCATCGTCTCGCCTACAGCTTCGGCTGGGAGGGCGGCGCGGAGGTCCCTCCGGGATCGAGCCTGATCGAGATCGACCTGATCAACAAGGACAGCGGCACGCTGTTGCGGATGACCCATAGCGGCCTCCCGAACGCGGAGCAGTGCGCGAGCCATAGCAGGGGTTGGACGCACTACCTTGCGAGGCTCGCGCTCGCGGCCGCTGGGCGAGCTCCAGGCCCCGACCGCGGTCCGCACGCCTGAAAGTCGCCTTGCCTTAGGTCGGCCATTTCGAGCCGAGGATGATCGAGCAGAAGTTCACCCGTGTGTAGTTTATGTCCTTCAGCGCCAGCACGTCGGCCTTGACGTTACCAAAGGTGGTCAGCGGCTTCTCGATGGTGCCGGCCGCGAAATGATCGATGATGTTCTCCTTGAAGTTCGCCTCGCGCGGATGATGCGCGCAGACATGGTCGCGGTGCTCGTGTGAGAAATCGTCGTAGGCGATGCCGGGCACGTCCATCTCGACGCCGGCGGTGACCAGCGCGATGGTCGGACGCATATGCTCGGGGATGCCGGGCGTGGTGTGCAGCGCGATCGAGGCCCAGACGTCCTCGATGTCGCGCTCGGCGACGCCGTAGCCCTTGAGGAAGTCGCGTGCGGCGCTGGCACCGTCGACCTCGAAGCGCAGATCGGGGCTCGCATGTTCGGCGGTGAGGCCCATGTCGTGGAACATGGCGCCGATATAGAGCAGCTCGGGATCGAACTTCAGCTTGCGGCGATTGCCGGTGAGCGCGCCCCAGAAGAACACGCGGCGGCTGTGATTGTAGAGCAGGTCGTCCTCGGTATCGCGCACCAGCTGGGTCGCGGCGCGGGCCATGGCGCTGTCGGGTACACGGATGCCGGCGATGATCTCGCTCATTTCAAGACGCTCCTCGATATGGCAAGACGATGCCGTGGCGTGCGAACACGCGGGGCCCGCCGGCGCTCGTCTCTGCGGTGTGTTCAGATCGCCTGGTGGCGTGATCCGTGATCTGTTTGTCGCCCGTCTTGGCCTGATCCCGCAACGCTCGTGCGCCGCCGGATCGGGCCAACGAGACATCGTTTCGCGCCACAGGCAAGGAAAGGCTGGGGCAGGGAGAAGGTATGGCGGTTCACAAAGTGGCGATCGCGATTCACGAAGGGGTTCAGGCGCTCGACGTCGCCGGTCCCGTCGATGTGTTCGCGGAAACCAACGGTTTTGTCGCGGCTGGCGATGGCTATGAGACCGTGCTGGTCGGCGCCAGCCGCGAACCGCTGCGCGCATCGAACGGCATGAAGATATCAGCCGACCTCAGTTTCGATGAGGCAAAGGAGAAATTCGACATCCTGCTCGTTGCCGGTCGGCCGGCCTTGCCCGAAGCCGAGCCGGATCCGGCGTTGACGCAGTGGCTGCGCGGGGCGCCCGCGCGCGCCGAGCTCTACGGTTCGATCTGCACCGGTGCCTTCGCGCTCGGCCATGCCGGGCTGCTCGACGGGCACAAGGTGACGACGCATTGGCAGAACGCGCAGCTTCTGGCGGCGTGCTTTCCGGCCGCCGAGGTGATCTTCGACCGGATCTATATTCGTGACGGCAGGCTGATGACCTCTGCCGGCGTGACCGCGGGCATCGATCTCGGTCTCGCGCTGGTTGCCGAGCGTCATGGGCCGCAGGTTGCGGTCGCGGTGGCAAAGCGGCTGGTCGTGGTGGCGCAACGCCAGGGCGGGCAGTCGCAGTTCAGCCCCTATCTTACCGCGCCGGTCGACGAGGATTCGCCGATCGCGCGCGCGCAGGCGCACGTCATGCAGCGTGTCGGCGAGCGCCACACCCTGCAAACGCTGGCCGAGGCAGTCGGCATGAGCGTGCGCAATTTCGGCCGCGCCTTCGCGCAGGAGACCGGCCTCACGCCGCATGAATTCGTCGAACGCGCGCGGGTCGACGCCGCGCGCCGGCTGCTCGAGGGCTCGGACCGGCCGCTGAAGGCGGTCGCGTTCGATTGCGGCTTCGGCTCGGCCGACCGCATGCGCATCGTGTTCACCGAGCGGCTCGGCGTGTCGCCGGCACAGTACCGGTCGAGCTTTCGCAAATTGTGACGCCGTTCATGAATCAGAGCATGCCGCCAGCGTAGGATCGAAATTGCCCTTGCCAGCAACACATCTTCCCCGGGGAGGACGCCATGGATGCGCTCACGCTCTTCATCATCCGTCACGCCGAAAAGCCTGATGATGGCTGGCCGGGGCCCGGCTTCACCGCGGACGGTGTGTCCGATACCGAGTCGCTTGTCCTCCGCGGCTGGCAGCGCGCCGGCGCATGGACCGCGTTGTTTGGCACCGACCTCGCCAAGGGCGACTTTGCCAAGCCTGACGCGATCTATGCCGCGACGCCCGGCACCACGCCCAACCGGGGCCCGAGCAGCCGTCCCGCTGAGACGATCTCGGCGCTGGCGGCGCGTCTTGGCGCGACGCCCAACGAAGGTTTTGGCAAAGGTGATGAGCCGGCGCTGGTCAAGGCGCTGCTGGCGCTGCACGGCGTCGTGCTGCTGTGCTGGGAGCACAAGGCGATCATCGCCGACGTCCTTCCGTTGATACCAGTCAGCAGGGGCAAGCCGCCCACCAAATGGGACGCCAGCCGGTTCGACGTCGTACTGCGCTTCCATCGCGCCAAGGGCGATGACAAGTTCGCCTTCAAGGAGCTGTTCCCGAAATTGCTGTCGGGCGATTCCGACGAGCCGCTGGGTGGCTGAACCGCGCTGCGGCTCGGCCCGTCAGTCGAGCCCGAGCGCCTTGCGCGATTTGCGCGTCAGCTTTCCGGCAATGAGCGCGTGGGCCTGGTCGAGATAGGCCTTGAGCTCGCCGTCGGGCAGGGCGTCGTTGCCGATCAATTGCACCCATTTGGCACGCGCCAGATACGGCGCCGGCCGCGCGAGCTCCTGCTCGATCAGAAGCTGATAGGCCATGTTCGAGGTCTTGAACATGAAGCCGCCGGTGCTCGCGATGAAGCCGCCGGCCAGCGCGAACATTTTGCCGCCGACCTTGAACACCGACGTGCCTTCCCATTGCACCACCTTGGTGGCGGCGGGCAGGCGCAGGCAATGAGCTTCGAAGGTTTTTGGGCGCATGAGTCGGAAGGGCTGGCGGGGCATCAAAGCCATAGGCCAGCCGCGCGAAGACGGGCAAGCCCGGCGTAAACCGCCAATCCCGGCCAGTACCGGTCGGTGTTTGTCCGCGGGACCTCACGAAAATGTGGGTTGGCGCCAAACCTTCTGTAGATATATCGTAAGATATGTTTTCAGTAAGGAATGACCAATGAGACGATCGATGTTTGGCGGCCGGGACGATGACGGATTCCGGTTTGGGTTCTTCGCCACGGGACGGCACGGCCGGGGCGGCCATCGTTTTGGCCGCGGCGGCCATGGCTTCTTCGGGCGGGGTGGCGGCGGCGACTTTCCGGGATCGCGGCGGCTCTCGTCGCAGGACCTGCAGCTCGTCATTCTCGCGCTGCTCGGCGAGCAGCCGGCGCACGGCTACGAGTTGATCAAGAAAATCGAGGAGCGGTCGGACGGCTTCTACAGCCCGAGTCCGGGCGTGATCTATCCGGCGCTGACCTTCCTCGAGGAGATCGGCCATGCCAGCGTCACCCAGGATGCGGCGCGCAAGCTCTACAGCATCACCGAGCAGGGCAAGGCGCATCTCGCCGAGAACCGCGCCACCGCTGACACCATTCTCCAGGCGCTGTCGCGGATCGGCGGCCGCATGGAGGAGGTGCGCGAAGCCTTCGCCGGCGTCAGCGATCTCGATGGCGAATCCTCCGACGACGTGCACCGCGCCCGTCACGCGCTGAAGAGCGCGCTGCGCCAGAAGCGCGGCTGCGATGCCGCCGAGGCGCGCCGCATCGCGAAAATCCTCGACCGCGCCGCCGCTGAAATCCTGCAGCAATGACGCAGCCGCAAGGGAGACCCTTCATGTACAACGCTGAACCGCACAGCGCGATTGCCGACGCCCGCGTCGCTGCCGTCATCGCGCGCCTGCAGGCCACGCGCCTCAGGCCGGCCGCCGGCGGTCCGCGCGGCAATTTGACGATGAGCCGCGATCCGCTCGACTATGCAGAGCAGGGCTTCTCAATTCATCCCGAGCAAGGTGAATTGATCTATCTGTTGTGCCGCGGCCTGCGCGCCAAACGCGTCGCGGAGTTCGCGACGTCGGTCGGAATGTCGACGCTGTATTTCGCCGCCGCGATGCGCGACAATGGCGGCGGCACCGTGATCGGCTCGGAGATCGTGCCGGCCAAGGTCGCAACCGCGAAGCACAACCTCGCCGAGGCCGGCCTTGCCGACTATGCCGAGATCCGCGAGGGCGATGCGCGCCAGACGCTGCGCGATCTCGGTGGTCCCGTCGACTTCATCCTGATCGACGGCTGGCCGGGCGAGAAGGGACCGACACTCGCCCGCCAGGTGATCGAGATCGTTGCTCCGCAGCTTCGGGTCGGCGGCTATGTCATGAATGACAATGCCGAGGCGGATTTTCTGGAGTTCGTGCGCGATCCCAAAAATGGCTTCGTGTCGATCACGCTGCCGCTCAAGGGCGGTACCGAGCTCTGCCTGAAGGTCGCCTAAGGATCGGTTCGGCACGGCGAAATCCGCTGGCGCGATTGTGAGCCGTAATGACATCACGCCACGCTGGATTTTGTCGGCGCTTCTTGCTCTGTTCGAGGAAAATCGGGAGCGAAGCGCCGCATGTCCGAAGTCCCGCCGATCCATCCGCTTGATCGCCCGATCTGGAGCGCGCTGACCACGAGGCAACGCGACCTTGCGGAAGGCGGCGCCGAGGCAAGGCGCTTTCCGATCGCGATCGCACCCTTCGCCGACATGATCGACATGTCGGCCAATAGTTTTGCCGCGCTCGGTGCGCTGTTGTCGGGACCTGACATCGCGGTGCTGTTCACGCCCGATCCTGTCCCTGTGCCGCCGGAGTTCAAGGTGCTGTTGGCCGAGACCGGTGAGCAGATGATCGGCACACCGGCGGAGTTTTCTCTGCCCAGCGTCGAGATCGTCACGCTCGGGGCCGCCGACGTTCCCGCGATGATGGCGCTGACGGAAATGACAAAACCCGGACCGTTCAGCGCGCGGACGCATGAACTCGGCACCTTTCTCGGTATCCGCGTTGGCGGCGAGCTGGTCGCGATGACCGGGGAGCGGATGAAGCCGGGCAACTACAACGAGATGACCGCGGTCTGCGTGCATCCGGACCATCGCGGCCGCGGCTACGCCCAGGCGCTGCTGTCGGCGGTCGGTCGCCAGATCGTGGCGCGCGGCGAGATTCCGTTCCTGCACGTCTTCACCAGCAACGTCTCCGCGATCGCGCTCTACCGCCGCCAGGGCATGGAGATCCGCCGCCGCCTGCACATCACGGCGCTGCAGAAACAGGGGGAGGGCAAAGTCCGGGAATGATGCCCTGAGCGGCGTCGCGCTCGCTCACGCCGGCCTGTTGCCGGCGAGATACACCGTGCGCTTGTCGCAGCTCGCATCGATCGCGACGGCATTCGTCGCGATCCGGCCGTGTGCGGCGACGTTGTTGCTGATCTCGACGTTCCTGGCGCGGCCGACGAAGATCGCGCTGTCGGGTTTGATATGGAAGAACTCGCCGGCCCCGAACACGCTACCGCGCACGAAAGTCTGGCCGATCACGTTGCCGGCGATTTTGAGGCCGGCGGCATTGCTGACGAAGATCGCGTAGATAAAGGAATCGTCGATGTGATTGCCTTCGATGATGACGCGCCGGTTCTGGAAATTGTCCTGAAATCCCTTGGCGCCTTCCGGCGGCACCATGCCGACATAGATCGTGCCGAGCGTTCCGCTGCCGCCGGTCAGCTCATTGGCGCCGTTGACGCAGTGGCTGAAGCGGTTGTTGCGGAAGACGAGGTTCTCGGCAAATCCCGACTCCGACCAGAAGCCGATGTCGCTGCCCGCCTGCAGCGCGACGCCGGTCGAGAATGTGAACTGGCAGTTCTCGACGATGGCGTTCGGCGCCTTCATCAGCACGCGGCCGCAGGCGTGGAAATTGCAACGCAGCACGGTCGCGCCCGATCCGATGTGCGTCAGCGAGGTGATGGCATCGCCGGTCTTGAGCGGCAGGTCCTGCTGCAGGACCACGTCGTAGATCAGGTCCGGCAACGTGGTCGGGCTCCTGTTCTTCCAGAGCTGGGCGATCTTCGCCTTCAGCTCGGGCGCGTGGCGCTTGGTCAATTGCTCGACCTTGCCGCGTCCGAGGGAGCGAAACGTCGCATGGTCGCAGCTCTCGATATCGTCGCCGGCCGCAAGGCCGATGTCCCATTTCGGGCTGAGCAGAAACCGCCGCGGCGCGGTCTTCGCCACGACGTAGTAGTAGAAGCCGTGCACATTGACGGCATCGTCGGAGGTATTGGCGAAACTGCAGTCCTCCATGGTCGGACCGCGCGCGACCGCGGTGAAGTGCGAACCGTCGGAATTGGTCGAGATCAGGCGGTCGGTCGTCGCGCCCTTCGGCCGGGGTCCCGGAACGACCGAGACTTTCTGCAGTATCATCGAGCCTTCGCCGCCGTTCTCGATGATGCCCATGCCTGGCGAGGCCAGCAGCTTCAGGTCGATCAGGCTGGTGGCGACGCTGGAGTCCACCGCGATGGCGTGCGCGCCGCTATTTGCAATGGTGACGACGTCACCGACCGCGATCGGCAGCTGGCTCGGGAAACGATCGTTCGCGCCCCACCGCAGATGCACCTTGATCTGGCCGTCGCCGAGGCGCGTGGCATGGGCCGGTGAGAGGAAATCCCTGGCGCCGGTCTTCAGTGCCCGGTTGCGGCGGTCCATCACCTTGAAGAAGCCATCCGTGAAGGTGGCGAGCAGTGCGGCATCATCGGGATAGCCGGGGTCGACCTTCACCGTGATGTCGACCGCTTGCTTGTCGAATGCGGTGATCGTTCCCTGGGTGAAGGGGAGCGGGTCGTAGTCGATGGTGAGATCGCGGATGGTGAGGCGGTTGCAGCCGGAGATCGCGAAGGTCCCGCTGCGTGCCGTGTTGACCAGCTGTGCGCCGTTGCCGTTGAGCTCGAAACCGTGCAATTGCCGGAACGCGAGCGGCCGCTTGATCCGGTAGCTGGCATTCTTCTCCAGATTGAGGACGATGTGAACCGGCCCCACCTTGCTCGCATCAGCCGCTGCCTTGGCGATGGCGGCCAGCGCCTTGGCAAAGGCCGCGTCGGCGTCGCCGCCGGAGGTGGCCGTGAAGGTGGCCATGTCGAAGGTCGCAGCCCCGGCGGCCGGCGCCGGTTCGGCACGGCCTTCGCTGCCAAGCAGCGGGCTCGCTACGGCAAACGAGGCAAGCATGAGCGCTCGCCGGCGGCTGATCGGCATGGGCACACGGCTCCCTCTGGACCGCGGTTGACTGCGCACATTGTCTGCCGGCCGAGATGAACCGCAGCGAAATGACGGGGAGTTGGCGTGAGGGCTCTCGACCTCGTGATGAGGATCGCCGCTGGGCGATCACAAATATGTCGGTTGCCACCCTTGAAAAAGACCCGGGCGCGCGGAGGTCCGCGCGTCCGGGTCCGTTGTTGTGCGACGCAGGTCAGTGCATCGTCTGTTCCGACGCTGCGATCCAGGCGATCACGGCCTCGGAGAAGCCGTCGACCCGCGTCCACGGGCCGTGTCCGACCCCGTGCCGGTAGGACACCACGTTGACCATGTATCCGCGTCCCTTGGGCGCGGGCACCTGGTCGTGGCTCTGCTCGTCGGTGAAGACGACCAGGCGATCGCCCTTGCGGTCGATCTCCGTCACCGCCTTGCCGAGATACGTCCCACCATGCGGCTGCGAGCCGATGATCGCATCGCGCAGCGCGAATCCGCGGCGCGGCGGCAGCTTCACGACCTCATTGCTGAACGTGAAGATCTCCACCTCGTCGCAGACCTCGCGGGCGAGGATCGCAAGTCCGCAGGCCGCTTCCGCCCGAGTCATTTCTGACTGGGCCGAGAGCGGAGTGAACATCGATCCCGACACGTCGATCAGGAGCCGCGTGCGGCCGTCAAGCCGTGCGTAATCCTTGACCGACTTCAACATCGCGGCCTCCAGCTCCGGCTCGAAGTCCGGCGCATAACGCGCGGCCGTGATGAAGCGGTAGGGAAGGATGCGGTCGGTCCGCATCGCGTCGATCGCCTCCGCAATGGTCCGGCGCGGCACCTCCGCCTTCTGCATCAGGCGCAGGTTGCGGAGCAGCGCCAGCCCGCCGAGCCGCTTCTCAGCGATCAGCCGCTCGAAGGTCTCACGCTTGTCCTTGCCGGACGAGAGCGAAACCTCCCAGGTATCGGGCGAGGCCAGCTCGCCGTCGACAAGCTGCTTCCACAACTTCTCCTGTGCGGCGTCCTTCGGCTTGGCGTGAACCAGGAACAGCACGTCCTTGATCCGCACCGCGCCGTCGCGATCGTACTTCGCGAGCTGGTAGGCGTCGAACTTGGTGAGCGCCCGCGCCAGTCCCTTCTTGATCTGTGCCGAGACGGGCTGACGCTTGCGCTGCTGCTGAGGGCCGAGCGCATCCGCCCAGTAGATCGCGAGCAGCTCGGTCATCTCGTCCGGACGCTGGATCACGCGGGCGAGCGTGTCGGCGACCAGACCGCGATGGGTTGTGTGCCGTGCCATCTCGCGAACCACCAGCAGCGGCGCGTGCCGCAGCTTCATGGTCTCGCGGGCGGCGACGGCGAGTTCCGCCACGCGCGTCGGCTCGACCTTCGGCACCAGCGCCTTGATGCGATCGGCGATCGCGACCCCGTCCTCGTAGAACTGGTTCTCCCACAGGAGGCAGTTCAGCAGCGCGCGCCGCAGCTCCATCTCAGGCGTGAAGCGCTTGCCGCGCGCCCCCTCACGGGTGAAGGCGCGCATGATCTTGTTGATCGTGGCCATGATGGCCTCCTTTCTGGTTCGATCATGGATTGGAAAGTGGTGCCGGGGAACAGACGAGAGCTGAACCGCCCTTGCGGGCTTTACGTGCTCGACCACTGAGCTACGGACTTGCGTCCGGGAGGAGTCGAACCTCCGACAGCGAAGTAGCAGCGCTCTTCACCACCGGCTGTCGGCACGACGTCGTAGCAAACGCAAGGCGTTTGCGCGCGGACACCGTGCCAACGATTGAAGACTACGACCCGGGAACAGGCGATTGCTGAGACCCCGGCAAGCCAAGGCCGGCCAGGAAGTGCTCTACCGCTGAGCTACCGGCGCACATGACACCGGGCGGGATTCGAACCCGCGACCTCTCGTTTCACAGACGATGTAACAGCGATCTTCACCACGGGGCGTGGAGAGGGTTGGCGGGGAACAAGCGATGCTGTTGCTGCCCTTGCGGGCGAACCGCCTTTCGGCGTGCGGGGTTCGAACCCGCTCGGCGCCGGAGCGCCTTCACCGCGAAGTAACAGACATCTTCACCACCGCCTTGCCGATGCGAGCATCGGCAATTGAGTTGGCACGCTGGGGAACAAACGATATCGGTGTTTTTGTGGTGGTGTCTGCGTCCAAAGGACCGGCGTTCCACCGTGCGACGTATCCGATATCTTCACCACCAGCGTCGGTTGAGCCGCAGCGATGCGGCAAACCGTTCTGAAAAATTTCGTCGCGGCGCTGTCGACGCGCCGCCGTTTGCGAACCCCTCGGAGTTCACTCTGCCATCGGTGTCCGGCTCATCGCCTTGTTCCCTCCGGCAGGCCCCGCGCGCTTGGGCACGCGCG
>NZ_JACMYP010000291.1 GCF_020889705.1 Bradyrhizobium altum | reverse complement strand
CACGCCGGCCTTGCCCTGCGGACCCGGCTTGCCGCGCGCACCTTCCGGTCCGGGCCGCCCCGGATGTCCCTGCGGTCCGGGCTTTCCCGGCTCGCCCTGACGGCCCTGCGGCCCCTGCGCCCCTCGTGACCCCTGGCGGGAAACTGTCTCGTCAGCCACTGCTATGCTCCGTCGCGATTTGAAGTCGCTTGTAACAGAGGTTGGAGGACGGCTTCAATTCTGCCTGCCGGCGCCGATGCAAGCGATCAACAGTCATAATTCCGTGCGCATATGACAACGGAGGGCGCGGTGCGGGTTCTGGAGGGCATGTACCGCGAAGCCGCGGGCGAACTGCAACCGCTCGACATCGTCGTGACGCGACATGATGTGCTTGATGAAGCGGCGTTTCGCAACACGGGTGTGCTCGAGCTCTATGAGGAGCTGTTTCCTGCGAGCGAGCGCGACAGCCCTGACGACATCGTGCGCTGGCTGTTGTCGGATGGTGTCGGCGAGCGGCGTCACTTCAGCGTCGACGGCCACGAGATGTCCTATCGTCTCGACTCGCGCTGCTTCATCCTGCGCGTTGGCGCTGGGCGCGCGGTT
The DNA here is from genome assembly GCF_020889705.1 of Bradyrhizobium altum. GTDB lineage: Bacteria > Pseudomonadota > Alphaproteobacteria > Rhizobiales > Xanthobacteraceae > Bradyrhizobium > Bradyrhizobium altum. The sequence goes on along the minus strand of NZ_JACMYP010000291.1, from coordinate 9,896 downwards.
GGGCTCGGCTTCTTCACCTACGATCACGCAAGCGAGCTGATCTTTTGCAACCATGTCGGCATCGGGAAGGCGTGGCGCGGCGGCGGCCTGTCGCGTGCGTTCTATCGCGAGATGGTCGCCATGCTGGATGCGCTGTTTCCGAACAATATCGGCGTGGTGCTCGAGGTCGAGCCATTCGATCGCGATCGCGTGGCCGCGATCATCGCCGGTCTCGAGCGGACGGGCATGCGGCAGCTCGCGGCAGGTGAGCAGGACGAGATCCGCCGATTGCTGCGCGTAAGCTGGTACGACAGGCTCGACTATTCCGTGTTCTGCGACGCGCGCACAATGCGGCCACTCGCGTGCCGCTCGCCATGTCTTGATCCGTCTCCGTCGTCATCGGATTGGGCAAATGGAGAAGAAAACTACTGGCTGATGTGGCAGGCGCGGACCGGCGCGTCCTCGGTGGAGATCCGCGCAGGTCGGCTCTGGCATAGCGCTGTCAGCGCGATCCATGTCGAGATCCTCGCAAAATCCCTGGTCGCGCCGGATCCGAACGGCCGGCGCGACTATTGGGATTATGCGACCGCACTGGTAGGCCAGACGCTGCAACAGACTGCGGCGACCGACGTGCATCTCGCACCCTACCTCGGCGAGGACGACAGAGCGTTGCTGTCGCGCTGGCGGCGTCTTGCGATCGATCTACCGATCTGATTCCTACGCCGCGGCGTGCTCGCTGTGCGGCACGTCGATGCCGTCTGCCGAATACTCGCGGATCTTGTTCCGCAACGTCCGCACCGACAGTCCGAGCACGCGCGCAGCACGGGTGCGGTTGCCGTCGCAGCGCGCGAGCGTTTGCAGCACCAGTTCCCGCTCGACCTCATCGACGGTCGCGCCGATCAGCAGTGGGACGATTTCATTAGGAGCCAGCGACGGCAGCAGTGCTTCCGGCGATGGTACGGTGGACGCGTAAGACATGAACTCCTCCCGATCAACGCCCGCCTCGTCGATGAGGCGGAGACATCGAGAAACCGACTACCCCGTGAATCCACGGTGTGCCGGTTTGGTTAACAAGTCCTTAACGCGCCACTAACTCCCTGCTTTGTAAGCAAAATACCCAGAAATTGCCACGATTGCGGTTCCATCGGTCACAGTGTGCGGTAACCGCCGTCCACCATCACGATCGATCCCGAGACATAGGCCGACAGGTCCGAGGCAAGGAAGATCGCAGGACCGACGATGTCTTCCGGCTTGCCGGCGCGGCCGAGCGGGGTGTGGTCCATGAAGACCTTCACGAGGTCGGGATTGCTGGCGCGCACTTTCTCGTTCAGCGGCGTCTCGATGAAGCCGGGGCCGATCGCGTTGACGCGCACGCCGTCCTTACCGAGCTCGGCGGCCAATGCCTTGGTGAAGCCAAGCACGCCGTGCTTGGAGGCGGTGTAGGCCGGTGAGCTCGGGGTGCGCAGATGCACGAAGGACTGGATCGAACCGATGTTGACGATGCGGCCCTTGTTCTTGCGCAGCGGTGCGAGGAACGAATGCGTCACGTTGAAGACGCCGGTGAGATTGATCGAGATGATGTCCTCCCAATCCTTGATCACGGCCTCCTCGGCGCCGAGCATGCCGTTGCGGCGCGCGATGCCGGCATTGTTGACCAGGATCGAGACAGGTCCGACCTTGTCGGCGATTTGCTTTGCCATCGCGATGCAGGCGTCGAGATTGGTCACGTCGAGCGCAAAGCTCTCCGCCTTGCCGCCAGCGTTCCGGATCTCCTTGGCCGCTTCCGCCGCCGCATCGCCGTTCATGTCGAGCAGCACCACGCGCGCACCCTCGCGGCCGTAGCCCGCGGCGATGGCACGGCCGATGCCCGAGCCCGCACCCGTGATGACGGCGATGTGATTGTCGAGAAGGGCCATGGTATTTCCTCGTTCTGATTTATGAGCGTTGTCGACAACACTATTCAAAACTGCGCCAACCGAAACGCCAAGCCGCGTTTGCGCGTTGCTGTTATCCGGATTCGGATGACAGTACGGACCGATCATGGACCAGCATATCAGACATTGGAAAGTAGAGATCGCGCGCTTCTGCGCGGCGCCTGATCCCGACTATCGCGAAATGGCCATAATGATCGCCGAGATCGCCACGACCGACATCGACGAAACGCTGCGGCATGCCGCCGCACAGGTGCTGCCGATCCTGCGCCAGGCGGCGCTGAAATCGGCCGACCGCCGCACCAGATCGATGGCGCTGCGCCGTCTCGGCATCGTCAGCGATGCGCTGCATATGCTGTCCGCGCCGCAATTCGGCCGGCGTGGCCTGACGCCGAAGGCGCTGACGCAGGAAGAGCGCTACCGGCAATTGCTTGGCCTACCGTTCGGCCGTCGCCTCGCTGCGAACGAGGTCCATCAGGCGTTCAAGCGCGCCGCCAAGACGGTGCATCCCGACGGTGGCGGCAACGGCCCGGCATTCCTCGAACTCGCCGCTGCGCGTGACGCGCTGATCAAGCATCACTGACGCGCGATCGCGTTACGGCCTGACAGCACAAGGGCGGACGCCGCGCTGTTGCCGCGTGTCTGCCCTGTGCGTGATCGGAGGGCGCTCAGAACGAGCAGGTGCCGTTGTTGAGGAGGCCGGTCTTGTAGCTGAACGCGGCGTCGAAGGTCGGCAACTCCTCGCTGACGACGGCGAAGTTCGCCGGCCACGGCGTGGTCGGAATGCTCTGGTCCCAGATCTGGCAGAAGCCGGTGTCTTGCCAACGGATCAGATGATAGGGCGTGGCGCTGGCCGGGCTTGCCGTGGCAAGCACGGACACAGTGGCGGCGATGGCGGCACAGGCAATCGCAAGACGACGCATGGAAAATCTCCGGTTTGAAAATGTGAATGCTCCGCGGGGAAATCCTGGAGCTCAGGGGCCGATCGCCCCGGACATGCAGTGAGTGTTGCAACCCCGGGAACAGGTTCAACGCCGCTTGCGCGGACATTCCCGTCACCAATGGACGCCTGCTGTGCCAAATTGCGCCTGACGATGCGCTTGCTACAGTCGGCGCATTGCGATTCGCGCCCGCGTCGCGACGCGAGCAAATCGACGTGAGAAAATCCCGGGGAGACCGCACATGAAACTTTCATCCACCCTTCGCGCCGCGCTGGTTGCACTGATGGCCTTCACCGGCCTCGCTGTCTCCACCGCCGCGCGCGCCGACAGCGGCTTCGTGACGCTCACGATCTACAAGGCCGGATGGTTCATCGGCGGCTCCGGCGGCAGCGGCGCGCTGACGTTCCGCGGTCGCTCCTATCGGCTGTCCACCGGCGGTCTCGACTACGGCCTGGTGTTCGGCGGCTCCAAGACCGTGCTGCGCGGCCGCGTCAGCAACATCAACCGTCCGTCCGACGTTGCCGGCGTCTATGGCGCGGCGGGTGCCGGGCTTGCCCTCGGCCGCGGCGCACGCGCGATCGTGCTGACCAATCAGAAGGGCGCGGTGCTTGAATTGACCGGTCACCAGGTCGGCCTGATGGCCAATGCCGACCTCAGCGGCCTTGCGATCACGATGCGGTAGAGCATGACGGTATCAGCGAGCAGCTGATCGCCAGGCCCAGCACACATCTGGGGTTTAGGCGGACTCAATCCATCTCCGTCATCCTGAGGTGCGAGCCGCTTCGGCGAGCCTCGAAGGATGCACGGCCCCGATGTGGCCGATTCATCCTTCGAGGCTCGCTCCGCTCGCACTTCAGGATGACGGGGCTAGCTAGTCGCGCGAGCCGTCCCGGCACGGCCTGGTACGGGGCGGCGTTCACCTGAACAGATGCAGCGCTGCGTACTGCAGCAGCATGATGGTCTTGCCGTCGACGATGCGGCCATCGCTGATCATGGCGAGCGCGTCGTCGATCGCAAGCTCCAGCACCTCGATGTCCTCGCCCTCGTCGGCGAGCCCGCCGCCGTCACTGACGCGCATCGCGGCGTCGTATTCGGCGACGAAGAAATGCAGCTTCTCGGTCACCGCACCCGGCGTCATGAAGGCTTCGAACACCTTGCGCACATGCGCGAGCCGGTAGCCGATCTCTTCCTCCGCCTCGGCGCGGATGCGTGCTTCCGGCGCGGCATCGTCGAGCATGCCGGCGGCGGCCTCGATCAGGAGATCGTGATAGCCGCTAGCGAATGCGGGATAGCGAAACTGGCGCACGAGCACCACGGTGCGGGTCTTGAGATTGTAGGGCAATAGCGCCGCCCCGTTGCCGCGGTCATAGACCTCGCGCACCTGGGTCTGCCATTCGCCATTGCTGCGGCGGTAGTCGAATGTGGCGCTCTTCAGCTCGTAGCGGCGCTTCGACAGCAGCTGGACGTCCCTGACGCGGACGCGGTCGGCGATGCTCATGCGTCGATCCTCAACTCTGTCACGGCGTCGCTTCGCGACCGTCGAGCCATTTGGCCAGCATCACCGAAGTCGACTCCTCATAGCCGAGCGATTGGTAGAATGCGCCGGCCTTGGCGTTCTCCCGGCGCACCAGCAATTGCAGCTTCGGCACGCCGGCATTGCGCAGCCAATCCTCGGCCGCCGCCATGATGGTGCGGCCAAGGCCCTTGCCCTGGAGGTTGGGATCGACCGCGACGTAATAGACCCAGCCGCGATGGCCGTCGTGACCGACCATCGCGGTTGCGACGATCGTGTCCGAGCTGCGGCCGACCAGGATGGCCGAGCTCGGTCCGCGCCGCGCCAGCGCGATGTCGGCAGCCGGATCGTTCCACGGCCGGGTCAGGCCGCACGCTTGCCACAGCGCGACGACAGCGGTGACGTCGGCGTCGGTGATCTCTGCAATGGCAAGCGAGGGGGAGGGCATTGTCGTCTGCACGGTCACAGCACCTTGCCCGGGTTCATGATGCCGAGCGGATCGAGCATCGCCTTGACCTGCCGCATCAGCTCGATCGCGACCTTGTCCTTGACGTCAGGCAGCTCGTCGCGCTTGAGCACGCCGATGCCATGCTCGGCCGAGATCGAGCCGCCCATCCGCAGCACGATCTCGAACACCACGGCGTTGACGTCGTGCCAGCGCGCCAGGAAGTCGGCCGCATTGGCGCCGACCGGCTGGCTGACATTGTAGTGGATGTTGCCGTCGCCGAGATGGCCGAACGGCACGGGCCGCGCGCCCGGGATCAGCTTCACGACCGCCGCATTGGCCTCCGCGATGAAGGCGGGAACAGCTGCGACCGGCACCGAGATGTCGTGCTTGATCGAGCCACCCTCCGGCTTCTGCGCCGCCGACATCTCGTCGCGCAATTTCCAGAACGCCTGGCGCTGGCTCAGATTGGCGGCGATGACCGCGTCATCGACGATGCCGTCTTCCATGCCCTGGGCGAGGATCGCCTCCAGCGCGTCGCGGGCATCGTCGCGCGACGACGACAATTCCATCAGCACGTACCACGGGTGCTTGCTCTCCAGCGGATCGCGGATATCGATGCCGTGGCGGATCGAGAAATCGACCGCGATGTCGGCCAGCAGCTCGAAGCTCGTCAGGCTGCCCGCCGCCTCGTTGCGCGAGATCGACAGCAGCTTGAGGGCTGCCGCCGGCGACTTCAGGCCGACATAGGCGGTCTCGACCGCGCGCGGCTTCGGAAACAGCCTCAAGGTTGCGGCGGTGATGATGCCGAGCGTGCCTTCGGCACCGATGAAGAGGTTGCGCAAATCGTAGCCGGTGTTGTCCTTCTTCAGCTTGGACAGAGCGTTCAGCACGCGGCCATCCGCGAGCACGACCTCGACGCCGAGGGCCATCTCGCGCGCCACGCCATAGGCGAGCGCTCCGGTGCCGCCGGCATTGGTCGAGAGGTTGCCGCCGATGGTGCAGCTGCCTTCGGCGCCGAGCGACAGCGGGAACAGGCGGTCGACGTCGGCTGCCTTCTGCTGCGCGATTTGCAGCACCACGCCGGCCTCGCAGGTCATGGTGTTGGATTCGACATCGATGTCGCGGATCTTGTCGAGGCGCCGCAGCGACACCACGACCTCGCCATGATGCGGCGTCTGCCCGCCGACCAGGCCGGTGTTGCCGCCCTGCGGCACCAGCGCGATCCTGTGCTCGCTCGCAAGCTTGCAGATCGCAGCGACTTCGGCGGTCGAGCCCGGGCGCAGCACCAGCGGCGAGCGGCCGTGAAACAGGTCGCGCTCCTCGGTGACGTAAGGCTCGATGTCGGCGGCGTCGGTCACCGCATATTTCTCGCCGACGATGGCGCGGAATTTTGCAAGCAATTCGGGCGGAAGCGGCGGCACCGCTGATTGGACGATGTTCATTTTTTCTTGGTCTTTCACTCAGCCGGGATCTTTATTGAGGCATGACCTCTGCGCAAACGCTTCGCGTTTGTCGCGAGGAGAACCGGCTCGCACCTTTCCGGATCATGCTTGTTACCGCCCAACCGCTGCGCGGCGCAGCCGGTCATTGATGGCTTCGCCGAGCCCATCCTCGGGAATGGGCATCACGGCGATAGCATCTGCGTTTCTCGTGTCGAGCGTGCGAAGGTAGCCGAACAGATTGGCGGCGGCCTCGGCAAGATCGCCGCGCTCGGACAGGTTCATCTCCACGGAGGCGCATTCGCGCCGCCCGACCTTGACCGGCCCGAACGCCAGCAAGGCTTCACCGACATGGACATCGCTCGCATTGAGCCGGACCGGTGTCCGCGGTGCATAATGTGACGCGAGCATGCCCGGGGCAATCGGCTGCGTGTCGCCTTCCGCATCGGGCGGCGGCGATTGCAGCGGATGGCCGAGCACGCGCTCAATCTCGGCGCGCGTCAGCCCGCCCGGCCGCAGCAGCACCGGATCGGAGAAGCAGCCGACGATCGTGGATTCGACGCCGACCTCGACCGGGCCGTCGTCGACGATCATGTCGATCCGGCCCGCCAGATCGCCGTTCACATGCTCGGCCGTGGTGGGCGAGACATGGCCGGAGAGATTGGCCGACGGCGCTACCACGGCACCGCCGAACGCCTTGATGATGTCGCGCGCCACCTTGTGGGCCGGAATGCGTATAGCGACCGTATCGAGCCCGGCGGTCGCGAGCTCAGCGACCGGGCAGGAAAGCGCCTTCGGCAGCACCAGGGTGAGGGGACCGGGCCAGAACGCTTCCGCCAGCCGCAAAGCCTGGCCGTTGAACAGGGCGATCCGGCGGGCGGCGCCGAGATCGGCGACATGGGCAATCAGCGGATTGAAGGCGGCCGGCCCTTGGCCTCGTAGAGCCGGGCGATCGCGGCGGCATTGCCGGCGTCGGCGCCGAGGCCATAAACCGTCTCGGTCGGAAACGCCACCAGGCCTCCCTCGGCAAGGATCCCGGCCGCGGTCGCCGTGGCGGCGGCACCGGCGGGCAAAATGTACGTTTTCAGGCCTGTATCCACTGTGACTAGATTCCTCAATTGGGTGCCTTGTGGTCCCTTGCGGTCCCCGAAACCCGACGCTATAAGCCGGCCTCTTAGTCGGAGTGTGGCTCAGCCCGGTAGAGCACTGCGTTCGGGACGCAGGGGTCGCAGGTTCGAATCCTGCCACTCCGACCAGATTTCCTTAGGTTTTTTCTTCTCATCGGTGGCTGTTCCCGAGTCAACCACCGATTTGACCACCGAAACATACCGCGCTTTTTGGCCGATGGCCGCCGCCGCCCCGTGCAAATAATCGGGATGGTGATGGCCATAGGTTTCCTGCAGGACCTCGGGCGACATGCCGAGGAACCCGGCCGCCTCCCAAATCGGCACGCCGCGCTGCATCAACCAGGTCGCTGCCGTGTGGCGCAACGTGTGCGGAGTGACTTTCCCGGGTAGCTTGGCCAGATCCACGGCAGATTTGAAGCCTTTCTTTACGGAAGCGACCGGCTTGCCATTGAACTCGACGAAGCAGCTGGTGATCAGCTTCCGGTCTTTCCAACGACGCATGTGAGCCAATAGCCGGGGTGGAAGCGGGGCCGGCGTTTGACGCTTCTTGGTGGCTCGCTTCCCAATCGGTCTCCGGTAAAAGATACCACGCTCGAGATCGATGTACGAGTGCCCAAGCTCGGGGTAAGGCGATGCCGCCGCGATCGCACCCGCCCTGGTGCCAGTGTAAAGGCCGATCAGGATAAATCTGGCTATGTGCCGCAATGGTCGGCGGTCCGTCCGCACTGGAGCGCCCTTTGAGCCGCCGGCGTGAATTGTCTGTTTTTCGCGATAGCGCCAACATTGCCAAATCAGGGCTGCCGCCTCGTTGCGTGTCAGCCATCGGTCGCGCGCCTCACCCTTTGGCGGGAGTGATACGCGGACCGTGCCTCGGTGCAGACCCTCTTTTGCATGATGGTTGATCGCTGCGCGGAGAGTTTCAAGGTCGCGACGCGCACCACCTTGGTTGCCGCGGTGCTTGGCGTAAGCCGCACAGGTGTGCGCGTTGACTGCCGACATCTTCTTGCCGCCCCAAAAATCATTGAGCCGGTCGATCCTCGCTTCAATTTCAAATTGATCACCTGGCCCCCCAGTGTCGGTCAAGTAGATCGACAGCACGTCGGCGCAATCGATGTCGTCGATGTCGCGCCGATGACGCTCGGGCTGATACTTTTGCGCGATGTAGTCTGCTAGCGCTTGCTCTGCTTCTCGAGGCGGCTTTGTTTCAGTCGCGCTCGCAAGGCAGCCTGTGGCGATATGGCGGGTACCGTCCTTGATGATCCAGATCGCTTGAGCGACGAGCTTTCCATTGCGGTGTCGGGCCCTTCGCCTGTAGAGCCGAGCTCCTTTGCTTTGACGCGGCATAGCTCTCTCATTAGCTTAATGTGTTGCAACGTAGTATAATCCTTTCCGGCGATACGTTCTACCGCGAGGCGTCCTCGCGCGGCTTCCCGGCGTAAGCCGGAGGCCGTCATCGAGCCATCCGGGAACGCAATGCGTGCGGCTAACGCGAGCCGGATTGGCTTCTCGTCGGAAATTTCACATATCGGGGCAGCTGTGTTCATCGCGTCTAACCATTCGGGCCAAAACGCTGCCGATCTAACTCAATTCTTCGTAGTCCCGGTTGTCATCGAGCGATTGAATTGACAACCAAGTGGAGATCTAACCATGCCGCTAAGTACTGTCGAAATACCGCTAAGCACGAACGCCCCGTATTACAGTGGTGCGCAATTCCTCAGCGTCGTTGCCTATCCTGACCCAATGGACGGTCAACGACGGCTGCAGTTCTCTCATGCGCTGGCCATTTGGGCGCTGAGAATGAGAACAGCGCTCGAGCCAGAATGGGCTAAAAGCCCTCAGCCGATTCTGCCGTGGTTATTCGCGGTTGAGCTCGGCAGCATTGAGAAAGTACGCGTGGATGGCGTTAGAAATCTGTATCGGCGAGTTGTCTGCGGTAGGCAGATTCTTTTGCCCGCGATCGCTGACGCGCATCAACAAACGGAACCTACAGTCGACGGCTTTGCGCCAACCTTGCAGAACATTCTATTAAGCAGCGTACTTCCGTTGCTCAATTTATCCGACGAAAGCAGAGCAACGTTCAAGAGTCGCACTTGGGGGCCGTCTCGCCCAGTCGCGCCCGCGGCGCTCGCGTTTTGGATGTGGCTCCAGGATCGCGTGCCGAAGGGGGAAGCAATAACGGAACGAGCCTTGATTGAGTTCTTTTTCTCGATTGATAGTCTTTGTGAGGTTCTGGAGATCACAAGAGTTCTTCGAATTCTTGCGAATAGCGTAAAGCGCTTTGAGGTGCGCAAGAGCCATACGATAAGATTTGTTGGGATATCAGCGGTCGATCAAACGCAACGAATTCCCGAGACCATCTAAGGTCTCGGGAATTCAGTGGTGCTCGACGTCACCAATCATTCTCGCGTTCACTGACTTGGGTTAGGCGAAGAAGCGTTCCGTCCTTGTCGATCCTCAAGCCTGTTAGTCTCAGCTCGGTTCCGGCGCTTATCTCCTGCAACTCGTCGAGGAGCGACAG
>NZ_JACMYP010000290.1 GCF_020889705.1 Bradyrhizobium altum | reverse complement strand
CGGGCGAGGCTGACGGCGACTGGGCAGGCGCCGGGCTTGCCAGGGTGATCGCGGCCAAAGGGAGCAGCGCGACCAAGGCCGCGCGGAGCGTGTTGATACGGTTCATTCGGTATTTCTCCATCCCCTTCCTCAAACGGCCGCTCGATCTGTCCCGGCGCGCGCGGTCCCTGAGGTGCGATATTCCTAACACGCGAGTTCTGCATTCGTCCCATGACAGATGTGTCATAGGGCCATACGGACTGGCCAATCAGCCACCACTCGCCATATAACCGGGCGGAATTTAGGAAAATCGATGAGCGCGCTCGCCAATCACGCATTCGCCAAGATGAACGGCATCGGCAACGAGATCGTCGTCGTCGACCTGCGCGATTCCGAGGCACCAGGTCGGGCGCAGGTGTCGGCGGCGGAGGCGCGCGCCGTGGCATCGCCGGCCGGCGGCGTGCCCTATGACCAACTGATGGTGCTGCAGCCACCGCGGCTCGATGGCACGGAAGCGTTCATCTCGATCTACAACAATGACGGCTCGGAGGCCGGGGCTTGCGGCAACGGCATGCGCTGCGTGGTGCGGCGGATCTTCGAGAAGACCGGTCAGACATCCGCGACGTTCCAGACCCGCGCCGGCTTGCTCAATTGCTGGCAGGGGCCGGCGCCCGATCTCTATACCGTCGACATGGGCGCGCCGAAGTTTGGCTGGCAGGACATTCCGCTGGCTGAGGAATTTCGCGACACCCGCTACATCGAGCTGCAGGTCGGGCCGATCGACAATCCGGTGCTGCATTCGCCCTCGGCGGTCTCGATGGGCAATCCGCACGCGGTCTTCTGGGTTGACGACGTCAATGCCTACGACCTCGAACGTTTCGGGCCGCTCCTGGAAAACCATCCGATCTTCCCGGAGCGCGCCAACATCACGCTCGCCCATATCGTCGATCGCGACCACATCACGATCCGCACCTGGGAGCGCGGCGCCGGCCTCACCAGGGCGTGCGGCTCGGCGGCCTGCGCGACCGCGGTTGCGGCGGCGCGGCTGAAGCGCGCCAACCGGATTGTCGAGATCACGTTGCCCGGCGGCAAGCTCGGCATCGAGTGGCGCGAGCGCGACGACCACGTGCTGATGACCGGCACCGCCGATTTCGAATATGAGGGCCGCTTCGATCCGGCGCTGTTCGCCAGCGTCGCTTAGCCGGGCATGAAGGCGGTCTTGGGATCGGTTATGAGCGTCGATGTCGTCACCTTTGGCTGCCGCCTCAACGCATTCGAATCCGAGGTGATCAGGCGCGAGGCGGAGCAGGCGGGGCTCACTGAGACCATCGTCATCAACAGCTGCGCCGTCACCAACGAGGCGGTGGCGCAGGCCCGGCAGTCGATCCGCAAGTTGAAGCGCGAACGCCCGGCCGCGCGCATCGTGGTCACCGGTTGCGCGGCGCAGACGCAAGCCGATATGTTCGCAGAGATGGCCGAGGTCGATCGCGTCGTCGGCAATGACGAGAAGATGCGCAGCGACGCCTGGCAGGCGACGCGCGTCGCTTTCGATGTCGGTGCAAGCGAAAAGGTCGCGGTTGCCGACATCATGGCGGTGACGGAGATGGCGCCGCATCTGCTCGACGGCTTCGAGCGCGGCCTGCCGCGGGTGTTCGTGCAGGTGCAGAACGGCTGCGATCATCGCTGCACCTTCTGCATCATCCCCTATGGCCGCGGCAACTCGCGCTCCGTGCCGATGGGCGCGGTGGTCGATCAGGTCCGCACATTGGTCGAGCGCGGCCACGCCGAGATCGTGCTGACCGGCGTCGATCTCACGAGCTATGGCGCCGACCTGCCGGGCGCGCCGAAGCTCGGCCAGCTGACCCGGCAGATCCTGCGTCATGTGCCCGAGCTGAAGCGGCTGCGCATCTCGTCGATCGATTCGATAGAGGCCGATCGCGATCTGCTCGATGTCATTGCCGACGATCCGCGGCTAATGCCGCATCTGCATCTGTCGCTGCAATCCGGCGACGACATGATCCTGAAGCGGATGAAGCGCCGGCATTCACGCCGGGACGCGATCGATTTCTGCGCGCAGGTGCGCCGGCTGCGGCCCGACATCGCGCTCGGCGCCGACATCATCGCGGGCTTCCCGACCGAAACTGAAGAGATGTTCGCGCGCTCGCTCGATCTGGTCGCGGAATGCGATCTCACTTTCTTGCACGTGTTTCCCTATTCGAAGCGTCCGGGCACGCCGGCCGCACGGATGCCGCAGGTCGCAGGCGGCACGATCAGGGAGCGCGCCAAGCGATTGCGCACGGCCGGCGAAGCCGCGCTGCTGCTGCGGCTTGCTGCGGAAGTCGGCGCGACACGCGAGGTGCTGATCGAGAGCGACAAGCAGGGCCGCACCGAACACTTTCTGCCTGTCGCGATCGATGACGATGAGCCGGGCATGGTCCGGCGGCTTGTCGTGACGGGCCATGACGGTGCGCGTCTCGTTGGGGTGCGCGGCGAGGCTAGTTAGGGTGGCGTATTCACAAGGTCGCACAATGGAGACCGCCAGCGTATGATCGGCCACTGAGTGGCCATCGCACAGCTCAGGGGAAGTCGGATGCAGCTATCGACGCCGCGGCTCATCCTCCGATCATGGATGGAGTCGGACAGGCTGCCCTTTGCAGAGATGTCTCAAGACGCTCAAGTCATGGAATATCTTCGTCCGCTTCCAACGCGGGATGCATCCGACGCGTGGATCGACTTTCAAATCAGCCATCAATCCTCTCACGGCTTCTGCCTTTGGGCCGTTGAATCGAAGGAGTCTGGGGTATTCATGGGCGCTGTCGGGCTATTGCGCATCGGCTTCGTCGCCCCCTTCACACCAGCTATCGAAGTCGGTTGGCGGCTAGCAAGGCAGTTCTGGGGGCAGGGGTTTGCGGTTGAGGCGGCGCGAGTATCTCTTCAATTCGGCTTCGAAGAGATTCGTCTCAAAGAGATCGTGGCGCATGCAAGCACCCGCAACGTGCGATCCAGACGCGTGATGGCGAAGCTTGGGATGTCTCACGATAGCGCAGAGGACTTTGACCACCCTCGCATGCCGGAAAACGACGCGTTGCGGCGGCAAGCTCTCTATCGGTTGACACAGGAGGTGTGGCTGTCTTGACGTGGTCCTACCCCCGAGCTCTCTACCCATTGCTCGGGGCCCATGGGTGCGATCGGCACCCGGCTTTCCCTGCCCCTCTGAAGACGAGAGGGCGGAACGAGATGCAAAGCTCGGGCGAAACGCGCCGCGAGAACGAGGCTGTATGAATCGTCACCGCGTCAACAATCTCGATGTCGTCCGTGCGGAAGCAGGGATCCATAACCACGAATGGTTGTTGATGGTCGGTACCGGAACGACGAGTCCCGTTCACAATACCCGCCGCGGAGTATGGGTCCTGCTTTCGCAGGGACGACGCCGGGAGAAGCCGCAGTCTCTGGGTTCAAGCACCGACGTCTCTAAAATACTGGATCACCCGCATGCGCATGCGCGGGTGATGACACCGAACCAGCTGTTGACAGGTTGAAATCGAAATCAGTCGCGTCATTGCGCATGATGCACTTAGTGCGCGCGGCCGCCGGGCTTTGGCGGCCGTGATGCGCGAATCTGCCAGAACCGCAGCAGGCGATCGGCGTCGCCGCGGGTCATCTTGGTGAACTGGCTCTTCGCATGAGCGAGCTCAACGGCGCCCATGGAGCCGGTCGTATAGCGGCATTCCATCACCGCGGCGGTGGTCTCCCAGCTCAGGCCTGCCGCCCGGCACGGCACCAAAAGGCCTTCACTGCGCAGGCTTTGCATCAGGGAGCGGATCACCTCGATGTTCGACTGCGCGAGATCCGCCAGCGCAACAACAGTCTCTTCATATCTTCGCTGCTTGGCGAAGCCGAGCAGGGCGGCCTCGTCGAGCTCGCCGCTATCCCTGAGCTTCGCGACGTGGCGCTTGGCTGCGGTGAAATCGCGGACCTGCGACATGTCGCGCTCGACGCCGGCGGCGACCGCGGCGATCGCGTGGCGGATTTCCTCGTATAGATACGGCGGGGCGCGTTCCAGCAAACGGCCGCGAACCTCTTCCGTTGCCCGGCGCAGCAGCTGAAGACGGAGCTCCGCCGGCAGGTCCGCGCGGATGCCGGTCTCGACTGCGAGGGGCGGATCGTGCTCGGCCTGCGCCAGGATGACGGCAAATCCGCCCAGAGATACTTTGGCGCCGGGATTGGTGACCAGGCGGTGGCTCACGCTCGCAAAGCGACGAGCCAGAAGCGCATCGGTGACGACGTCCTTCAGCCACCAGCGGCCGGCGACGGCGAGCAGGTGCTGCTCGCTCTTGGTCTGCGCGATCTCGACCAGGTCCTCCGCACTGAGGCGCGAGGATTCCTGCAGCATCGGCCGCGCGATCCGGATCTCGTCGTTGCTGGCGAGGCGGCGAACGATCGCGGGCGGCGCCTGCGCGACCGGGGCGAGCTGCTCGCTGATCTCGGCAAGCGCCATCCGGGCGCTGATCTCGGCAAGCGCGCGCAGCTCGATGGTCTTGACCAGCCGCTCGAGCACATTGTCGAACAGTTCGATCTGCTCGCTGTTGAAGCTGCCGGCGGAGTGGAGAAACAGGTCAGTGACGCGCTTCGCCGTCGCTATGCATTTTTCGGCGGAGCCGGCGCGTATCGCAGCCTCGACCTCGTCGACAATTGCCTGCCCGGCAGTCAGCATTGCTCGTCCTGAGCCCGTCCCGATTGCTTGTTCTAAGCCAGCTTGCAGCTTTATCGGGCGGACCTGAACGTTTCGTAAGGATAATGATCAGTAGAATCCCGGAGGAAGCTCTACATTTTGACGCGCTTTCGTTACGCGAACCGGTATCCATCCCGGATCAAGTCCGGGACAGGCTTTCGCTGGAAAACGGTCTATTCGCCGTTCCAGCCGCAGGCCTTGAGCCGCTCCTGCATGTGCGCCGGCGCAGGTGCTACGACATGCACCGGGTCCTTGTTGCGGGAAATCGGGATGCCGATTTCGCGGGAATGCAGATGCAGCGTCGGCTCGCCGAAGCGCGGGCCGTTGCCGTAGATATTGTCGCCGACGATCGGCCAGCCCATCGCCGCCGAATGCACCCGGAGCTGATGGGTGCGGCCGGTGACCGGCTCCATCGCGAGCCAGGTGAGGCCATCGCCGCGTCCCAGCACCTTCCAGTTGGTGATCGCCTTCTGCCCGTCCGGGTCCGGCTTCTGCCACCAGCCGCGCTCGGCGTTGAGGCGGCCGAGCGGCATGTCGATGGTGCCTTGATCTTCGGCAGGGCCGCCCTCGACCACGGTCCAATAGGTCTTTGCGATCTTGCTGTGCTTGAACAACAGCCCGAGCGAGGCGGTCGCCTTGCGATGGCGTCCCAGGACGAGGCAGCCGGAGGTGTCCTTGTCCAGCCGATGCGCCAGCACCGGCGGCCGGGGCAGGCCGAACCGCAACGCGTCGAACGAGGCCTCCAGATTGGGGCCGCCCTTGGGGCCGCGATGCACCGGCAGGCCCGCCGGCTTGTCGATGACCAGCATCAGCCCGTCGCGGTGGAGCACGCGGCCTAAGATTTCTTCCGCGGTCAATTGGGGAACATCGATCAATTCGTCGAGACTTTCGTTTATGGGCCGAAACGGCTAACACGTCCGCGCCATGAACGATACCACTGCAGGAACTCCAAAACAGAGCTGGTGGCAGCGGCTAAAAGGCGGCCTCAAGCGCACCTCGGGCGCGCTCGGCACGGCCGTCGCCGATCTCGTCACCAAGCGCAAGCTCGACCGAGCCATGCTCGATGATATCGAGGATGTGCTGCTGCGCGCCGACCTCGGTACCGAGGTCTCGGTGCGGATCGCGGAGGCGGTCGGCAAGGGCCGCTACGACAAGGCGATCTCGGCCGACGAGGTCAAGGACGTCGTTGCGACCGAGGTCGAGAAGGTGCTGGCACCGGTGGCCAAGCCGCTCGAGATCGATGCGACGTTGAAGCCGTTCGTGATCCTGGTCGTCGGCGTCAACGGCTCCGGCAAGACCACGACGATCGGCAAGCTGGCCGCGAAATTCTCCGCCGAGGGCCGCAAGGTCATGCTGGCCGCCGGCGACACCTTCCGCGCCGCGGCGATCGAGCAGCTCAAGGTCTGGGGCGAGCGCACCAAATCTCCGGTCATCGCCGGAGCCCAGGGCTCGGATTCGGCAAGCCTCGCCTTCAACGCGCTGACCGCGGCAAAGCAGCAGGCGCGCGACGTGCTGCTGATCGACACCGCCGGCCGGCTGCAGAACAAGTCCGAGCTGATGAACGAGCTCGAAAAGGTCGTGCGCGTCATCAAGAAGGTCGATGCGTCGGCGCCGCATGCGGTGCTGCTCGTGCTCGACGCCACGGTGGGACAAAATGCGCTGTCGCAGGTCGAGGCATTTCATCGTACGGCAGGCGTCACCGGCCTCGTGATGACCAAGCTTGACGGCACGGCGCGCGGCGGCATCCTTGTCGCGCTGTCGGAAAAGCACAAGCTGCCGGTGCATTTCATCGGCGTCGGCGAAGGCGTCGAGGACCTCGCGCCCTTCACGGCGAAGGATTTTGCCAAGGCGATTGCCGGGATCGAGTAATTCATCCTTCGAGACGCGCGCTAGTGCGCGCTCCTCCAGCAACAACGGCAAAGCCGTTGTGCAGGGATGACGGTGGGATACGAAAGGTCGTCATCCTGAGGCGGCGCGGAGCGCCGTCTCGAAGGATGGCCAAGACACGAGTTCAATGGACTGAATTGATGGACAAGACCCAGCCACATCCGCTGTTCAAGCTTGCGACCGAGCTCGGGCCGCTGCTCGTGTTCTTCATCGCGAACGCCAAATACCATCTGTTCTTCGCGACCGGCGCGTTCATGGTCGCGATCGTCGCTGCGATGATCGCCTCCTACGTGGTGACCAGGCACGTGCCGATCATGGCGCTGGTGACCGGCGCGGTCGTGCTGGTGTTCGGCACCCTGACCCTGGTGTTGCACGACGAGACCTTCATCAAGGTCAAGCCGACCATCATCTACGGCCTGTTCGCCGCCGTGCTCGGCGGCGGGCTGCTGTTCGGCCGCTCCTTCATCGCCGTCATGTTCGACCAGATGTTCAATCTGACGCCGCAGGGCTGGCGCATCCTGACCATGCGCTGGGCGCTGTTCTTCGCCGGCATGGCCATCCTCAACGAGATCGTCTGGCGGACGCAGACCACGGATTTCTGGGTGAACTTCAAGGTGTTCGGCGTGACGCCGCTGACCATGGTTTTCGCCATCGCGCAGATGCCGCTGACCAAGCGCTATCATCTGGAGCCGGTCTCGCTGGAGACCAGCGAGGCGGACGCCGGCGACCTGCGAAAGTAAATCCGAACGCAGCGCGGGTGATTGTGCCGCGCTGCGTCCGACGCTTCGGAGATCAACTGTTCAGAGCTCAGCTCTTCTGCTTGGCGACGATCTTGTCCTTGATCTTGTCGTAGGTCGCCTGCGGCAGGATGTTCTTCTGCACCAGTTCATCCTTGCCCTTGTAGGGGCGGCCCTTGATGATCGCGGCCGAATAGGCCTTGCCGACACCAGGCAGCGCGTCGAGCTGGTCGGAGCTGGCGCTGTTGATGTCGAGCAGGTCGTCCTTCGCCATCCCCGTCGTCTTCAGATCAGGGGCCACCGCTTTCGGCGCTGGCGCCATGTGGCTCTCGGATTTGGCGGCGGGCGCGGCCGGCTGCGGCGACTGGGCCATCGACGGCGTGGCCGTCATCAGGCCGAGCGTGAGTGCGGTAGCAAGAAGTGAAGCGAGCGTGGTCTTGCGCATATGTCCTCTCCGAGGAATGAGTGAAGTCACACCATGGAGTTAGGGTTGCGTTCGTGGCGTCGCCGTGGCCGTGAAATGAACCGCAGATAAACCCGTCGAAGTATTATGCCGCAGGTGTTTTCTCGCGTCGTTCATGCCCGATTCATGTTCGCGAGTCGCGGCGTGCCGATGCGGTTACGGTCTCGCGCGCAGCGCCTTCTCGATCTCGGCCTTGAGCACGGTGTTGACGTTGTCCGGCGTCACCGGGCCGACCAGCTTGTAGACGATCGTGCCTTCGCGTCCGACCAGGAAGGTCTCGGGCACGCCATAGACGCCCCACTCGATGGAGGCGCGGCCGTTGCCGTCGACGCCGACGATGCCGAACGGATTGCCGTAGCGGCCGAGGAAGCGCCGTGCGTTCTCCGGCGAGTCCTTGTAGTTGATGCCGATGATCTGGAAGCGCTTGTCCCTGCCGAGCTCGGTCAGCAGCGGCGCCTCGTCGTGGCAGGGCACGCACCACGACGCCCAGACGTTGACGATGCTGACCTTGCCCTTGAACGCGGCGGGATCGAGACCGGGGACAGGCGCGCCGTCCTTCACGAGGCCGTCGAGCGCGGGCAGGGCGGTCGGCGGCGCCGGCCGGCCGATCAGTGCCGACGGAATTTTCGAGGGATCGCCGCCATAGAGCCGCAGCAGGAACAGCCCGGCAAGTCCGAGGAAAACGAGCAGCGGCAGCACCACCAGCAGGCGGCGGGCTTGCGGCGGGCTGTTGGTCGCCTGCTCACTCATCTTATATCCGCCGCGCTGCGGCCGGAGCGGCGCGTGATGCCGCTGGCCTCGATCTCCTTGAGGCGCGCCTGTTGCCGGCGATAGTCGGCGATGATCCAGACGATCAAGAGCAGCACGACGGCTGCGACCAGCGCATAGGACGTCACGATGAAAGAGGCGTAGGGACCAAGCGACATCGTGTCACGCCGCCCCAATTGGTTTTGACGCGTTTTCTTCACGCGAACCGGTGCCCACTTCGCTCGAAAACGCGATGCGGTTGGCTTGCATCATCTGCAGGCTGCGCACGCGCCGGCGCAGGATCTCGTTGCGCATCGCCGCCAGGTGCAAGGTGATGAAGAGCAGCGAAAACGCGATCGCCATCACCAGCAGCGGCCACAGGAAGGCCTTGTCGAGCGTCGATCCGCCCACGCGGAGCACCGAGGCCGGCTGATGCAGCGTGTTCCACCAATCGACCGAGAACTTGATGATCGGGATGTTGATCGCGCCGACCAGGGTCAGGACCGCCGCCGCCCGCGCCGCGCGCGAAGGGTCCTCCACCGCGCGCCACAGCGCCATCAGGCCGAGATACATCAGGAACAGGATCAAGACCGAGGTCAGCCGCGCGTCCCACTCCCAATAGGTGCCCCACATCGGCCGGCCCCACAGCGAGCCGGTGACCAGCGCAAGGAAGGTGAAGGCGGCGCCGATCGGCGCTGCGGCTTTCGCGGCGACGTCGGCGAGCGGATGCCGCCACACCAGGGTGCCGAGCGCGGCCACGCTCATGACGCCCCAGACGAACATCGACAGCCATGCATTCGGCACGTGGATGAACATGATCTTGACCGTGGCGCCCTGCTGGTAGTCGTCGGGCGCCATGGCCGACTGGTAGAGCCCGATCGCGAGCAGGACCGCGGTCACGCCCGCGAGCCACGGCAGGATGCGCGCGGTCAGCGCCAGAAACTTGGTCGGATTGGCGAGGTCGGTCAGCGTCATGGCACCCTGATAATCGCCCAATGTGTCGCAAGCAATTGGCCGAACCGCTCTCGGCGAGATTTGATGAGGGCTGGGTTGATCTTGCCCATCTCAGTCGAGCCCGTGCCGCAGGCTCGCGGCGGCGGCAAACGGCCCGATCACGAGGCTGGCAAGCGACAGCGCGCAGAGGATCGAGAACGGTGTTCCAAAGGGCAGCGGGCCCGAGATCGCCGCCTGCGAGGCCGCGACACCGAAGATCAGCACCGGGATCGACAGCGGCAGCACCAGCACGGCGAGCAGCAGCCCGCCGCGATGCAGCGTCACCGCCAGGGCCGCGCCGATCATGCCTGTGAAGGTCAGCGCCGGAGTTCCCGCCAGCAGGGTTGCCGCGACCGCGAGCGTTGCCGTGCCGTCGAGATTGAGCAGCAGGCCGAGCACCGGCGTCGCGATGATCAGCGGCAGTCCCGCGGCGATCCAATGCGCCAGCGCCTTGGCCGCGCAGGCGAGTTCCAGCGGCGTCCGGCTCATCACGATCAGGTCGAGCGAGCCGTCCTCGTGATCGGCCGTGAACAGCCGGTCGAGGGTGAGCAGGCTCGCCAGCAGCGCGCCGAGCCAGAGGATGGCGGGGCCGAGCCGCGACAGCAGCGCCAGATCGGGCCCGACCGCGAACGGCATCAGCACGGTGACGGTGAGGAAGAACAGCACGCCGATCAGCGCCCCGCCGCCGACGCGCAGCGCGATGCGGATGTCGCGGCGGATCAATGCGGCCAGCGCGCTCATGCCGCGCCTCCCATCCGCAAATCGCGCGCATCGATGCCGAGCGGCAGGTGGGTCGCGGCGACGATCAGGCCGCCGCTTGCGAGATGGTCGCGCATCAGCCCGACGAACAGCGCCTGTCCGGCCGTATCGAGCGCCGATGTCGGCTCGTCCAGCAGCCAGACCGGCCGCCGCACCGAGAGCAGGCGCGCGATCGACAGGCGGCGGCGCTGGC
>NZ_JACMYP010000289.1 GCF_020889705.1 Bradyrhizobium altum | reverse complement strand
CGGGCCGGAGGCGGTCAGCGTCCGCGAAGCCGCCCGCCGCGCCGGCGTTTCGCCGGGCGCGCCGTTCCGGCATTTCCCGAGCCGGGATGCCCTGATGAATGCGGTGGCCGAGGAGGCGCAGCGCCGCTTCCGCGCCGAGATCGAGACGGCGCTGGCCGATGCGCCGTCAGGCGATCCGCTCGGCCGCTTCCGCTGCCTCGGGATCGCCTATCTGCGCTGGGCGATGAAGAACCCGACCCATTTCGAGATCATCTCCAGCCGCCGCTTCTTCGACCACGACCGCTCGACCGGCGTTTCCAGCGACAATGCGGAGTTGATCGGCCTGACCGAGCGCACGCTGGCGGAGGCCTTTTCAGCCGGTCAGCTTGCGGCGCGCGACCTGAAGCAGGTCCAGATCGCCGGCCGCGCCCTGGTCTATGGTTTTGCGCGGATGCATATCGACGGCCATTTGCCGCGCTGGGGCGTTGGCGAAGCGGAGGCCGAGCAGATGGCCGCTGACATCGTCGACCTCTTCATCGCCGGCATTGCAAGGCCTGCGGCGAAGGTCTGAGGCGCGCCCCGCCGGCCGGACGTCCTCAGGGCGGGCAAATTCATTGCGCGTTCATGACGATTCAATTACGTTTTCATGACACGGCGCAGACTCCGGCTGTGCCGTGTGCCTCCTGGCCATTGCCAGTCAAGGCCGTGGCATTGCGCCGGGTTGTATTGCGTCCCGCCCATGGCGCCCGCGCCTCAGCAAAACTCTTCCGTTGCCGCGCTCGCCGGCGGCCTCGCCGCGATCGGCATCTGGCGGTTGATGGCAGTCGCCGCACCGCATCTCGGCGCGCTGATCCTGATGCTGCGGACCGAGACCGACTTCGGCTCGCGGCTCTGCTTCCTGCTGACCTGGGGAATCCTGAACTTCCTGTTCATCGCGCTGCTGCGCCGGCCGGCGCTGTCGGGCGCGCTGTCGCTGACGCTGGTCGTGGTGCTGGTGCTGCTGTCGCGGTTCAAGCACGACGTGGTGCAGATGACCGCGAACTTCGTCGACCTGATGGTGATCGATCGCGACACCGCGGCGTTCCTGCTCACGATCTTTCCGAGCCTGCGCTGGTCGATCATCGGCGCCGGCCTGGTCACGCTGCCCTTGATGTACGCGCTGTGGTGGCTCGATCCGTTCCGCATTCGCCGCCTGCCGGCCGCGGCCGCCTGCCTTGCCTGCACGGCCGCGCTCTCAGGCTATGCCTTCGCCTGGCCGGATGAGGCCTGGCGCGGCTATTACGACGACGGCTATCTGTCGAAATTCGCACGCTCCGGCGTGACCGCGGTGTCAGACTTCGTCGCCTATGGCTTCATGGAGTCGGATCCGAGCGCGAGCGACCAGCTCAAGATGCCGCTGGTCGACGCCTGCCATCCCGCCGGACGGCGGCCGAACATCATCATGATCCATGATGAATCGAGCTTCGACGTCCGCGCCGCGTCCGCCGTCAAGGTTCCGCCGGGCTATGGCAGCCAGTTCAAATCCTACGACGGTGTCGAACGCAAATTCCTCGCCGAGAGCAATGGCGGGCCGAGCTGGTTCACCGAGTACAACGTGCTGGCGGGATTGTCCTCGCGCTCGTTCGGCCGGTTCGCCTATTTCGTCACCCGCATCGCATCGGGCAGGGTCGAGCGCGGCCTGCCGCTGGCGCTGCGCCGCTGCGGCTACGACACGCTGTCGCTCTATCCGGCGTTCGGCGCCTTCATGAGCGCGCGCAGCTTCCAGACCACGACCGGTATCCAGCAATTCTACGACGCGCATGATCTGCATGCGAAGGACGTCGAGCCCGACAGCTTCTTCTACGACAAGGCGCTGAAGCTGATGGCCGAGCAGAAGACGCTCAGCACGCCGCTGTTCACCTTCGTCTATCTTGCCGCCAATCATTTCCCATGGGAGACGAAATTCCGTCCCGAGTTGCTGCCGGCATGGAAGCGGCCGGGCAACACGCCGTCGGTCGACGAATATCTGCGGCGGCAGGCGATGAGCGCCAACGACTATGCCGGCTTTGTCGCGGCGCTGAAGAAGAAGTTTCCGGCGCAGCCGTTCCTGATCGTGCGCTACGGCGATCATCAGCCGGAGTTCTCGCCGCAGCTGCTCGATCCCGGGCTCGACGAGGCCGGCATCGGCAAGAAGCTGATGGATTACGATCCGCGCTACTACGCGACCTATTACGCGATCGACGCCATCAACTTCGAACCGGTGAAGAGCCCGACGGTGATGGACACGATCGACGCCGCCTATCTGCCGCTGGTGATTCAGGAAGCCGCGGGCATCCCGCTCGACCCGTCGTTCGAGGAGCAGAAAGCGATCATGCTTCGCTGCAACGGCGCGTTCTACGCCTGCAAGGATGGCGCGGAGGCGCGCCGCTTCAACCGACTGCTGATCGACGCGGGGATCATCAAGGGATTGTAGGCGCATCACCCGATGATTGTAGGATGGGTAGAGCCAACGGGTCCGCGCAAAGCGCGGGCCGATGATAAACTCAGCGAAACCCATCGTCCTCGATGTGATGGGTTTCGCTTCGCTCTACCCATCCTACGGTTTTCCCCCGACCTTCTCCCACAGCCAGCGCGCCACGGCGTCGGGCGATGATGATGCGTCGTTGCCCGACGCGCGCAGGTTGGCCTCGCGCATCTCGGCGATGCCGATCTTGCCGAGCAGCGGACGCAGCGCCGCCTTCAGAGTCTCGTCGTCGCGCCGCTCTGGCGACAGCAGCACGATCGCGTCATAGGGCGGGATCGCGTGCCTGTCGTCCGCGAGCGCAACCAGATCGTATTTCGCGATCAGCCCGTCGCTGGTGTAGCCCGCGATGACGTCGACCTCGCCGGAGGCAACCGCCGCATACATGAAATCCGGCTGCATCTGGCGCTGGGCGCGGAACGTCAGCCCATACGCCTTCTGGATGCCGGCCCATTCCGGCCGCGAGAAGAATTCATAGTCGCCGGCGATCGACATCGTCGCGGCGTGCGACGCCAGATCGGCGATCGAATGGATGCCGAGCTGATCGGCGTGCTTCCTCGGCATCACCAGCGCATAGGCATTCTCGAAGCCGAGCTCGCCGAACAGCGTGATGTCCTGCTTCGCCAGCGTCGTCTTCAGTTCGCTCAGCAGCTCGGCGCGGGGCCTGATGTCGGTGTGGTGAAACTGGTTCGCCCACAGCGTGCCGGAATAGTCGACATAGACGTCGATGTCGCCGGCCGCGAGCGCATCGAAGATCACGTTGGAGCCGAGGCCGGCGCGGGTCGTCGTCGGCAGCCCCGCCGCCTGCAGCCGCTGCGCCATCAGCGCCGACAGTACGTATTGCTCGGTGAACGTCTTGGCGCCGACGACGTAGCGCGCGTGCGGCCGCGCAATCGCGGGCACCAGTGTCGCCGCGATCAGGGCGGCAATGCCGAGCCCGCCGAGTGCGGTCCGGACGCGGCTGCGATTGCGCAGGCCATTCTCGATCAGCGCCAGCAGTTGGTCGACGACCAGCGCGAGCACGGCGGCGGCGAAGCAGCCGAACAGCACGAACACCCAGTTCTGGGTCTGCAGGCCCGCGAAGATGTAGTTGCCGAGGCTGGTCTGGCCGATCGGCGTCGACAGCGTCGCGGTGCCGATCACCCACACCGCGGCGGTGCGGATCCCCGCCATCATCACCGGCAGCGCCAGCGGCAGCTCGACCATGGTGAGCGATTGCCGCGGCGTCATGCCGACGCCCTGGGCAGCCTCCAGCACCGCCGGGTCGACGCCCGACAGGCCGGTGATGGTGTTGCGCAACACCGGCAGCATCGAATAGAGCGCGAGCGCCAGCACCGCCGGCAGGAAGCCGAAGGCGGAGAAGCTGAAGCCGAGCCACGCCGCGGTCAGCGCCGTGAGCGCCAGCAACAACGGATAGAACAGCGCGAGCAAAGCGAGACCGGGCACGGTCTGCACGATGCTGGCAAGCCCGAGCAGCGTGCCGCGCAGCACCGGCCGGTTGCGCGCGATAATCGCAAGCGGCAGGCTGATCAGAAGTCCGAGCGCCAGCGCAGCGACGCTGACCCGGACATGGTTGCCGAGATAGTCGGGCAGATGCGCAAGCGCCTCGCTCCAGCGTGGATCGCTCATGCCGTGCCGTCCCGCGGCCGCAACGCGCCCAGCCGTTCCGCCTGTCGCCGCGGCGTACGCAAGAGTTCGCCGACATAGGTGTCGGTGTTGGCCGCGAGCTCCGCCGGCGTGCCCAAGGCGAGCAGCTTGCCGCCACGCATCACCGCGACACGATCGGCCAGCAGCAGCGCCTCGGTCATGTCGTGGGTGATCATGACCGTGGTCAGCCCAAGCTCGCGATGCAGTGTGCGATAATCGTCGCCGAGCGCGTCGCGGGTCAGCGGATCGAGCGCGCCGAACGGCTCGTCCATCAGCACGATGCGCGGCTTCGCAGCCAGCGCACGCGCGACGCCGACGCGTTGGCGCTGGCCGCCGGAGAGTTCGTGCGGCAGGCGGTCGCGATGTTGCGCGCGGTCGAGCCGCACGAGGTCGAGCAGCTCGTCGACCCGCGCCGAGATCTCGGCCTGCGGCCAGCCGAGCAGCTTTGGCGTGATGCCGACATTGTCGGCGACGGTGAGATGCGGAAACAGTCCGCCGCTCTGAAAGACATAGCCGATGCGGCGGCGCAGCAGGATCGGGTCGATGCGGCTGACGTCTTCGCCCTCGACGGCGATCCGGCCGCGGTCGGCCTCGATCAGGCGGTTGGCCAGCCGCAGCAGCGTCGTCTTGCCGGAGCCCGAGCCGCCGACGACAGCCAGGAATTCACCCTCGGCCACGTCAAGCGAGACGTCGTCGACCGCCACCACGCGACCATTGTCAAAGCTCTTGCCGACATGCGCGTAGGCGATCAGCGGCGTTGCGGGCATTCTCGGGCCATTCCTGGGCGACTTCACGTCTCACCATCGTGAACGATAGTGATAGCCCATAAAATGGACTTTGACTTGAGGTGCACGCGCCTGCATCACGCGGTTTCGCAGGCTGTTCCAGCTGGGCTCGCGAAGCGGGTCAGCCCCCTCGGGGGCTGTGAGCACACATCACACTTCGTTCTTGGGTACGTATTTGCCCATGATGCACTTATAGCTCTGCAAGCGCCAATCGTGATACGGCCCCTTGGCGAGCCAGTCGGCGATGCCGATCTGGGCGCTCACAGCGCAGGCGCCCATGGTGATGCCGGATTGGTCGCTGTTGGTGACGACCTTTTCCATGCAGAGCTGAGCATTGCAAAGGATGGCGACGAGCGTAACAAGCATGATGGTCTTTATCCGTAAGATTAACCCGGTCTGAACCGAATCATGCACGGTTCATGCCATTATCAGCGGCTTTGGTGTCACAGCCGGCAAGACCGGGAAAGTACGGCGGAACGAATCACGCGCTCGCCGGCGCGTAGCCGCACGCCCGCAGATGCGCTATAGTTGCTCCCCAACTACGACGTAAGATCGGGGCGAGCGAGGAACGTTGCGCGGTCGGGGGCTGCATCGATGATGACGTTGCCTGAGTTGGCGGCAGGTGCTTTGGAGAAGTTTCTCGCCACATGGGTCAGCCGCACCTTTGGGGCTTCGCAGGCGCGATTTGGCGAACTGCTGCCCGCCGCGGCGCGCATCGCGCTGGAATGCATCGGCAACAGCGATGCGCTCTACCACAATGTCGAGCACACCATGTTGGTCACGCTGGCCGGGCATGACATCATCCGCGGTCGCGCGCTGCACACCCATGTCACCGCGGAGGATTACACCCACACGATGATCGCCTGCCTGACGCACGACATCGGCTATGTGCGCGGCCTGCTGAAGGGCGACGGACCGGATGGTTATGTCATCGATGCCTCCGGCAAGAAGGTCGTGCTGCCGCGCGGCTCGTCGGATGCCGGCCTGATGCCGTATCACGTCGACCGCTCGAAGCTCTATGTGCTCGACAGGCTCGAGGCCGTCCTCCCGCTCGATCGCGAGCGCGTTGCACGCAACATCGAAGGCACGCGGTTTCCGGCACCCGAAGGCCAGCAATATGACGACGAGGCGGCGATCGTCCGGGCCGCCGATTTCATCGGGCAACTCGGCGATCCCAACTACATCAGGAAAGCCAACGCGCTCTATCACGAGTTCGAGGAAGTCGGCATCAACCGCCAGCTCGGCTATGAATCGCCGGCCGATATCGTCGACCGCTATCCGCAATTCTACTGGAATATGGTCGCGCCGCACATCCAGGGCGCCATCAACTGCCTGAACATGACGGCAAGCGGCCGTCAGTGGATCGCGAACCTCTACAGCAACGTCTTCCGCGCCGAGCGCGAGGTCACCCTGTCCGGCCCGCAAATCTGACGCACGGCACCAGCGGCGCGGCCTTTCGGCACGGCTCGCCTGCATTCCCGGTCGTTTGCGGGAGGTCCACATTTCGGCCTGCTTCATCGTTGCACAGTCCGTGGAAATCGGCGACCTTGCGCCATGGACCTCTCCATCGACCGTGTTCTCGATCGTTTCAGTATGATCTCCCGTTTCGCTCAATTGATTGCGATTGCTATCGTGTGCTGGCCTGCGCTCGCCGTTGCCGCCGGGCCGGTCTACGACGTCGACCTGTATGCGTTGATGTCCGGCACCTGCCGTAATGTCAGCGTCGCCGGCCGCAGCTATACCTGCAAGGCGGTGGCCTACTTCCACACCCTGCGCGGCCGTTCCGAATTCACCGTGGTGCTCGACGATCCCGCCGACAAGAGCCACATCGTCTCGTTCTCCGGCGAGAGCACCGAGCGTACCCAGGCCAATCTGTTCGAACTCGCGGTCGACCGCATGTTGCTGAAGTCGAGTGACCGTCCGCGTGTCGATGGCCTGCCGGTGCCGCTGGTCGAGATGTCGACAGGCTCCTGCCGTCAGGTCGGAAGCTTCATCACGCGGCAGGTGTCGACCATCACCTGCGCCGCCACCGACCAGAACGGCAAGAGGTACGAGCTGAGCTTCGAGTCGGATGGCTCGCCGATGACCTTGCGCCGGCTGCGGCAATCGACGCTGCCGTCGGAACGGCAGCGGGCGCGCCAGATCGCACAGCTCGAATGCCGCCTCAAGGCGTGGGCCGCGCAGGTTCTGCCGCGGGACACCACGGCCTTCATGATCCGTTGTCTTGGTGAGGACGACGGCAAGCCGGCCGGCGAGCAGCGATAGCCGCGCGCCCGGCGTTCTGGAGCAAACTTGAGGAGAGTTCGATGCGCTTGAAACTCACCGTCATCGCCGCCATCGGCGTCGGCATCGCCGGGCCCGCCGCCGCGCAAATGTACGATCCGAATTATCCGGTCTGCATGGAAGTCTATGGCGGCAGGCTGACGCCCGAGTACATCGATTGCAGCTTCACGTCGCTTCCGCAATGCCGGGCAACGGCCTCGGGACGATCGGCGACATGCACGGTCAATCCCTTCTACAAAGGTCAAAAAAAGCCGACCAGGGAGCGGGGTCAACGACAGCGTCGGCCTGTCAACTAGCGCGCTCACTTATTGTCGTCGTCTGCCTGCGATGGTCTGCATGGCCGTCGCGTCGCTGGCGCAGTTGACTAACTCCGGTTGTTGTGGGGAAACCTTCCGAGCGAAGGAGAGACCGATGCGCCTGAAACTGTTCGCGATCGCCGCAGCTGCGGTCGCCCTGGCCGGACCTGCCGCCGGGCAGGCCTATGATCCGAACTATCCGGTGTGCATGCACGTCTTTCAGGGCAAGTACGGCGGAAGCTACATCGATTGCAGCTTCACCTCGATCCCGCAGT
This sequence comes from Bradyrhizobium altum, assembly GCF_020889705.1. GTDB lineage: Bacteria > Pseudomonadota > Alphaproteobacteria > Rhizobiales > Xanthobacteraceae > Bradyrhizobium > Bradyrhizobium altum. The sequence goes on along the minus strand of NZ_JACMYP010000289.1, from coordinate 2,739 downwards.
GCCAGGTGTCGGCGTCGGGCCGGGGTGCGATGTGCTCGGAGAATCCCTTCTTTGCGCCGCCGCCACCTCGCCGGGCGCACCGCGGACGGCATCGTGCCCACTGATGCGGGAACACCAGGCAGCTCGAATGCCTGCCGTCAGACCGGCACGTTCAAGGCGTCGTAGGTGAACAGCCAATCATAGCGCTCGCGCACCCGGTCCGGTTGCCATTCGCGCGAGACGTAGGCGTGGGCGCCTTCGGCGTCGGCGAGCGCCGGATTGTGGAAGCGCCTGGCATTCTCGGCGGACTTCATCACGATCATATTCGTCCGCGTCAGCCGCGCGGCCTGATAGCGCTGCAGCGCCTCCTCGGGCGGGAAGCATTCGAGGCAGCGCGCCAGCACCATGCCGTCCTCGATCGCCATGTTGGCCCCTTGGGCCAGGAACGGCAGCGTCGGATGCGCGGCGTCGCCGAGCACGCAGGCCCGCCCCACGGCGAAGCGACCGAGCGGATCGCGGCCAAGCAATGCCCATTTGTAGGGAATATCGAGGTGGTCGATGATGGTGTGGATATCCGGATTCCATCCGGCAAAAGCAGCGCCGCAGGCCTCCCGCGTGCCGCGTTCGGTCCACGATTCGACCGACCAGCTCTCGCCCTCGAAGATGCCGACGAAGTTCAACAACTCGCCGCGGCGAACGGGATAGGTGATGACATGGCCGCCGGGACCGACCCAGTTGGTGCCGACGTCGCGCCTGAGGCTCGCCGGTAGCCGCTGGATCGGGACCAGGCCGCGCCAGGCGGCCACACCCGAGAAGAATGGTTTTGTGTCGCCGCCGATCTGCCGGCGAATCTCGGAGTGCACGCCGTCGGCGCCGATCACGACGTCGCCGCGGCGCCGCTCGCCATTGGCGAGACGCAGCCAGATGCCGTCACCATCCTCGTCAAAACCGGCGCAGCGGCTGTTGAGATGCAGACGCCCCGGTGCCCGTGCACTGAATGCGTCGACCAGCACGCGGTGAAAGTCGCCACGATGCACCATCCAGTAGGGCGCGCCATAGATTGCCCGCGAGGAGGCGCCGAGGTCGAACAGCTTCCAGGTCCGCCCGGTGCTGAACAGCCGGATCTCCTTGCCCGAGGGCTCGCAGGCGATCGCCTGCATTTGTTGCTCGAGGCCGAGCGCAATCAGGACCCTTGTGCCGTTGGCGCTCAGCTGGACGCCGGCGCCGAGCTCGCGCAGCTCCGATGCCTGCTCGAAGATCTCAACCTCGATCCTCCGTTGCAGCAGCGCCAGCCCCGCGACGAGGCCGCCGATCCCGGCGCCGGCAATCAGGACTTTTGGCCTGCGGGTTGCGCTCACGCGATCCATCCGCCGCTATCTGCGCGTGACAAGGAAGTCATCGGTGAACTCACCGCGCGAGACCTTGACCGGGATTTCGCCCTCGCTGCCGATCTCGACGAGCTCCGAGCCGGACTTGTTTTCCTCAGGCGTCAGGAGTTCGATGCGCTCGGCGATCCGTTCGGCCTGCCAATCCGTCAGCTTCCAGGCAAACCGTCCGCCGAGATCGCGCATGCCGAATTCCTCGTCGGCGGGCACGAGCACCAGCTCGTCGCGCGGGACCGCGCCGGGAATGCGCTCCGCCACGGCAACGGCCTGCGGATTCTCGGCAAAGCGCCGCAACAGCCTTGCCAGCGCAGCAAGATCGGCGGCCTCGCCGAGGAACAGGAACAGCGGATGGAAATCGCTCGGCATGTATTCAAATCGCAGCATCATCGATGGTCCGTTGGCTGGAACTAGTCGCTGAGAACCTCGACGACGTCCTGGGCATGGCAAAGCTCCACCGTGCCGACATCGCCCGGACGGGCAGGGGACTCCAGATAGCGCACCTGCAGCCACTGGCCGTCGTCCATGTTCTCCACCACCTCGGCGACGACGCCCGCCTCCAGTTTGAGCCGCGTCCCGACCTTGATCGCCGTCACGTCAATCATCGCACCACACCTTGCTCAGAAGAATGTGGTGAGATTTTTGGCCAGCAGGATATTCTGTTCAAGCAATATCTCGCGCCTCGCGATCTTCCAGCCGTTGTCGGTCAGGCGCAGCGTGTCGTTGCGGCGGCCGACGAAGATGTAGGTCTCGTACTCGACGCGGTTCTGATAGACGAGGAAGCGGCTGGTGACGTCGAGCTCGCGGGCCGCACCGATATCCGGCCGCGCGCCCTTGATCTGCACGTTGCTGACCATGTGCGTGATCCGCGACAGCGGCTCTTCCGCGTAATGCACGCCGGTCAGGATCTGTTCGACCCGTTTGGTCAACGTCCATTTGTCCTCGTCGAACCAGCTGATGCCTTCACCGCGTTTGGTGTTCTCGCGTGTGGCCTGCTGGCCGAACTTCACATTGCGCCGGATCGGCATGAAGTAGCTGACATCCTCGGCGAGCAGCTCGAGCCAGTCGCGGAAGCGCCGGTCATCGAGCAAGTCGGCCTCGTGGTAGTAGAAATCCTCGACATCGGCCTTCAGGCGGTAATAGGCCGCCGATCGTTCGATCGTGGCGCCGGCAAGGTGCGCTTGTTTGTCGTGATCCTGAACCGTCGTCATCGTCGGTATCTCCTTATCGGGGATCGCGGGGTAGTCAGGCCGCCGGAGCGGGCGGAATCGGTCCGCCCTGTTGCGCGAAGCAGCCGACGTCGATCACGGTGCCGGACAGCGTTTCGGCTTCCGGCGACAGCAGGAAGGCCACGACATTGGCGATGTCGTCGCCGGCG
>NZ_JACMYP010000288.1 GCF_020889705.1 Bradyrhizobium altum | reverse complement strand
GTTCCTGCCGCTCCAGGGTGAGGGCCGCGCCGGCGCGGCCGCGGCGCCGACCAGCGGACGCCGATTCCAGTCCAGCACGGAGTCGCTGTGCAGCTGCTCGACGACCCAGAGGAAATAAACCGAGGCGGGAATGCCGATCAGGTCGAAGACGAGCATCGATCCGCCGCCGTGCGTCGTCGCGTCAATGAGATGGATCAGCGCGCAGGAGAAGAAGACGCCCGCCAATGCGGCCCCCGACAGCGACCACACACCGGTCGCCAGATAGCGGCGCGCCTGATGGTCAGCCAGATACCAGCCGACCAGGCCGTAGGTCACGGTGACGAACACATTGGCGTAGAACGTCGCGGAGGCGACGTCGATCCACGTGCTCGGCATCGTCGCGCGCGCGGCAAGATCGGCCGACGTGCAAAGGAACGGGATGTTTGCGCCGGGCTGGGCCATCGCCCAGGCCGCCAGCCAGCCTGCCGTGATGGCGAAGCCGCCGACCAGCAACATCGCGCGATGCGGCGAGAGGGCGATCAATCGCTCGCCCTGGCCACCCAGTATCGTCTCGAACCGCAGAAACACAAATGTCAAACCTGCCGGTAGCCCGAGCAGGGTAACGGCGAGCATCGACCACGACACGCTTTCGCCCTGCAGCACCTGGAAGCCGTGCACCAGATGATGCGGGCCGCAGCTTGCCGCCATCATCGAAAATCCGATGCCGAAGCGGGACCAGCCGCGGTAACGATGCAGGCTGACCGTTTCCCAGGCCGACAATACGCCGAGGCCGGCGTAAGCCAGCCCGATCGCCAGATTGCTGAGGCCGATGACGAGATACATCATCGCGAGACCGTCGCCTTGGTGCCCATGGGAGCCCCGATGTGATCAAGGAATTCGTCGATGAAATAATGATGGCCGCGCCGCACCGGTCCTTCCACCGGCTGCGCGGCGTGCAGCGCGCGTCCCGAACTCGGATGCCAGAGTGCCCTGGTCAGCATCGGCGCGATCTGTTCGGCGGCAACCGGCCGCGAAAAGAAATAGCCCTGGGCAACGTCGCAACCCATGCGGAGCAGCATTGCGGCCTGCTCACTTCGTTCGACGCCCTCGGCGATGGTGTGCTTGCCCATCGCGTAGGCCAGGCTCAGGATCGACGATACGATCGCCGTATCGCCGGGCTCGCTGCTGAGACCGTCGATGAAGCTGCGGTCGATCTTCAGGACCTCGGCCGGCATGTCGCGCAGGCGCGACAGCGATGAGTGCTCAGTGCCGAAATCGTCGATCGCGACGAACACGCCGAGCTGCCGGATCTGATCGAGCACCTGGACGACCTCCTCCGGGGCGCTCATCATGACACTTTCGGTGATTTCGAGACACAACGCGGTCGGATCGACATTGGTGCTGGCGAGAACCTGGCGGAGTTCCTGGATGAAGGTCGGCTCCGCGATCTCGCGCGGCGACACGTTCACGGTCATGGCCAGCGGGCAGCCCGGCATCAGCCTTGACCACTCGGCGAGCTGGCGACAGGATTCCTGCAGCACCTGCCGTCCGATCTTGACGATGAGCCCGCATTCCTCGGCGACAGGGATGAAGTCGGCGGGCGAGATGATGCCACGCTCGGGATGTCGCCAGCGCACCAGCGCCTCGACGCCGACGACGCGTCCATCTTTCAGGCGGACCTGCGGCTGATACTCCACGAACAGCTGCGATTCCCGTAGCGCCGCCCGCAAATCGGATTCGATTTGAACGCGCTTCTCGGCGCGGGCATGCAGCTCGTCGTTGAACTCCGCCAATCGCGCGCGGCCACGAACCTTTGCCGCGTAGAGCGCGGTGTCCGCTTCGCGCAGCAATTGTTCGGCGCATTTGGTGCCGGCCTTGCATTGCGCGAGCCCCACGCTTGCCGATACCACGACTTCCTTGCCGGAGAGCAGGATCGGCTCCGCCAGCGCTGCAAGGATCCGCTTGCCGAGGTACGCTCCGGAGGAGGCCGAGGCACGCGGATGGAGCACGACCATCTCGTCGCCGCCGAACCGGCTCGCAGTATCTTCCGGTCCAAGACATGTGAAGATGCGCCGGGCCATTTCGGACAACACCTCGTCGCCGCTGCTATGGCCGAGTGAATCGTTGACGAGCTTGAAGTTGTCGAGATCGACGAACAGGACCGCGATCCGCGTGCCGTCGTCGGCCTCGCGCGCCAGTTCACGATCCAGCCGCTCGAGCAGTAGGCTGCGCGTCGGAAGTCCGGTCAGCTGGTCATGCGCGGCCGTGTGCATCAGGCGTGCAATGACGCCGCGCAGGCGCTCGACTTCCGGGTTTGTTCCAACCGATGGAACGGCGGGATCACGCTCAACGCCCGAATGCGGTTCCCTGAATGCAGTCCCGAGTCGTATTGGGATATTCGGCCGCAGCCCAGCCATTCCCGTCCCCACTATCACTATAATATCCGGTGACGGTAGGCAGTTTGGAGTTTGCAAAAGGTTGCGTGAAGGCTCCCCCCGACTTTTGCCCGATAACGATTTGCAAGATGGTTACAAATCTACGACAGGTGCGCGGCCCATTTGTTGCGACTTTCGTCGAGGGCCAAATTGCCGCCGTGCCGACCCATGGCTATTCGGAACGGGCACCGGGGCGCGGCACGCTTCCCCGGTGAGAACCCCTGTGCTGCCGGGAGCCATCGAAGGCGGCTTGGACGATAGACTCGTGCGGTCGGGCAAATCGGTGATCGGCATCTCGACGATCACGGCGCCCCGGGGCAATAAAGGGCGCGGAACACAGGTTGCACAGGGCTCCTGGGCGCGATCACGGAAGGTCGAAGGAGGCATCGCAGCGCTCGATCATATCCTGAAGTTCATGACGCTCGGGATCATCATCGTCGGCATCACCGCGATCTACACGGCGCTGCACACCAACAACCGGCGTCTGGGAGCCGACATCTTCCTGAGATATTCCGAGCGCATATCCGATTTGCGCCGTCGCCTGCCAACGGCGGCGTTCCATGACGAGGGCGCCGGCGGCACCATTGAGATGACGCCGGACGAGCGCCGAATTGTGCATGAGGTCATCTTCTCGATCTTTGAGCTCTACGAGCTCAAGGTGCATGGCTTCGTTCCGCCGGGAATCTGGAAGATCAGGGAGCCCGACATCGAACGGGTGCTCTCGCTGCCGGTGTTCCAGCAGGAGTTGGCGGTCGTGCAAGGCAGGTTCGCGAAGCATCCGCGCTTTGCGGCATGGCTCGACCAGATCGGGCAAGGAAGGGCATAGCGGGGCGGCGCCCGATCGAGGACCGCATGCTCCGTCGCTGGTGTTGCAGGTGCCGGCGATCAGGTTCGCTCCGCCGGCATCGCGGGCGTGTTCACCGACGAATATGATGAGCCATTGTTACTTTCGTCATCTCGACGTTCATATGATAATGCCGCAGCGTGTCGCGACATGTGCGCCTCGTGCGGCGCGCGTGTTCCGTTCCCATCGATCGCATTCACGTCGCACGTGGTGGAATGCCGCATGATTAGGCAAGCGTCTTCAGGCGCGGTCGACGCGAATCCCGTGCGCGGGATTCGCGATGTGTCATGTACCGTGCTTAAGTTGCTGCGCTCTCGCGACATTCATTTCGTCTCAGCGCGAAGATCGAGAAAATTTTCTGAAGTCCCTGCGATGATGCGTTGCCCGATCGCATCGCACGAGCGCAATTTTGGATTTCTTCACGGCGCTCGTTGCCGCCGCTCTGGTTCTCGCACAGATTGTTCTTTAGACCACTCAGGCCGAGTCGGTGACGGAGCTTCCGGGCCGGAATCCGGCAACGACCCGACAATGATGAATGCCATGTGTGAGCACGACTGCCGCAGGACCCATCGGCCCTATCAGGAGCGGCCGGTGTAAGCGGGTGATGTCCGCATCCAAAAATGCTGCTTCCTTGTCCGCCAGAAATTCGCCTGCCCGCCAGAGGCCGGCGACGCAACCTTGGGAATGCGCCCCCGTTGAGACGACGTTCGTCGTTTGCGACAACGGGGCACGGAATGACATGCCAGAAGACGACAATGCGCCGGCGAGTGCCGCCCAGCTCCTCGAACAAGTTCCCCTGCCACGCGAGCCCCGGAACATCAGGGACATAATCCCGTCGGTACCACGGTTCTTCACGACACGGCTCTATCCGCCGTCGGAGCAGTTCGAGGTCTGGAAGACGCGCATGGCCTCGCTGGTCGATGTGGCGCCGTCGGAAGGCCATAGCCCTGCGCAGGGATTCGAGGTGGAGTATCTGACCTGCAACATGGCCGACGTCATCTTCACGTCAGGACGCGTTGCCGCTCAAACATTCGCGCGTGCCGTCGAGCCGTCACAAGGCGCGCCGGTCGATATCTGGTGGCTGTTCCGGGTGCGCTCCGGCGAGGCCCGCTTCGAAACCGCAGAGCGGCGCGTTCACGCGGGGCCAGGCGCGATGTTCCTGATCTCGCTCGACGACGATTTCCGCGGCAGCATCACCGACTATGATGGCCTGGTGCTGGCTTTGCCGCGCCGGTCATTCGCGGATGTGGCCGACCAGCTCAACGACGCCTGCAACATTCTGCTTTCGGGCAATCTGATCGAACTGCTGTCCGACTATCTCGACAGACTCGAAACGCGCCTGGTCCTGATGTCGCCGGAGGAACTGCGGCAGGCCGGGCGAGCGACCGCGCAGATGATCGCCGCATGCATTCAGCTGTCCTCGGACCGGCTGGAGCAGGCGCGCGGCGCAATCGAATCGGTGCTGTTCGAGCGTGCGCGTCTTTATATAGAGACGCATCTCGGCGACTTCGACCTGACGCCGGATCGCATTGCGCAGCAATTGCGGATCTCGCGCTCTGCCCTCTACCGTGCATTCGAGAGCGTCGGCGGCGTCGCCGGATATATCCTGCGCAAGCGGCTGCGCGCAGCACATGCCGAACTGGTCGCATCCACCGACAGGCAGGTGCAGGAGATCGCCTATCGTCACGGCTTCAAGCTGGCGTCTGATTTCACGCGCGCGTTTCGCCGCGAATTCGGCGTCAGTCCGCGCGAGATGCGTGAACGCGTGCGCCGCAGGTCAACTGCCGGTTGAAGATTTGCGAATTACCCCACGGTGCATCGAGCAAATCATTCAACTTGTGAGACGATCTGCGCGCTATTTGGACGGGCTGCTGAGTGACGTTGTCAAATATGTGTCTATCATTTTTGATATGACGACTCGGGGCACATTGATGGGGCAGTCGAGCGAGCGCTGGGTGGCAAGATGCGCTCGTTGAGTTCGACACATCGTTGGCCAGGACCGGAAGGCCGGCGCAGGTCGCGCGGTCTTCATATCTCCACATGTGGTCCCAAAGGACACGCATGTCGGCACAGTCCGCGGTATGGCACCCCCGACGTCTGGACCAGATGCCAGATGTCACAAAGGGGGCGCACCATGGTTGTCGCACGCAACTCAACCGAATCGCTGAAGCGTCAAGGCCGCACCGGCTTCGTCCGGAGCTGGGTCGCCTCGGGCGATGCGGGCAGCTATTCGCTGCGGCGGCGGCTGATCGCGGTGTTGCGTCAGGCGCACCGCAGGCTCGGCGTGAAGCGCGATCGGCTGGGGCTTGGTTCGCTGGGTGCCGGCGGGGGCATCTCAACGGTGGCCGCAACGCTCGGTGCGTTCGCGGTCATGATCTCAGCTACTTCGGTGGCGAGCGCGCAGAACTACAATGCCGGCACCGGAAGCGTCGCCTCGGGCGGCGGTGCAACGGCGGTCGGCACCAATGCGTCGGCGACGTCCTCGTCCGGCTCAGCCGTTGCGATGGGCGCCAACGCCAAGGCCAACGCAATCGGGCAAGGCTCTCCGATCGCAATCGGTGCCGCCTCGAATGCGAGCGGCACCGCGCCTGCCGGCTTCAGCTTCGAGGCGATCGCCATCGGGACCGGCACGAACTCGACCGGACCATGGTCGACCGCCGTCGGCACAACGGCAACCGCGAGCGGGACCGGAGCCAGCGCGTTCGGCACCTCCGCGAGCGCGACGGGAAATCAGTCTACCGCCGTCGGCAACGGCGCGAGCGCGAGTAACCTTTACGCGATCGCACAAGGCTACCTTGCCAATGCGTCGGGACAATATTCGGTGGCGCTTGGTCGGAATGCGGCCGCTTCAGGCGATGGCGGAATGGCGCTGGGTGCCGGCACGATCGCAAACAACGTCAATGCGGTCGCGCTCGGCGTCAACGCCAATGCGGCTGCAGCCGGTGCCAGCGCTTTGGGCACATTCGCTGCTGCCACCGGTGGAAATTCGACTGCTGTCGGCGTCAGCTCTGCCGCGAGCGGTAACTTTTCGTGGGCCGGAGGCTGGTCGTCCGTCGCGAGCGGTGTGAATGCCACAGCGCTGGGCAAGCAATCCACCGCGTCGGGCGTTGGTTCGTTTGCCGGGGGCAATCTCGCCCAGGCGACGGCAGATTTCAGCGTCGCCGTGGGCAATCAGGCACAAGCGCAGAGCACCGGCGGCTCGGTTGCAATCGGATCGGGCGCGATCGTCAACAGTGCGGCGACCGGCGGCATCGCGATCGGTAACAATGCGGCATCCGCCGGCATCAGTTCGATCGCGACCGGCGTTGGGGCCAGTGCCGCCGGTACGAGTTCGCTGGCGATCGGCACTGCCTCAAATGCGAGCGCCGCCGCGAGCACTGCGGTTGGCAACACAGCCGTTGCCAGCGGCCAAAACTCCTCCTCATTCGGATCTGGAGCGAGCGCGGCAGGAGACAACTCTCTCGCGGCCGGCGTCAGCGCCAACGCCAGCGGAATCACCAGTACCGCGCTCGGCATCGGCGCCAAGGCGTCGGCTACAAGCGCCATCGCTATCGGAAACAATGCCGCGGCCAGTTCCGGCAACGCGGTGGCCTTGGGCACCAACGCGGTGGCGACCGGCGGCCAGGCGGTCTCGATCGGCGCGAACAACACCGCCTTTGGCAACGGCGCGGTGGCGATCGGCGATCCTAGCTATGCGAGCGGCACCGGCGCCTTCACCGGCGGCGCGAACAACATCGCCAACAGCGACGGCACGGCGAGCGCCACCGCCGCCAACCAGGCCAACGGCGCAGTCGCGATCGGCAACAACAACAAGGCGATCGGGCAGGGCTCCGTGGCGCTCGGCAACGGCTCCACCGCTGGCGCCGCCGGTCTTGTCGGCAATATCGCACTGGGCAACGGCGCAACCGCAGCGGCAAAATCCGGCGATGTCGCACTCGGCTCCGGCAGCGTCACCGTTGCTGCAGTCGGCACCGCGAACACCGTGATCAACGGCACCACCTACAGCTTCGCCGGCACCACGCCGGCCTCGACGGTCAGCGTCGGCGCGGTCGGCGCGGAGCGCACCATCACCAATGTCGCGGCCGGGCGGCTCAGCAACTCTTCGACGGATGCGGTCAACGGCTCGCAGCTGTTTGCCACCAACCAGGCGATCGAAAGCATCAACACCGGCGGCGGCATCAAGTACTTCCACGCCAATTCGACGCTGGCCGATTCCTCCGCGGTGGGGACCGACTCGGTTGCGGTCGGCCCGGTGTCGACCGCGACCGGCACCAACTCCATCTCGGTTGGTAACGCCTCGGCCGCCAGCGCCGACAATGCGATCGCCGCCGGCTACCAATCTACTGCATCGGCGCTCGACTCAGTGGCGTTGGGATACATCTCCAAGGCGACAGGCCAGTTCAGCACCGCGATCGGACCCAATGCCCAGGCCTCGGCCACGTCCAGCACCGCGATCGGCCAGAACTCGGTGGCCGCCGGCGTTCAGGCGTCCGCTCTCGGTGTCAATGCGAATGCCGGCGTCGCGAATGCCCTCGCGCTTGGCGCCAATGCCAATGCCTCGAACGCAAATGCGGTCGCACTCGGCTCCGGCAGCGTCACGACCGCAGCAGTCGGTACGCCCAACACGGTGATCAACGGCACCACCTACAGCTTCGCCGGCACGACGCCGGGCTCGACCGTCAGCGTCGGCGCGGTCGGTGCCGAGCGCACCATCACCAATGTCGCCGCCGGGCGGCTCAACAATGGGTCGACGGATGCGGTCAACGGGTCGCAACTGTTTGCGACCAACCAGGCGGTCGACGGCCTCGCCAGCACCGTCAACAACATCAACACCGGCGGCGGCATCAAGTATTTCCATGCCAATTCGACATTGGCCGATTCGTCTCCGGTCGGGACCAATTCGGTTGCGATCGGCCCGGTGTCGACCGCCACCGGCGCCGGCTCGGTATCGATCGGCAACGGCGCGACCGCCGCGAATGCCAATGACGTCGCGCTCGGCTCGGGCAGCCAGACCACCACGGCGGTCGGTACCCCGAATACGGTGATCAATGGCACGACCTACAGCTTTGCCGGCACCACGCCGGCCTCGACGGTGAGCGTCGGTGCGGTCGGTGCCGAGCGCACCATCACCAACGTGGCCGCGGGACGGCTCAACAACAGCTCGACGGATGCGGTCAACGGCTCGCAGCTCTGGTCCACCAACCAGGCCGTCGACGGTCTCGCGACCACCGTCAACAACATCAACACCGGCGGCGGCATCAAGTATTTCCACGCCAACTCGACGCTGGCGGATTCCTCCGCCGTCGGCACCAACTCGGTCGCGATCGGACCGGTGTCGACTGCGACCGGCAGCGGCTCGGTGTCGATCGGAAACGGTGCGAGTGCCACAAACGCTAACGATATCGCACTCGGCTCGGGCAGCCAGACCACCACGGCGGTCGGCACGTCAGGCATCACCATCGGCACCACCGCCTACAGCTTCGCCGGCACGACGCCGCTCTCGACTGTCAGCGTCGGCTCGGTCGGCAGCGAACGCACCATCACCAACGTCGCGGCCGGACGGATCAGCAACGGCTCGACCGATGCGATCAACGGTTCGCAGCTGTTTGCCGCCACCTCGGCGATCGACAGCCTCTCGACCATCGTCAGCAACGGCCTGACGCATTATTACAGCGTCAACGACGGTGGCACCCAGCAGGCGAACTACACCAACAACGGTGCGACCGGTGCGAATTCGATGGCCGCCGGCATCGCCGCGTCGGCAACCGCCGCCAATTCCACGGCGCTCGGCTTCAACACCCAGGCCACGGTCGCCGGCGGCGTCGCGATCGGCTCGGGTTCGATCTCCAACCGCGCGCTCGCGCCGGCTTCCGGCACGATCGGCGGCACCATCATCCCCTACAACACGACCGATCTCGCGCTGCTCGGCGCGGTGTCGGTCGGCAATGCGACGAGCTATCGCCAGATCACCAATGTGGCCGACGGCACCCAGTCGAGCGACGTCGTCACCGTGCGGCAGCTGACCGGCGCCCTGTCGTCGTTCGCGACCACGACGACGAAATACTTCCACGCCAATTCGACGCTCGCCGACTCGCTCGCGGTCGGTAACAACTCGGTCGCGGTGGGGCCGCAGACCGTGGTCAATGGCGACAACGGCATCGGCATGGGGTTTGGCGCGACCGTGCAGCAGACTGCGCCCGGCGGCATTGCGATCGGCCAGAATTCGGTATCCAACTTCGCCGACTCGATCGCGTTCGGAACCAATGCGCAGGCCAGCGGCATCCAGTCGGTGTCGATCGGCGCCGGATCCCAGACCACCAACCCGACCAGCGTTGCGCTCGGCCCGAATGCCAAGGCGACGGCGCAGGCCGGCGACGTTGCGCTCGGCGCCAATTCGACCACACAGACGGTGGTCGCGACCAAGAACACAACGATCGGCGGCACCACCTACGCCTTCGCCGGCACGGCGCCGACCTCGACCGTCAGCGTCGGCAGCGCCGGGGCGGAACGCACCGTCACCAACGTGGCCGCGGGACAGATCAGCGCGACCTCGACGGACGCGATCAACGGCTCGCAGCTCTGGGCCACCAACACCTCGCTCGACGCTCTCTATACGACGGTCAACAACATCTCGACCGGCAGCGGCGGCATCAAGTATTTCCACGCCAACTCCACCGCGGCGGATTCCTCCGCCACCGGCGCGGAGAGCGTCGCGATCGGACCGCAATCGGTCGCAAGCGGCGCGAACGCAGTGTCGATGGGCAACGGCTCGGCCGCATCGGGCGCCAACTCGGTGGCGATCGGCGCCGGCGCCAAGGCGACTTCGGCCAACTCGCTGGCGCTCGGTGCGAACTCGACCACCACGGCCAATCTGAGCGATGCGGCCTATACGCCCGTCGTCGGCAAGAGCGTCGCGGGGGTTGCGACCGGCGAAGTGTCGGTCGGCTCGGCCGGGGCCGAACGCCGCGTCACCAATGTTGCCGCCGGCTCGGCTGCGACCGATGCGGTCAATGTCAGCCAGCTCCAGGCGGTTTCCAGCGGCTCGATCCGCTACGACACCGATGCCTCCGGCAACACCACCAACAAGGTGACGCTGAATAGCGGCAGCAGCGGGCCGGTCACCATCAGCAACGTGGCGGCGGGTATCGCCGGCACCGACGCGGTCAACGTCAACCAGCTCAACAGCGCGTTCCAGCAGCTGAACGGCCAGATCGGCGAGGTGCGGCAGGACGCCTGGCGTGCGGCCGCGATCGGCATGGCTGCCGCATCGCTGCGCTACGACGACCGGCCCGGCAAGGTGGAGCGCATCGGCCGGCGGCG
>NZ_JACMYP010000287.1 GCF_020889705.1 Bradyrhizobium altum | reverse complement strand
TCGCGCGCCTCCGACACCGCCTTATCGGGCAGGCCGACGATGGCGAATGCCGGCAATCCGGGCGCGACCTGCACCTGCACGTCGACCGCGCGAGCCTCGATCCCCTCGAATGCGACGGTGGAAACCCGCTGGACCATGCTGCCCCTATCTTCCGCCACCCAAGGTAGCGGAGCGGGCTTCCCAGCGCAAGAACATTAAGGGAACATCCGGGGGCGACCTGCGCCGCTCCCGGATGCGCCGCTGTCACAGCGTCATCTGCATCGGTTCCGGATAATAGTGGAAGCCCTCGCCGGCCTTGGCGACGTGGCCGTAGCCCGGCCAGGCGAAGTGATAGGACATCACGGGCGTCTTGTTCGCGGCCAGCATCTCCAGCAGCTTGACCCGCGAGTTCGCCGCCTGCTTCGGATCGGTGTCGTAGGAGAATTCCATCCGCGGCCGCTCCAGCAGCAGCACCGCGTGATGCGAGAGGTCGCCGAGGAAGGCAAAGGATTTGCCGCCCGAGCTCACCATGAAGATGGTGTGGCCCACGGTGTGGCCGGGCGCCGCGATCGCCTGCACGCCGGGCAGGAACTCCTGGCCGTCCTTGAAGAACACGATGCGGTCGCGCACCGGCAGCAGGTTCTTGCGGGCATGCACGACAAAGTCCTTCAACGGACTGCCCATCTTGCCTTCGTCGGTCCAGAAATCGAGATCGCTTTGCGCGATGTAGTACTGCGCATTCGGGAACAGCGGCTTGTCGTCGGCGCCGACAATGCCGCCGATATGATCGATATGCGCGTGCGACAGCACGACGGCGTCGATGTCTTCCGGCTTGATGCCGGCTTCCTGCATGCTCTTCTGCTGCCGGCCGGTGGTCGGACCGAAGGCCTTCGAGGTGCCCATGCCGGTATCGAACAGGATCAGCCTGTCGCCCATGTTGACGATCGGCGAATTCTGCTCGAGCACGACATTGTCGGGCGAGAGGAAATTGTCGGAGAGCATCTTCTTCACTTCTTCCTTCGGCACGCCGGTGAAGGTGCCGGAAGGATCGCCGAGCGGAAGCGGCCCGTCGGAGACGACGGTCACTTCGGCATCGCCGAGCTCGAAGCGGTGCCAATAGGGTGTTTGCGTGCCGAGCTTCGGCGCGCGCGCCTGTGCGGTGCCGCCGAGTAGTGTGCTGGCGCCGAGACCGGCACCGAGCGCGAGCAAGGATCGTCGTGAGACATTGAGCGTCATAACGTCTTCCTCCACAATTTTTTATGAGATTTTCGCGTTGTCGCCCGCGTTGGCCCGCCGCTTGACCTGACGCAGGCAAGAGGATGCTGCCTTCGCCTGCGCAAGCTGGCAAGTAGAATAAGGCGAACGCAGGCGCGGTCGAACTCCGGCTAGAGTTCAACCTGCATGTGCATCGCACAAGGGAGGATTATTTCGCGGCGCGCTTCTTCTCGATGGTATCCCAGATCATCGCTGCGACGTCCGGGCCGTTGAGCCGCTGAATGGCGCGGATGCCGGTCGGCGAGGTCACGTTGATCTCGGTCAAATTGCCGTCGATCACGTCGATGCCGACGAACAGCAGGCCAAGTTCGCGCAACGCGGGCCCGACAGTGGCGCAGATTTCGCGCTCGCGATCCGAGAGCTCGGTCGCCTTGGCCGCACCGCCCCGCACCATGTTGGAGCGCAGATCGTCGGCCGCCGGCACGCGGTTGACGGCGCCGGCGAACTCGCCGTCGACCAGGATGATGCGCTTGTCGCCATGCTTCACCTCGGGGAGGAAGCGCTGGATCACCCAGGGCTCCTTGAAGGTGACCGAGAACATGTCGAACAGCGAGCCGAAGTTCATGTCCTGCGGCATCACGCGGAAGACCGCGGCGCCGCCATGGCCGTGCAACGGCTTCATGACGACGGCGCCGTGCTGGTCGCGGAAGGCGTTGATCTCGTCGAGGTCGCGCGAGATCAGGGTCGGCGGCATCAGCTGCGGGAAATTCATCACGAACAGCTTCTCCGGCGCGTTGCGCACGCTGGCCGGATCGTTGACGACCAGGGTCTTCGGATGGATGCGCTCGAGGAAATGCGTCGAGGTGATGTAGGCGAGATCGAACGGCGGGTCCTGCCGCAGCAGCACGACGTCGAAGCCGTTGAGGGCCTCCCGCTTCGGCTCGCCCAGCGTGAAGTGATCGCCGACCTCGTCGCGCACGGTGAGAGACTGCACCGGCGCCACCAGCTCCTCGCCGCGCAGCGACAGCTTGTCGGGCGTGTAGTAGGAAATGCCGTGGCCGCGCTTCTGCGCCTCGAGCAGCAGCGCAAAGGTCGAATCGCCGCGGATGTTGATGCGCGCGATGGGATCCATCTGGACGGCGATCTTCAATTTCATAAGCGTATCCCGCGAGGTCTGAGGGTAACTTTAAGGGCTTGCGTCGAATGCCGCTAACAGATGGCGCGGCAGGCTCTTCGGCGCAATCAGCACGGCGTCGAATCTGAGATCAAATCCGGCATGTTCGGGATGCGCCATCAGCCAGGCCTGGGCGGCATTGACGATGCGCTGCTGCTGGCGCGGCGTCACCGCATAGGCGGCGTCATCGAGGCTGGCACGGGCCTTGACCTCGACGAAGGCGAGCAGATTGCGCCGGCGCACCACCAGGTCGATCTCGCCATAGGGGGTGCGGAAGCGCCTTGCCAGGATGCGATAGCCCTTGGCGATCAGGAGGGCCGCGGCGCGGCTCTCGGCCGATAGGCCGGTGCGGAACGCGGCGACGCGTTCGGGCGAGGCGCTGTCAGTCTTCGCCATCGCCGTCCCCGATGGTCTTCGCAAGCTCGAGGGCGCGCGCGTAGACCTCGCGGCGCGGCCGGCCCGACAGCTCGACCGCATGCGCGACCGCATCCTTGACGCTGCCGCGGCCAAGCTGCGCGCGCAGGAGGTCGTCGAGCGCTTCCTGGCCCATCACCCCGGCATCATCGGCCGGCGGTCCAATCACGAGCACGAACTCGCCGCGCGTCTCCAGCGCGTCCGCGCCTGCCGCAAGCTCGGCCACCGGCGCGCGCTTGACCTCCTCGTGCAGTTTGGTCAGCTCGCGGCAGATCGCCGCATCGCGCCCAGCCATGATCGCGGCGAGATCGCGCAGCGTGTCCTGCACGCGATTGCCCGATTCGAACATCACGAGCGTCGCATCGATCCGGGCGAGCTCGGTAAGCCGCGCGCGGCGCGCGTGCTCCTTCGCCGGCAAAAATCCCTCGAAGAAGAACCGGTCGGTCGGCAGCGCCGCAACCGACAGCGCTGATAGCACCGACGACGGTCCCGGCACCGCGGTGACGGCATGCCCGGCGGCGCAGACGTCGCGCACCAGCTTGAAGCCGGGATCGGAGATCAGCGGCGTGCCGGCATCGGAAACCAGCGCGATCGAGGCGCCCTGCGCCAGCCGCTCGAGGATCTTGGGCCGGGCCTGGGCCGCGTTGTGCTCGTGGTAGAGCGCCAGTTCGACGGTGATTGCGTAACGCTCGGTCAGCCGGCGCGTGATCCTGGTGTCCTCGCAGGCAATGACGTCGACGCCCGCCAGCGTTTCCAGCGCGCGCAGGGTGATGTCGCCGAGGTTGCCGATCGGGGTCGCCACCAGATGGAGCCCGGGCGCGGCCTTTGGCGCCGCCAGCTGCTGGCCGCCGATCGAAAAGGTTCTGGCCGCAGTGCCTGTCGTGGCATCGGAATGGTGGAGGGAACTGGCTTTTGCGCGCATAATGCCAATCTAGAGGGATGGCAGCACTTGCGCCACATCCGGAAACTGCGATGACGGTAGGCGGTTGCTGAGGGAAACGGGAGCCGCGGCAACGGCGCCGCGAGGCCATAATCCTTTTGTTTTAGTTAACTATTCGCCGACAATATGCCTGAATCCACCCGCCTCATCAGAGCTGGATGGAGTCCTGGCCGATCCTGGTCGGTCAAGAGAAGAGAGACGATGGCAGGCCCGCATCACCGCATGTCCCCGCCGTCGGGCACGACCCGGCGAACTGCGCTTGGTCTGCTCGTGGGTGCGCCGTTGCTGAGCGCCTGTTCCGGCATCCAGCAGAGCTTGAGCCAGTTTTCCAGCCCGTTCGGAGGCAACCAGGAAGCCGGTCCGGCCGGCCCGCCGCAACAGCCGCAAGCGGTCGGCACCGGGCAAGTCAAGATCGGGCTGATCCTGCCGCTGTCGGCTTCCGGCAATGCCGGGCTCGCCGCGCAGTCGATGCGGAACGCCGCCGAAATGGCGCTCGCGGAATTCCAGAATCCGAACATTCAGCTCCTGATCAAGGACGATGGCGGCAGCCCGCAGGGCGCGGCGCAGGGCTCCCAGCAGGCGCTATCCGAGGGCGCCGAGATCATTCTGGGACCGCTGTTCGCAGGCTCGGTGCCGGCTACCGCGCAACTGACGCGGCCGCGCGGCACCTCGGTGATCGCATTCTCCACCGATTCGAGCGTCGCCGGGCACGGCGTCTATCTGCTGAGCTTCCTGCCGGAGTCCGACATCAACCGGATCGTCGATTATTCCGCCGGGATCGGAAAACGCTCGTTCGCCGCGATGGTGCCGGACAACGCCTATGGCAACGTGGTCGAGGCCGCATTCAAGCAGGCGGTCGGCCGCAAGAACGGCCGCGTCGTCGCATTCGAGAAATATGGCGCCGATCGCGCGACGCCGGCGCGGACCGTGGCCCAGGCGCTCGGCCAAGCCGATGCGCTGCTGCTCGCCGACGACGGCGATTCGGTGGTCGCGACCGCCGACGCACTCACTGCAGCGGGTGCCAATCTGCGCAACATCCAGCTACTCGGCACCGGGCTGTGGGACAATCCGCGGGTGTTCGCGAGTCCGGTCCTGCAGGGCGGCCTCTACGCCGCGCCCGATCCGTCCGGCTTCCGCGGCTTCGCCGGCCGCTATCGCACCAAATTCGCCGGCGAGCCGGTGCGCACTGCGACGCTTGCCTATGACGCCGTGGCGCTGATGGCGGCGCTGGCGCGCACCCAGGGCGCGCAGCGTTTTGCACCGGAGACGCTGACCAATCCATCCGGCTTTGCCGGCATCGACGGCCTGTTCCGCTTCCGCTCCGACGGCACCAATGAGCGCGGCCTGGCGGTCATGAAGGTGGCGTCCGGCGGCGGCACGCCGGTCGCCGGCTCGCCGAAGAGCTTTGGCGCTTAATTTCGTCAGGCGGTCAAGCTGCCTTGTCGAGCGCCGGCACCCGCCCGCTACTTTGCATGGGGTTGTTTTCGATATTCTGGCAGCGTGCACCTAGAGCGTTTTCGAGCGAAGTGGATTCCGATTCGCGTGAAGAAAACGCGTCAAAACAAGAATCTAGAGCCCGTTCCGATTCAATCGGAACGGGATAGGCTCTAGGCGGCGAGATCCGCAACGACCGCGTCGAGCACCGGGAATCCCGACTTGGTCACGCGCAGCCGTCCGTCGGCATCGACGGCGATCGCGCCCTCCTCGCGCAGCATCGCGATCCGGTGCGGATCGAGCTTTCGGCCGGAAAGCTTCGCATAGCGGCTGGGATCGATGCCCTCGGCGAGCCGCAGCCCCATCAAGAGAAATTCGTCGGCGCGTTCTTCGCTGTTGAGGCTGTCATCGGTGACGACGCCATGACCGCGCTCCTCGACGTTCAACAGCCAGGCCTCGGGGCGCCGCTCGGTCGCGGTCGCGTGCCTGACACCGTCGATGTCGAGCCTTCCATGCGCGCCGGGGCCGATGCCGGCATATTGCTCGCCGCGCCAATAGACCAGGTTGTGCTTGCACTCGGCGCCGGCGCGGGCGTGGTTGGAGATCTCGTAGGCCGGCAATCCCTCGCGGGCGCAGACCTCCTGCGTCACGTCGTAGAGCGCGCGCGCGGTCGCTTCATCCGGGGTCTGCAATTTGCCGGCGGCATGCAGCCCGAAGAACGGTGTGCCTTCCTCGATCGTGAGCTGATAGAGCGACAGGTGCTCGGCCGCTTCCGAGATCGCCTGCTTCAATTCATCGGCCCACATCTGCGGCGTCTGGTCGGGCCGCGCGTAGATCAGATCGAACGAGTAACGGTCGAACGCAGAGCGCGCGATCGCAACCGCGTCGAGCGCCTCGCGCGCGGTATGCAGGCGGCCCAATGCCTTCAGCGAAGCATCGTCCAGTGCCTGTACGCCGAGCGAGACGCGATTGACGCCGGCTGCGCGATAGCCGCGAAAGCGCGTCGCCTCGACGCTGGTCGGATTGGCCTCGAGCGTCACCTCGACGTCGCGCGAGACCTGCCAGTGCTTGCCGATCGCATCGAGCACGGCGCCGACGGTTTGCGGCTGCATCAGCGAGGGCGTGCCGCCGCCGAGGAAGATCGACGACACTTCGCGTCCCGGCACCCGCGCGGCGGTGGTCTCGATCTCGCGGGCGAACGCGCGCACGAAGCGCGCCTCGTCGACCGGCGCGTGCCGGACGTGGCTGTTGAAATCGCAATACGGGCATTTCGACAGGCAGAACGGCCAGTGCACGTAGACGCCGAAAGCTTCTCGTTCAGCGTGGCTCAAGGCAGATCTCCGCGAGCTTCACGAAGGCGCGGGCGCGATGCGACAGGCCGAGCCCGAGCGGCGGCAGGCCGTGCTTCTCGATGCTGCTCATCTCGCCAAAGGTCCGCCTATACCCGTCGGGCAGGAAAGCCGGATCATAGCCGAATCCGGCGGTGCCGCGCGGCGGCCAGACCAGGGTTCCGTCGGCGCGGGCCTCGACCTCTTCGAGGTGATCGTCGGGCCAGGCCACGCACAGCGCGGAGACGAAATGCGCACTTCGGCGGTCCGGCGCGGTGGCGCCGCGCTCCTGCAGCAGGCGCTCGATCCGCGTCATCGCCGCCATGAAGTCCTTGCCCTCGCCGGCCCAGCGCGCCGAATAGATCCCGGGTGCGCCGTCGAGCGCGTCGACCACGAGGCCGGAATCGTCGGCGAAAGCGGGCAGTCCCGTCGCCTTCGCGGCCGCGATGGCTTTGATCGCGGCGTTGGCGCGAAAGCTGTCGCCGGTCTCCTCGGGCTCGGCGAGACCGAGCTCGCCGGCCGACACCGCCTCCACGCCGTGCGGCGCCAGCAGTTCCCGCATCTCGGCGAGCTTGCCGGGATTATGGGTGGCGATGACGAGCCTTCCGGTGATTCGGCGGTGCATGAGCGATCTGACTACGCCACCGCGATCTTTTGCAAGTCGACCAGACGCGCGACACCTTTGCGCGCCAGTGCCATCAGCGCCAGGAATTCACCTTCCGAGAACGGCGTCTTCTCGGCGGTGCCCTGCACCTCGATGATGCGGCCGTCGCCGGTCATGACGAAATTGGCGTCGGTGTCGGCCTCGGAGTCCTCGGCATAGTCGAGATCGAGCACCGGCGTGCCCTGGTAGATGCCGCAGGAGATCGCCGCCACATTGTCGCGCAACACGTTGGTCTTCAGCATGTTGCGGGTCTTCATCCAGTTGATGCAGTCGGCCAGCGCCACCCAGGCACCGGTGATCGAGGCGGTGCGGGTGCCGCCATCGGCCTGGATGACGTCGCAATCGACCGTGATCTGGCGCTCGCCGAGCGCCTCGAGGTCGACGGCTGCGCGCAGCGAGCGGCCGATCAGCCGCTGGATCTCGACCGTGCGGCCGCCCTGCTTGCCGGCGGAGGCCTCGCGGCGGGTGCGTTCCAGGGTGGCGCGCGGCAGCATGCCGTATTCAGCAGTGACCCAGCCGCGGCCCTGGCCCTTCAGCCACGGCGGCAACCGCTCTTCCAGCGTGGCGGTCACCAGCACATGGGTGTCGCCGAACTTCACCATGCAGGAACCCTCGGCATATTTGACGACGCCGCGTTCCAGCGACACGGGACGCAGTTCATCGGGCGCACGGCGGCTTGGCCGCATTGGAAATCCTCCAGAATTCCGAGAAAGTGGGTTGGGCGTGCTTGTAGGAGCGGGAAGGGGCAGCGGCAAGGGTTTTCGGCCCGGGTATGGTCCGCTGCCGGGGGGCCGAATGTATGCTTGTCACCGGCCTCCGGGAGCGACAGATTAGGCAGCAATTGTGAAGGACTGGAGTGTGACGCACCACGATCCGATAGGCCTGATCGCGCCGCATGCCGGGCTCGCCCAGCTCAACGAGCGTTCGCGCGACATTTTTCGTCAAATCGTCGAAAGCTATCTCGCGACCGGCGAGCCGGTCGGTTCGCGCAATATCTCGCGGCTGATCGCATTACCGCTGTCGCCGGCCTCGGTCCGCAATGTGATGTCGGACCTCGAACAGCTCGGCCTGATCTATGCGCCGCACACCTCCGCGGGCCGGCTGCCGACCGAACTCGGCCTGCGTTTCTTCGTCGACGCCCTGATGCAGGTCGGCGACCTCACCGAGGCCGAGCGGCAATCGATCCAGACCCAGCTTGCGGCCGTCGGCCGTGCGCAATCGGTCGAGGCGGCGCTCGGCGAAGCGCTGACGCGGCTGTCGGGGCTGACCCGTGCCGCGGCTGTGGTGCTGACGCAGAAGTCGAACGCGCGGCTGAAGCACATCGAATTCGTGCGGCTGGAGCCGGAGAAGGCGCTGGTCGTGCTGGTCGGCGAAGACGGCCAGGTCGAAAACCGAGTGCTGGCGCTGCCGCCGGGCGTGCCGTCCTCGGCCCTGACCGAAGCGACCAATTTCCTCAATGCGCGGATTCGTGGCCGGACGCTCGCAGAAGCGCGGCTCGAGCTCGAGACCGCATTGACGCAAAACCGCGCCGAGCTCGATCAGCTCACGCAAAAGGTCGTCGCGGCCGGCATCGCGAGCTGGTCCGGCGGCGAGAGCGAGGACCGCCAGCTGATCGTGCGCGGTCACGCCAATCTGCTCGAGGATCTGCATGCGCTGGACGATCTCGAGCGGATCAAGTCGCTGTTCGACGATCTCGAGACCAAGCGCGGCGTCATCGATCTGCTCGGCCGTGCCGAGCGCGGCGAGGGCGTGCGGATCTTCATCGGCTCGGAGAACAAGCTTTTCTCGCTGTCGGGTTCCTCCACCATCATCGCGCCCTACGGCGACGCCCAGGGCCGGATCGTCGGCGTGCTCGGCGTGATCGGACCGACGCGGCTGAACTATGCGCGGGTGATCCCGACCGTGGATTATGCCGCGCGCATCGTCAGCAAGATGCTGGGTGGCTGAGCGGACTGGATTTCGCCTTCATTTGACGGGTTTTCTTCGCCCGAACCGGAGATCCCAATGCCTGAGACCGGTATGTTGCGCTTGATTTTCGCCGCTCAAAGCACGATATCCCGGGCAGCAATCCCCAAGATTTGAACCGACGCGAGTTTTCGAGAAGGCAAGCCATGACCGATCCGAACCGGGCCAATGACAACACCGAGAATTCGGCGCCGACGGGTGAACCCGTGGTCTCGAAGCCTTACATCATGCCTGACGATCCCGAGGCGGGATCGGCTGAGGCGCTGGCCAAGGAACTCGCCGAGGCGCGCGACCGGACGCTGCGCACGCTGGCCGAGATGGAGAACCTCCGTCAGCGCACCCGCCGCGAGGTTGCCGACGCCAAGACCTACGGCATCACCGGCTTCGCCCGCGACGTGCTCGATATCGCCGACAATCTGCAGCGCGCGATCGATGCCGTGCCGGCCGAGACCAAGGAATCCGCCGATCCCGGCCTGAAGGCGCTGATCGAAGGCGTCGAGCTGACCGAGCGGTCGCTGCTCAACGCGCTGGAGAAGAACGGCGTCAAGAAGTTCGATCCGATCGGCGAGAAGTTCGATCCGAACTTCCAGCAGGCGATGTTCGAGGTGCCGGACACCTCGGTGCCGTCGGGCACCGTGGTGCAGGTCGTCCAGGCCGGCTACATGATCGGCGATCGCATCCTGCGTCCGGCGCTGGTCGGTGTTTCCAAGGGCGGCGCCAAGGCCGCTCCGAGCGCCGACATCACGGTCTGATCGGTCCGGCGCCGGCCCTGAAGCTGTGAGCTTGCTGCTGTCGTTTCACGGCAGCGGCTTCTCGTGCGCCTTCGGCCAATAGGTGCCGAAGCTCCAGAGATTTCCTTCCGGGTCACGGCAGGCGAAATCGCGGCTGCCATAGTCGGTGTCACGCAGTTCCATTTCGATCTTGGCACCCGCCGCCCGGGCCTTCGCATGCAGAGCGTCGGGATCGTCGACGGCGATGTAGATTGAATCGGTGCGGCGGCCGGTGGCATCGCCGACCAGCCTGCCATAGGCATCGTCGCGGCTCTGCCCCAGCATCAGCATCGAGGAACCGTAGGCGAGCTCAGCGTGGTGGATCACGCCGCCGTCGCGATAGACCACGCGCTCGGTGAATCCGATCACCGTCTTGAGCCAGGCGATCATCGCCTCAGCGTCCATGCAGCGCAGGGTGGGATAGATGCGGGGCGGTTCGATGTCGTGCTTCATGGTGGCTCACCTTTTTGGCTGACGGCGCCACTCTGCACGAGCCGATGCGGCTGCGGCTTGAAGGTTTGTTACCCGTCGAGCAACCCGTCGTCGGCGTGAACCAGCCGGCGGTCGGTCAGCGCCTGCCGGCGCGCCCACGCAGTGGGCGGTTCCCCTGCGAATTCGACGAACTCCCGTGCGAGATGCGCCTGGTCGGCATAGCCGCTCTCCGCCGCGATCCCCGCCCAGCCACGCGTGGCCCCGCTCTGGGC
>NZ_JACMYP010000286.1 GCF_020889705.1 Bradyrhizobium altum | reverse complement strand
CGGGCGTCAGATCGCGCGGGCCCTGCGCGCCGCCATCGCCAACGGCGAACTGAAGGCCGGAGAATATCTGCCCTCGACCCGCGCGCTGTCGGCCTCGCTCGGCGTGGCGCGCGGCACGGTGACGGAAGCCTTCGGGCAATTGCAGGCCGAGGGCTATCTGGAATCGCAGGTCGGCGCCGGCACCCGCGTCGCGCCGACGCTTACAGAGCAAGCACGGCCGGTCCGCCCACCGGCTGGCCGCAGCCCGAACAAGACTGCGCCGATCGAGTTGCCGCCGCGCGCGGTGCGACTTGCCAAGGTTGTGGCGGCCTTCACGCCGATGCCGGAAATCCCGTTTGCGATCGCGGTCCCCGGAGGCGCCGTCGCGCCCGACGACAATTGGCGTCGCCTTGGCAACCGCGTGCGAGCATCGCACGCGGCAGCGCCGGCAAGCTATGGCGATCCACGCGGCCTGATGGTGCTGCGGCAGGCGATCGCCGACTATGTGCGCAAATCCCGCGCGGTGCATTGCGAGCCCGAGCAGGTCGTGATCACGGCCGGCACGCAGCAGGGCCTTTATCTCGCCGGCCGCGTGCTGCTGTCGGGGGGCGATCGGGTGTGGACCGAGGATCCGGCCTATCCCGGCATGACCGCCGTGCTCGACGATCTCGATCTCGTCACCACGCGCGTGAGCGTCGATGCGCAGGGCATCGACGTCGACGCCGCCATCGCAGCGTGCCCGAATGCGCACGCGGCTTTCGTGACGCCTTCGCATCAGTACCCGCTGGGCATGCCGATGAGCATGGCCCGCCGCAACGCGCTGGTGGCGTGGGCGCAGCGAAGCAATGCGTGGATCATCGAGGACGATTATGACAGCGAGTTGCGCTATGCGGGTCATCCTTTCCCGTCGATGCAGGGGCTCGCGCCGTCACGCGTGATCTATCTGGGCACGCTGAGCAAGGTGCTGTTTCCCTCGCTGCGGCTCGGCTACGTCGTGGCGCCTCTACCCCTGATCGACGCCTTCGCCGGCGCGCGGGCGCTGCTCGACCGGCATTCACCGACCGCCGACCAGCATGTGCTGGCGGCCTACATGCGTGAGGGGCTGTTCGAAGCGCATATCAGGCGCATCCGCGGCGTCTACGCCGCGCGCCGCGCGACACTGATCGCATCGCTGACGCGTCACATGCCTGATCGCGTCACGCTGCAGCCGAGCGACCAGGGCATGCATCTGCTGCTGTGGCTGCCGCAAGGCTTCGACGATGTGCAATTGGCGAAGTCAGCGCTTGCCGACGGCATCGTCGTGCGGCCGATTTCACCGATGTACGAGGCAGCAGCGCGGCCCGGCCTCATGCTCGGCTTCGGCGGCTTCGAACCGGAGGAGCTGGAGGCGGCCGTAATACGGCTGCGGCAGGTGATCGATCAGCACACGCCGCAGCGGCCGGCCAAACCACGCCGCACTGAAGTTTCACACTGATTTGACGGTTCGAATCTTACTGCTCGAACGCAGCCTTGAGCCGGTTGAGCTGCGGCACCAGCGGGTTGCCGATCGACGAGCGATCCGGCGCCGGCGCGTGGATCGTGGTGTCGAGGCGGCGGACGCGCGCCTGCAGATCCATCGAGCGGGCGATCAGCTGCTGCAATTGCTCCGGCAGCTTGGTCACCATGTCGACCGGGCCGGGATCGGCGGCCGACAGCTTCACTTTGGTCTTCTCGCGATTGGCCTGGGTCAGCGTCATCTCGCCTTCCTTGACCGCGCGATGCAGCAGCAGCCACGAGGCAAGCTGCATCAGCCGCGTGGTCAGGCGCATGCTCTCGGTGGCATAGGTCAGGCTGACGGAGCGTTCCAGCGCCTTGGCCTCGGCACGTCCGTCGCCGTCGAGATAGGCGGCGGTCTGCTCGACCAGATCCATGCCTTCCCGGAACAGCACGCCAAATGCCGCAGAATTGGTCAGCCGTTCACTGAACAGCACAAGCCCGGCTTCGTTCTGGGAACGATCCGCCATGGTTAACGCCCTCACACCATCGTAACGCCCGCTGGCATCTGACGCGCCAGCTTATGATGAACAAATCATTGCGCGGGCGCGCCGAAGAGTCCAGCCGCAACCGGATTTATGGTTTCCAACGGATAGGACGCACAAAAAAGAGCCGCCGTTTCCGGCGGCTTTTGAAGTTGATAACAGGGAGGCGTCAAACAGAGTGGACAGGAGCCACTCGGTGTCCAAACGAGGACAATGCAGTCATAATCGAGAAAGCTTAACCGATCGTAAATGAACGGATTTCTTCAGGCTTTGTTTGCCATGTCGGCCATTGACCTAGTTTGGGACAGGTCCACGTTGATACGCGTGAGTCGTCCGGGCGAACGCCGGGACCCATAACCACCAATGTCCGCGTTGCGCGCAGCTGTGGCCCCAGCCGTACGCGACGAGAAACAGCGGTGGTTATGGGTCCCGGATCGCGCTCGCTTTGCTCGCTTGTCCGGGACGACGCTTGTGATGTCGCAGCGCTACGATTTGAAGAACGTGTTCGCGGCGTCCTTCGACGCGCGCTTCTTCGTCATTGCCTCTTTCAGGCGATCGACTTCGGCAGTGAGCAGCGCGATGCGCTCGGTCAATTCCTCGACCGACAGCAGCGAGAGATCCTGTCCGATCTCGTGGGTGATCTTCTTCCGCGGCCGGTCCTCATCCTCAATCGGCATGTGTCCTCCCCGCGATGATTCTGGCGCCGTGCGTCCAGAGATGGTAATGTCCTTGTGCAGGAGAATTTTGCAGTGACTTTCGTGTGCGCGCAACATCTGACGCGAATGCCCCGGCCCGACCGCAAGGAGTCTGACCGGACGGGATAGTGCGCCTGCGCGCCAGGCATGAGCCGACCCCAAGCCCTTCCGATCATGCGGGAGGGCTTTTTGATTTTCGATTTGATTGCACCGGGGTCGGCATCACCAGACGCGAAAGACCCTAACCCATGACCAAAATTCTCATCACCAGCGCCCTTCCTTATGTGAACGGCGTCAAGCATCTCGGCAATCTGATCGGCTCGCTGCTGCCCGCCGACGTCCACGCCCGCTTCCGCCGGCAGACCGGTCACGACGTGCTCTTCATTTGCGCGACCGACGAGCACGGCACGCCGGCCGAGCTCGGCGCCGTCGAGGCCGGGCAAGATATCAGGGAGTTCTGCGATGCGCAGCACGCCGTCCAGGCCGACATCTACCGGCGCTTCGGTCTGTCCTTCGATCATTTCGGCCGCACCAGCGCGCCGCACAATCATGCGCTGACGCAGCATTTCTATCGCCGGCTCGACGCAGCCGGACTGATCGAGGCGCGCTCGTCGCGGCAGGTGTGGTCGCCGGCCGACCGGCGCTTCCTGCCCGACCGCTACGTGCTCGGCACCTGCCCGCATTGCGGCGATGGATCGGCGCGTGGCGATCAGTGCGACCATTGCGGCACGCTGCTTGACCCGCCAGACCTCATCGATCCGCGCTCGGCGCTGTCAGGCGACCGCGCGCTCGAGATCCGCGACAGCCGTCATCTGTTCCTGCGCCAGTCGCAGCTGGTCGACAGCATCGGCGCCTGGATCGACAGCCGCACCGGGTGGCCGCCCTTCGTGGTGTCGACCGCGAAGAGCTGGCTCAATGCCGAGCTGCGCGATCGCTGCATCACCCGCGATCTCGCCTGGGGCATCGCGGTGCCGCGCGAGGGCTTTGACGGCAAGGTGTTCTACGTCTGGTTCGATGCGCCGATCGGCTACATCGCGGCGACACAGGAATGGGCGGCAGCTGCGCCCGGCCGCGACTGGCGGCAATGGTGGTGGCAGGCCGACGACGTCAGCTACATCCAGTTTCTCGGCAAGGACAACATCCCGTTCCACACCGTGAGCTTTCCGGCGACGCTGATCGGCTCCGGCGAGCCGTGGAAGACCGCCGATGTGATCAAGGGATTTCATTGGCTCAATTACGAGGGCGGCAAGTTCTCGACCAGCAGGAAGCGCGGCATCTTCACCGACGCGGCGCTGGAGGAACTGCCGGCCGATCTCTGGCGCTGGTGGCTGATCGCCAACGCGCCCGAAAGCGCCGACACCGATTTTGCCGTCGCGAGATTTGTTGCCGATGTGAACAAGGATCTCGCCGATATCTTCGGCAACCTCGCCAACCGCATCATCAGCTTTGCGCATCGCGCCTTCGACGGCCGCATCCCGGATGGTGGCGCACCCGGTGACGCCGAACGGCAACTCGCGTTTGATCTGGAGCAGCGCATCGCAGCGCTGCACCGCCATCACACCGCATTGGAGTTTCGCGCCGCGGCGGCAACGACCCGCGCGATCTGGGACACCGCGAACGCTTACCTGCAACACACCGCGCCATGGACGGCGATCAAGTCCGATCCGGCACGCGCCGCGATCATCACCCGTACGGGCCTCAACCTTGTCGCGCACTGCGCCGTGCTGGCGTGGAGCATCGTGCCTGATCTCGCGGAGCGCGTGCTTGGCGCGCTCGGCCGCTACGATGCCGTGCCGCGCTGGCCCAATGGCCCACTCATTCCGTTGCTGGACAGTGGTGCCGGCACGCCGGTCGCAAGGCTCGGCCTGCCGGTCGAGAAAATCACCCCCGAAAAAGCCGACCATCTGACGAGGCGGTTCGGGACTTAATGGCGTTTCGCTTCGTTGGAAAAGGCGGTATGCCACAAGCCAATCCTCTTCACTGACCAGGGACGAACCATGCCAAACCTGCCCGCGCAAATGACCGTCGTTGCCATCAGCAAGCCCGGTGGCCCGGAGGTGCTGGTGCCAGAGACCCGCGCGCTGCCAGTGCCGGGTCCCGGCGAGATCCTGGTCAAGGTCGCCGCCGCCGGCGTCAATCGCCCTGACGTCGCGCAGCGCTCCGGCTCCTATCCGCCCCCGCCCGGCGCGAGCGACCTGCCCGGCCTCGAGATCGCAGGCGAAGTGGTCGCGCTCGGCGAAGGCGCAAAGCATGAGATCGGCGACAAGGTGATGTCGCTCGTCGCCGGCGGCGGCTACGCGCAATATTGCATCGCGCAGGACGCGCAGGCGATGACCGTGCCGCCGCAGCTCACGATGCAGGAAGCCGGCGCCATTCCGGAAACGCTGATGACCGTCTGGCACAATGTGTTCGAGCGCGGCGCGCTCAAGGCCGGCGAGACGCTGCTGATTCACGGCGGCTCGTCGGGCATCGGCACGATGGCGATCCAGCTTGCCAAGGCGTTCGGCACCAAGGTGATCGTGACCGTCGGCTCGCAGGACAAGGCCGACGCCTGCCTCAAGCTCGGCGCCGATTACGCGGTGAATTACAAGACCGAGGACTTCGTCGAGGCGGTGAAAAAGGCGACCGGCGGCAACGGCGCCAATGTCATCCTCGACATGGTGGGCGGCGACTATATCGACCGGAACTATGACGCTGCCGCCGTCGAAGGCCGCATCGTCCAGATCGCGTTCCTGTCGGGAACACCGAAGGCCACAGCCAATTTTGCCAAGCTGATGGTCAAGCGGCTGCACCACACCGGCTCGACCCTGCGCCCCCGTAGTAATGCGGACAAGGCGGCGATGGTCGCGGCAATCGAGGCAAAGGTGCTGCCGCTGCTGCGCGAAGGCCGCGTCAAACCGCTGATGGACAGCACATTCCCGCTGGAAAAGGCCGCCGACGCGCACCGGCGCATGGAGACCAGCGAACATATTGGCAAAATTGTGTTGGTGGTTTAACCCTCGCAGCGGAAGCAGGGGCGGAAACCCTTTGATTCCCTTCGCTTTCGTGTCATTTATCGCGCCACCTCCGGGCCGGTCGCCGGGCCCGGGCAGTTTGTCGATCGCGGAGTACTGACATTGCGTCTGATCAGGTGCCTTGCGCTGCTGGCGCTGGGCCTCATGATGTTTGCCGCTGCGCCTGACGCGTATGCGATCGATGCGGTCAGCGTGCGCAGCGATGCGCCGGCGATCGACCTCACCGCGGTTCTCGACCATCAGCGAAGCGAAACCGACCGCATCCAGGTCTCCACCGCACCGGGAACCGACGGCATCGTGCGCCGCATCGAAGTTCGCGCCCGTGAAGGCGGCCAGAACTGGGTGGTGTTCGCGCTCGCCAACAACACCGACGACCAGCTCGACCGCCTGATCGTCGCGCCGCACTATCGCATCGTGTCATCAGGCCTGTTGTGGCCCGACCTCGGCCTGTCGCGCATCGCGACCATCACGCCGTCCGTCGGCGATCGTCCCGAGCGGCAGGAGAGCCCGACAGCCGACGTGTTCCGCATCACGCTCGATCCCGGCGCCGTCGTCACCTATGTCGCGGAACTGCGCACCGACAAGCTGCCGCAGCTCTATCTGTGGGAACCCGACGCCTACAAGGACAAGGTCAACTCGTTTACGCTGTACCAAGGCATCGTGATCGGCATCTCGGGCCTGCTCGCGCTCGTGCTCACGATCTTGTTTGTGGTCAAGGGCAGCATCATGTTCCCGGCCGCCGCGGCACTGGCCTGGGCGGTGCTGGTCTATATCGGCGTCGACTTCGGCTTCTGGGGCAAGGTGCTCGACATGTCGAACAACGCCGAGCGCGTCTGGCGCGCGGCGGGCGAGGCGATCCTCGCGGCGACGTTGCTCGTGTTCCTGTTCGCCTACCTCAATCTCAGTCGCTGGCACGTCCGCTACTCGCACATCACGATCGGCTGGCTCGTCTTCCTCGGCTCGCTGGTGGCGCTGGCGCTGTTCGATCCCGCGGTCGCCTCCGGCATCGCGCGGATGTCGCTGGTCATGATCGCCTTCGCCGGCTTCGCGCTGATCGTCTATCTGTCGACCCACGGCTTCGACCGCGCGGTGCTGCTGATCCCGACCTGGTTCCTGCTGGTGGTCTGGGTGGTCGCGGCCGGCATGACGGTCGCGGGTTCCGTGACCAACGACATCGTCGGCCCAGCGCTGCTCGGCGGCCTGGTGCTGATCGTGATGCTCATTGGATTTACGGTAATGCAGCACGCCTTCGCCGGCGGCGGCGCCACCACGGGCGTCGTCTCCGATGTCGAGCGCCGCGCCTTGGCGCTGACCGGCTCCGGCGATCTGATCTGGGACTGGGACGTCTCCGCCGACAAGGTGTTCACCAGCCCGGAGACCGAGGCGCTGCTCGGTCTGAAGCGCGGCACGCTGGAAGGCCCGGCGGCGAAATGGCTCGAGGTGCTACATCCGCTCGACCAGGACCGCTTCCGCGCCGCGCTCGACAGCGTGCTCGACCAGCGCCGCGGCCGCCTGGTGCAGGATTTCCGGCTGCGCACGCCCGACGGTCACTTCATGTGGTTCGCGCTGAAGGCGCGGCCGGTGGTCGGCTCCGACGGCGAGGTCTCGCGCGTGGTCGGCACCCTGACCGACGTCACCGAGTTCAAGAACTCCGAAGAGCGGATGCTGCACGACTCGGTGCATGACAACCTGACCGGGCTGCCGAACCGCCGGCTGTTCATGGACCGCCTCGGCGCGGTGGCGAACCTCGCCAAGACCATGCCGAACCTGCGGCCGACCTTGATGGTGATCGACCTCGACCGCTTCAAGCAGGTCAACGATTCCGTCGGGATCGCGGTCGGCGATTCCATCCTGCTGACGCTGGCGCGCCGTCTGACCCGCATCCTCAAGCCGCAGGACACGCTGGCGCGCATGGCCGGCGATCAGTTCGGCCTGATCCTTCTGTCCGAGCAGGACCCGGCGCGGATCACCAATTTCGCCGAGACCATCCGCAAGACCATCCGCGCCCCGATCGCGTTCAACGACCGCGAGATCTTCCTGACCGCCTCGATCGGCCTTGCGCTGTCCGACCCGGCGGCGCCGCTGACCGACGAGATCATCAAGGACGCCGAACTTGCGATGTATCATTCGAAGCGGATCGGCGGCGACCGCATCGACGTCTACAAGCCGGCGATGCGGGCGCGGAAGACCGACCGCCTGACCTTGGAGAGCGACTTGCGCCGCGCCATCGAGCGCCAGGAGCTCACGATCCTGTACCAGCCGATCGTGCGGCTGGAGGATCGCGCGATCGCCGGCTTCGAGGCGCTGGTGCGCTGGGACCATCCCAAGCTCGGCCGGATGTCACCGTCGGAGTTCATCAACGTCGCCGAGGAGACCGGCCTGATCGTCGATCTCGGCATGTTCGTGATGGACCAGACCGCGCGCCAGCTCGCGGTGTGGCAGCGCGCGATGCGCGCGCGCGAGCCGATCTTCGCGTCGGTCAACGTGTCGTCGCGGCAATTGCTGCGCCACGATTTGATCCACGATATCCGCACCGTACTGTCGCGCTCCTCAGTGGCGCGCGGCACGCTGAAGCTGGAACTGACGGAATCGCTAGTGATGGAGAATCCGGAGCACGCCGCCCAGATGCTGGCGCGGATCCGCGAGCTCGGCACCGGGCTGTCGCTCGACGATTTCGGCACCGGACATTCCTCGCTGTCCTATCTGCAGCGCTTCCCGTTCGACACTATCAAGATCGACCAGTCGTTCGTCCGCACCACCAGCCGCGGCACCCGCCCGGTGATCCTGAAATCGATCATCGCGCTGGCGCACGATCTCGGCATGGAAGTGGTCGCGGAAGGCGCCGAGACGGATTCGGACGCCGTCGAGCTCTATCAGCTCGGCTGCGAATACGCACAGGGCTTTGCCTTCGGCGAGCCGATGGACGCCGACGCCGCCACGCGCCTCCTCACCGAGGAACGGCTGGAAGCCGCGAGCTAACGCGGCTTCGGCATTCGCTTGAACCTGACGCTCCTGCCGTCGGCCTGACGGGTGGCGATGTAGCCGGCGTCGAGGCAGGCTTCGCGCTGCGGCATCTTCTCCTGCGGGCTGCGCAGGGTTTCCCACCACGACGCCCGGTGCGCAGCGCGCGGTAGCGCCGCATCGATGATCGCCTCGATCTCGTCGAAGGTCAGCACGAATTCGGGCAAATGCTGCTTCTTCAGATAATCCCGCAGCGCGTCGTAGTCGTTCACAACATCCTCGATGACAATAAACCAGGGTCCGGCAACCACCCGTTAACCCATTCGCCGGCCGCTGTCGCCATTTAAGGCGACAACAAGACTTCCCGTTGCATGACGGCGCTTTGGAGCGGGACATGCCATTTCGACGGGGAAACGACGCAAGGCAGCGCTGGCGGCTATCGGCAAAGCTGCTGATCGCAGCGTCGATTGCGACCGTCCTCGGCTTTTCCGCGATCTGCGCCGGCGTGATGTTCGACATGCGCCGCGGCGAGGAGCAGCTGGCCCGCCGGACCCTGGAGAATTTGGCGTCAGGCATCGAGGCCGACGTCAGCCGCAACATCGAGCTCTACGACCTGTCGCTGCGCGCGGTCGCCAGCAATCTGGAAATGCCGGAGATCCGCGGCGTCAGCAAGGAACTGCGCCAGCTGATCCTGTTCGATCACGCCGCGACCGCAAAGCATTTCGGCGCGATCCAGGTGTTCGACACCAAGGGCAATCTGACCATCGACGCGGCGAGCCTCGATCCGCAGCCTGAGAACCGCAGCGACGAGGAGTATTTCGCCATCCAGCGCGACCATCCCGACACCGGGCTGTATGTCAGCCGGCCGATGCTGCATCGCGGCGCCTACGCCATCGTGCTGAGCCGGCGCATCACCGGCGAGGACGGCCGCTTTCTCGGCGTCGTGGTCGGCTCGATCCGCTTCAGCTACTTCCACGATCTGTTCGGGCGGCTGAACCTCACGCCGGGCGACACCATCACGGTGCTGCGCAACGACCGCACCATCATCATGCGGACGCCGTTCGATCTCGACGTGATCGGCAAGAACCTCGCCGAGCAGCTGGACTGGAGATCCGAGAACCTGAAGGTGGGCGGCGCTTTCTCCGGCAAGGGCCCGGTCGACGACACGCCGCGGCTCTATGTCAGGCGCAGCAGCAGCGGGCCGCTTTACGTCGTGGTCGGCAAGCCGCTCGAAGCCGTCTTCAATCTCTGGCGCACCGAGGCGATCCGGATCGGCACGATCATGGCCTTTCTGGTGCTGTTCGTGCTCAGCGCGACATTGGTGCTGGCCCGCGAGATCGTCCGCCGCGCCGACGCCGAGGACAAGCTCGAGGAGCTGGCGACCACCGACGCCCTCACCGGCCTGAAGAACCGGCGCAAGTTCGATGCCGAGATCGACCGCGAATGGCGCCGGGCCGGCCGCTACGGCCAGCCGGTCGCGCTGTTGATGATCGATGCCGATCACTTCAAGGCCTATAACGACACCTATGGGCATCAGGCCGGCGATCAGGTGCTGGTGGGAATCGCGATCTGCATTTCGGATGCGGTGCGCCGCGCCGGCGATTGCCCGGCACGCTTCGGCGGCGAGGAATTCGCCGTGCTGCTGCCCAACATGACCGCGCTCGAGGCCTTCAATCTGGCCGAGACCATCCGCAACAAAGTCCAGCAATGGTGCGAGGGTGAACTGATCACGACGGTGAGCATCGGCGCCGCCAGCATGCGGCCGCTCGCAGGCCAGCAATGGTCCGACCTGATCGAAGCCGCCGACAGAGCGCTCTACGCCGCCAAGGCCAACGGCCGCAACCAGTCGGTGCTCGCCACCGTGCCGAAGATCGCGCTGGTAGCGTAGCTTGACTCGCGCATCCTTCAGAGCATCTCCCTGTGAAAAACTTTCACAACCGTCCCCGCGCAAAGGCTTGCC
>NZ_JACMYP010000285.1 GCF_020889705.1 Bradyrhizobium altum | reverse complement strand
CATAGCGCCGGGTGAGGGGTTACGGTCCCTCATTGGAGCTGCGGCCCCTCACCCGATTTGCTTCGCAAATCGACCTCTCCCCATCGGGGAGAGGTGAAGCAAGTGCGCGGCCGAGCGGCTTCGATCTAGACTCATCTTGCCCTAACCAGCCGGGCAGGGCTGCGCGGGGCGTAACCACTTGCGGCAGCGGGAGCCGGTCACCATCTGAGGAGACCAAAGGACTCTCGCCATGCTGGATTTTACCTCAGATACCGCCGGTGACACGACGTCACCGCGAGCGGCGGACGCTGCCCGAGACAATGACCGGGTCTTGCTGGATGCCTATTCCAATGCCGTGATCGACGTCACCGAGCGCGTCGGTCCGGCCGTGGTCCGGGTCGAAACCGGGCCGAAGGTGCGCAACGCGCGTGAGCGCGGCGGGCTCGGTTCGGGCATCGTGATCTCGCCCGACGGCTTCGTGCTGACCAACAGCCATGTGGTCGGATCGTCGAAGGAGATCCGCCTGCGCGACACCGAGGGCTTCGTCACCGAGGCCCATGTGCTCGGCGTCGATCCCGACACCGATCTGGCGCTGCTGCGGGCCGATGGCGCGCGCGATCTGCCCTATGCCTCGCTCGGCAATTCCAAGACCTTGCGGCGCGGCCAGCTCGTGGTCGCGATCGGCAACCCGCTCGGGTTCGAATCGACGGTCACCGCTGGCGTGGTGTCCGCGCTCGGCCGCTCGATCCGTTCGGTCAGCGGCCGCACCATCGAGGACGTGATCCAGACCGATGCCGCGCTCAACCCGGGCAATTCCGGCGGACCGCTGGTGTCGTCGAACGGCGAGGTGATCGGGATCAACACCGCGATCATCAACGGCGCGCAGGGCATCTGCTTTGCGGTCGCCTCCAACACCGCGCAGTTCGTACTGTCGGAGATCATCCGCCACGGCTATGTCCGCCGCGCCTATATCGGCGTCGCGGGTCAAACCGCGCCGGTGCCGCGGCGGCATGCGGTGCTCGCCGGCGTCGAGAACAAGATGGGCGCGCTCCTGATGCAGATCGAGCCGGACAGCCCGGCCGCGCGGGCGAGCCTGTTGCCCGGCGACGTCGTGATCAAGCTCGACGGCGTCGAGATCAACGGCGTCGACGATCTGATCCGCGCGCTCGACCACAGCCGGATCGACCGCACTTTGTCGATGGACGTGCTCCGCCTCGGCCGCCTGCGCGCGATCGAGATCCATCCGATCGGGCGCAAGCCGGCGAAGCAGTGAGGCGATGGTTGCCGCGTGCGAGATGCACCCTCTCCCCTCATGTCCGCCGTAACCTTGGCGAAGGCGGATGTGGGAGAGGCTGGCTTCGCTGCGGAAGCAGCAAAGCCGGGTGAGGGGTCTCTATCCGCGGATAGAGACCCCTCATCCGCGCGGACTAGGGGTGTGCCGAAAAGTTTGTGTGCTGACTCAGGATCGTTCGATAAGAGCGGGGTCTATTCCGACTTCAATTTCGAACTCGGTTACCTTGTCGATCATCCTCTGAAACTCCCAAGGGAAGTGACCTAGCGTCTCGGCCCAAAGTTCTCCGGCGAGGACAACGAAGAATCTTGCGGTAGAGCAATCTACGACGTCTTCAGGCTTCACAACTTTCCCATCCACCACGTCGATGTACAAGCACGATTGTCGCAGTTGCTCCAGCTTGCCGCTCTCAACGTCTTGCAGCAATTTCCTCACCTCTTTGAGGCCGAGTATCCGATCCAAACGAGCGTTCACCACAGCACCAGCCATGACCGCCATAAAGTGCTTTTTCCGGTGGTCTCGACCGAGTAGTCCCAAGGTGGGATTTGAACTGGCAGGGCTATCCCATGCCAGAAGATCGTTCCAAAGCCGTCCGAGTTTCCCCACTTCCTCTACAGTGAGAATCGAAAGGAACGTCGATAACGGATAGTGCCGTTCTCGGTAGAGCTTACAAGCATCATCCCAGAGCCGCTCTACATGCGCCACTAAAGCGAGATACTGCTCAAGCGCCTCTGCGAACGTCGAAGCGACGATGAGTGATGCGCCGTCCCGATAGGCTTCCGCGTGAAATTGATTCAATTTTGCTACGCGACGTGCGCCGTCCTTGCTTTTTACGGCAGCATTGATGCTTGGGTGGTCGATCCGCTTGCCAGCTCTTCGTTCAAACTCGGCGTCTAACTCCACCATTAGACGCTTCAAAATCCGAACGTCACTCATGAGCATCTGCGTCGCTCGCGAGTACATGACATAGGCCTCGTGATCGTGCTGCGTGCGCCATTTGCTCGAACCAAATTCGAAGACGCTGAGCACAGAAACTTCACCTGAAGCGAGCTGCTCTCTCAGGCGATCGAAATGATTTTCACCTACACGATTCTCTTGGTCACCCTCAGTGCTCAAAAAGTCATCTCCGATGCTAGTTCCGAACATGAGCCGAATGCCCGACGCGCAGGTTCAGCCACCTTCGTCGTCGGATGCGGCTTCCGCCGTTGTAGCAGTTGATTCAAGCAGGAAGTCGAGCTGATCCTTTTCCGGCGGCAGCGGCAGGTCTGACAATCGGATGACTTTGATCTTTGCATGCTGGCCAAGGGCCGCGATGTCGCCATCGTCCGAGTAGATTTCGGTCGCACCGTTCACCTTCGCGATGGCGACGATCTGGCGATCGAACTTCACCTTTTGCCACGGAGCCGTTGAGCTTCCTTTTTTGTTGCCGTTCGCGAGAGCCGCGCGGGACATCGCCGACGCCTCCAGCGCTGCGCGCGTGTCGAAAGGCTCAATGCTGAACACGGCGTGCTTTTGTATCTCTTCCACGATCTGCAGCGAGGCAGCCGCTCCAGCCTTCACCAGAGCCTCGCTCAGCGCAGGCGTAGGGATGATGATCTTCGCTTTCGCTTTGCTGAGCCTGTGCACCAAGTAGTCGATACGCTCCTTGGCGCGATCGACGCCGCCGGGTACAGGCGTGCCCGGCCGGAGCATCAGCAGCAGGTTGGTGGAATCAATGACCACCATTCTTGTTGCTCCCCGGCCCCTTCCGTCCTTCGATCAGCTCGTTGTAGGCGTCGTCGCCCCATTCCGTTGGAATGTCGCGAAGAGCTGCGAGGGCGTCAGTCAACGAGCTGTCCTGAAGAGGCTCAAAGCTCTCGATGCGGAAGTGTTCGAGCGTCCACTCACCATCGCCATCTCGCACCCAGCGGCCTCGCCCAAACAGCCGCACCGGTTCGAACAGCTTTGCTCCGAGCTGTTTTGCAATGGCGCGCGTGGTCTCGCAGCCGCTGATCTGCCGGCCCTCCGTTTGCAGCGTGACGTGGATCGTCGCATCTTTGCCGCGTATCCCCGTGACAAAGCCATCGATGGAGCCTTGCTGACGAACGGTGAATTTCTCCTCCGTCAGCTCGCGACCGGGAAATCGAATGACGACCGCGCCACGCGGTGCAGCGTCTCGCAGCACGCCTACGGCATTGTCCGCGCGGAGAAGTGTGTTCAACGCATTGAAAGCGCGCAGGGCCTCGGCGCTCGCGTCTCCAGCTCGCACGGCCACCACCCGGTCGTGAACCTTGGGCGCAGCCTCGCGATCCACCCGCGCGTTCAGCACGGTGCTGCCTTTGGTGAGATTGCGAAAGTGCACGCGGTCACGTTCACCGAGCAGTGCCGCCAACTCGTTCATGTACTGAGCGAGGCGAGCCATCGGCATCGTCGCCGGGGTGTAGGCGTCGATTTTGAACCGATAATGCTCCGTGCCGTCTGTGCGGCTTTTCCGCTTGCGGGGCGCAGCCATGGAGAACTCACAAAGCGTTTAGGCGAAGGACCTATAGGACTCCAGTAAAGCAGAGCGATCCTAACAATACTACCAACGCGGGCACGACTTTGGTCGGCAGCGACCGGTCCCCGGCCGGGCTTCGCCCAGTGGCCCCGACCCCGAGCCTCCAACGAAACTGTTGAAAAATATGAGCCTCTTCTGATCGAGACAGAAAGGGGACAGTTTTGCCTTTATCCACTTGATAATATTAACGTATTTCGGCTGTTCACTCTCCCACAAGGGGAGAAGGGAAGAGGGGCTGCGGCGTCGCTACTGCAACGCTGCCAACTCGTCGGGCTGCTTGATCGCGGCATCATTGTATGTGGCAGCGATTGACGTCGAGAAAAACGACCCGATTGGTCGGCGTTTCATATTCGTATCCCCACTGTGGCCACGCATAGAGCGCCTCTTCGATGTTTCCCACGACCTCCGCACAACGGTCTGGGCCAAGTCGTGTCCGTAATTCCGACGAGAGACCAGCTACGTGCCGCCGCGGATCGGGATCGAGTTGCACCTCCCACGTGTCGGTCATCGGCCCCATTCCCATCCGACGTTCCGCGTAAAAGTCAAACGATAAGTCGCCCTCGACATAACGGTATGTGTCTGGCCCGTCGTCTGCCGGCCCCTTAATCGTCGCAAAACGGATGAGTTGTATTCCGTCGTCCCGAATGAGCGCCTCACGTTCTCGGACGACGTCGGGCCTCCATTTGTCGCCCCCTCGATACGGTACGAGGCGCCGCTGCCACCGCGTGGAAGGTGGCACATGGCGCACCGTCACGGGATGCCCAACGGTGAATTCATATCGGGTATCATTCTCGCTGGTCGGGTCGGGGTTACTGCCCGGGACCGCGCCAGATGTACGAACGGCAAACGAGACTACGCCTACCGGGATGTTCTCTTGCTGTGGCGCAGTCGGCCAAGCGCGTAGTGCCGCATCGATGTCGGCGGCTATTTCCTCTACCTTCGAGCGCGGGATCGGCCAGTCAGTGTCTCCAAGCCTTCGTCCCCGCTTGAATTCGAGAAATACGCTGTAAGTTCCGGTAATGGTGCCGCCAGGGTGCGCGCGATTGGCCTTGAACTCGAATGAAACGCCGTTCTTCTCATATCGAAAATAGCCGTCGTACCGCCATTTCTTTCCGAGCCGGATCAGCTTGAAGCCGTCATCTCGGTACAAGACCTCGGCGTCGATCGTTACTTCCGTGGTTTTGATCTGTCGGTTCTCGATGCTCCAGTCTGTGTGGGTGTGCCGCTCATGACGAAATTGGAACATTGAATCCTCTGCTACCACGATAGCAAGCAGCCCGCATGAGCGAAGCGATATGCGGGATTGATGTTGCGACCTACGTGTCGGCTCCGGATGTCGCTTCGCTCATCCGGGCTACGCTCGCTGTTGGCCTGAAGCCGCCACCGCGGCGTCCGTCAGGGAACGATCACCACTTTTCCCGGAATACAATCTGTTTGGCGTGATCGCGGGTCATCACCAGTATGGCCACCGCCACCCCTCATAGAGGTCCCAAGACGACACCAGGGGCGGCCCATTTGGATCGACCCGGTCGTCTTCAGGGCGATAGCGATATCGTGGAACGATATAATAATCCCACGGGGTCGGCGTTATCACGGGCGTCGAGATCACGACCCTCGTTCGTTCATGAACGACTTGTGCCTTCCGCGTCCGGGCTTCAGCACCGGATGTCCCGAGGTTACACAGCACCAGGGCCGTTCCGAGAGCGCACGCGACGGTCATTGTCTTCATCTTCATGATCTTCATCTTCATGCATCGGCCTCCCAGAGCATGATCCGGAAAAGTGCGAAGCGGTTTTCCGAAAAGATCATGCTCAAACAACAAGCTAAAGCGCGATGACGGTTCAACCCAATCTCATCGCGCTTTAGCCTGAGAGTGCAAAAGGACTCAACGCAAGGCAAGCTAATTCGCTCGTGGCGACGGACGCCTACGCTGTCGGGCTGGGCGTTTGCAGTATTTCGGAATAATAGAAGATATCGCTGAGTTGCCCGACGTGTCAAGTTGCTTGTCAGAGGGCCGGCGGCCGCCCTGCTACTTTGCATGGGGTTGTTTTCGATATTTTGGGGCCGCTCGCCTTCGAGGGGGGTTCTCCAACGTCACCAGCAGTTGTGGCGGCAAAGGGCACTTCGAATGCGAAAGCCTCGGAGCCGGCTGAGGGGTCTCGAGCGCTACTGCAACGCCGCCAGCAGTTCGTCGGGCTGTTCGACCATCATCATGTGGCCGGCGCCTGGTAGCACCACGGTGCGCGCATTCGGCGTCGCCGCGGCGAGCGCCTTGCCGGCCTTGGCCGGAGTCATCATGTCGCGCTCGCCGAGCACGAACGTCGCGGGCACCTTGACCGCGGCCGCAGCCGCGAGCGCGTTCTGGTAGGCGTTGCAGGCGTTGAGGTCGTTGTACAGCACGCCGGGCTTCGCCTCCTGCAGCACCCGCTGCGCGCCTTGGTGCATCCAGAGGCCTGGGGCGAGGCTGCCGCCGAGTTCGGCCTTGAAGCCGAGGCCCCAGATCGAGACCATGTCGATCGCGGCGACATCATTGGCCTCGGCGGCCTTCAGCAGATCGGGGCCGACCGTCATGGTCGCGGCCGTGCCGATCAGCGCGAGGCCGGAGACCTTGTCGGGATGCCGCGCCGAGGTCTCGATCGCGATCAGCGAGCCCATCGAATGGCCGATGAGCCGGGCGTTCGACGCGCCGGCTGCCGTGATCAGTGCGGCGACCCAGTCGGCCATCTCGGCAATCGTCGTGAGCGGCTTGCCGGCGGAGCGGCCGTGGCCAGGCAGGTCGGGCGCCAGCACGGAATAGCCGTGATGGGCGAACCAGCGGCTGTGCAGCGCCCAGGTCGAGGAATCGAAGCCGGCCCCGTGGATCATCACGACCGCCGGCAGCGATGCATCGAACGGCTTGCCGCCGGTGGCGATGAAGGTGTCTGATCCGTTGACGGAAAGCTGCATGGCGCTCAAGTCCTTTGCGAGGCGCGCAGCGCCTGGCCGAGATCGTCGATGATGTCCTGCGCGGTCTCGATGCCGACCGACAGCCGCACCAGCTCCTCGCCGATGCCGGCGGCCTTGAGCTGCTCGGCATCCATCTGCTGGTGTGTGGTGCTGGCGGGGTGGATCACCAGCGTCTTGGCGTCGCCGACATTGGCGAGATGGCTGATCAGCTTCAGCTGCTCGATGAACTTCTTGCCGGTGGCGCGGCCGCCCTTGATGCCGAAGCTGACGATCGAGCCGGCGCCGCGCGGCAACAGCTTCTTCGCCAGCGCGTAGTCCGGATGCGTCTCCAGCGACGGATGCAGCACCCAGTCGACCGCCTTGTTCGCGGTGAGGAAATCCAGCACCGCATGGGTGTTGCTGACGTGGCGGTCCATGCGGACGCCGAGCGTCTCGATGCCCTGCAGCAGCTGGAAGGCGTTGGTCGGCGACAGGCAGGCGCCGAAATCGCGCAGGCCCTCGGTGCGGGCGCGCATGATGAAGGCGGCCTTGCCGAACTGCTCGTCGAAGACGATGCCGTGATAGCCGGCGTAGGGTTCGGTGAGCTGCGGGAATTTGCCGGAGGCGCGCCAGTCGAACCGACCGCCATCGACGATGACGCCGCCGATCGCGATGCCGTGGCCGCCCATCCACTTGGTTGCCGAATTCATCGTGATGTCGGCACCGAGCTCGATCGGCTGGCTCAGATAGGGCGTCGCGAAAGTGTTGTCGATCAGCAGCGGAATTTTTGCATCATGCGCGATTCTGGCCACCGCGGGGATATCGAGCACTTCGAGACCGGGATTGCCGATGGTCTCGCCGATCACGAGCCGCGTATTCGGCTTGATCGCGGCGCGAAACTCATCCAGCGCGCGCGGCTTCACGAAGGTCGTGGTGATGCCGAAGCGCGGCAGCGTGTGTGCCAAAATGTTGATCGTGCCGCCATAGAGCGAGGCGGAGGCGACGATGTGGTCGCCGGCATTGAGCAGGGTTGCGATCGCGAGATGCATCGCCGCCATGCCGCTGGCGGTGCAGATCGCGCCGACGCCGCATTCGAGCGCGGCGATGCGCTCTTCCAGCACTGATGTCGTCGGGTTCGAGATGCGCGTGTAGATGTGGCCGGCGCGTTCGAGATTGAACAGCGCCGCGGCATGGTCGGCGTCCTGGAACACGTAGGACGTGGTCTGATAGATCGGAACCGCGCGCGCGCCGGTTGCGGGATCGGGGCGCTGGCCGGCGTGCAGGCTCAATGTTTCGAAGGCAGGCGGCTTGGGTGCGGGCATGCGAAGCTCGTCAGGTCAGTCGATGGGAGTGATCGGTGCGTTGATTTACACGTGAACTGCGGTGCGAACGCGGCCGACATTGCCGAACACGCGCAAATAGCGTTCGACCTCGGACGGAATGCCGGTCGCCTTCTCCGGATTGTCGGAGAGCTTGACGGCCGGCCGTCCGTCGACCGACGTCACCTTGCACACGATCGAGATCGGATCGAGCTCGGCGGTGCCGTCCGGCGCGCAGCCGACGAAATCGTTGGTGAGATTGGTCCCCCAACCGAAGCTGACGCGCACACGCCCCTTGAAGTGATGGAACGTCTCCTCGATCGAGCCGACATCCATCGCGTCGGAGAACACCAGCAGCTTCTCCTTGGGGTCGCGGCCCTTCTGCTTCCACCACTTGATGATCTCTTCGCCGGCGGTGATCGGCGGCGCGCTGTCGGGACGAAAGCCGGTCCAGTCGGCGACCCAGTCCGGCGCATCGCGCAGGAACGGCTTGGTGCCGAAGGCATCGGGCAGTGCGATCAGGAGGTTGCCGCCATAGGCGTGGCGCCATTGGTCGAGGATCCGATAAGGCGCCCAGCGCAGCTCCTGGTCGTCGTCGGCGAGTGCCGCGGCCACCATCGGCAGCTCGTGGGCGTTGGTGCCGATCGCCTCGAGGTCGTTGTCCATTGCGAGCAGCACGTTCGACGTTCCGGTGAAGGACGGGCCGAGGCCTTCCTTCACCGCCTCGACGCACCAGCGCTGCCACAGGAAGCCGTGGCGGCGGCGTGTGCCGAAATCGGACAGCCGCAATCCGTCCAGCTTGCGCAGCCGCTCGACCTTGGCCCACAGCTTGGCCTTGGCGCGGGCGTAGAGCACGTCGAGCGCGAAGCGGCCGTAGGTCTTGGTCGCCGCGCGCGAGCGCAGCTCGTTGAGGATCGCGAGCGCCGGGATCTCCCACATCGTGGTGTGGGTCCACGGCCCGTGGAAGTGCAGCTCATACTGGCCGTCGACCTTGTGCAGCTCGTATTCGGGCAGGCGGAAGGTCGAGAGCCAGTTGATGAAATCGGGCGAGAACATCTGGGTCTTGCCGTAGAACGTGTTGCCGGCGAGCCAGATCAGTTCCTTCTTGGTGAAACGGATGGTGCGGGCGTGGTCGAGCTGGGCGCGCAGCTCGCCCTCGTCGATGACCTCGGCAAGCCGGATATGGGTCGAGCGGTTGATCACCGAAAAGGTCGTCTGCGTGTCCGGGTAGCATTCCCGGATCATCTGCATCATCAACAGCTTGTAGAAATCGGTGTCCAGCAGGCTGCGCACGATCGGATCGAGCCGCCAGCCGTGATTATAAGTCCGGGTTGCAATATCTGTGACCGCCATGCCGGAACTGTAGCCTGCCGAACGGCGCCCGCCCAGTGGGTTTCGGGCGGAACATGGCAGGTCAGCGGGCTATATCCCGCCGGATACGGCCGACGGCCGTGGCAACATCAGTCCAGGCCGGCTTGCCCGGGGCGAATTGCTGCCTCAGGAAGCCGACGAGCTCGGCGACCTGGCCGTCGCTCATGCTGTCCTTGAAGGCCGGCATGTAGCCCAGATCGGTCACGGCCGGCTTGGCGATGCCGTGCAGGATCACCTGGATCAGATTGTCGGGGACGTCGCTGTGCAAATTGCTGTTCAGCGCCAGCGACGGCCGGCTGCCGAACAGCGGCGGGCCGCCGACTTCATGGCAGACGGCGCAGGCGCCCTGATAGATCCGCGCGCCCGCCGACGCGGCGGTGGTGACGGTGGTGGTGGCTTCGAGCTCGGCAACCAGGGCATCATGCGCGGGCCGATCGGTGGCCTCGTTGAACGAGGCGAGGTAGACCGCCATCGCGCGGATGTCCCGGTCGGGCAGCACGGCGAGCTCCCGCACGACCGGCGCCATCGGTCCCGTGGCGACGCCGTGCAGACGGGACTCGCCGGTGCGCAGATAAGCGTACAGCTCGGCCTCGCTCCAGGGGATCGGCGCCTTCGACAGCGACGTCAGC
Source organism: Bradyrhizobium altum (assembly GCF_020889705.1). Taxonomy (GTDB): domain Bacteria; phylum Pseudomonadota; class Alphaproteobacteria; order Rhizobiales; family Xanthobacteraceae; genus Bradyrhizobium; species Bradyrhizobium altum. Next base: position 632 of record NZ_JACMYP010000285.1, on the reverse strand, counting down.
GCCGGTGCCTCCCAGCCCTCGGCGAAGCCGCCGGCGAGATAGGCATTCTGCCGCTCGGCGCCGAGCGCATTGCGCGGCGAGTGGCAGGCGCTGCAATGGCCGAGCCCCTCGATCAGGTAGGCGCCGCGATTCCAGATCGCCGATTTCGATGGATCGTGCTGGAATGGGCGCGGCTGGTGGAACAGCGCACTCCATCCCGCAAGCAGCGGCCGCAGGTTGAATGGAAAGGCCAGCGCGTTTTTCGGCGTCTCGGCGCGCACCGGCGCCTGCGCCATCAGATGGGCGTAGAGCGCCTGCAGGTCGGCATCCGTGGTCTTAGCAAAATGCGTGTACGGAAACGCCGGATAGAGATGGCGTCCGTCGCGATGAATGCCCTCGCGCATCGCGCGCTCGAACGCGGGATAGGACCAGGCGCCGATGCCGGTGTCGACGTCGGGCGTGATGTTGGTCGTGTAGATGGTGCCGAACGGCGTCTCGAGCGGCCGGCCGCCGGCGTTCAGGGTGCCATGCTCCGACGTATGGCAGACTGCGCAGGCGCCGAGTGCGGCGAGCTCCTTGCCGCGCGCGATCGTCGCGGCGGAATAGACCGAGGCATCCGGCCGGGCGATCGGCGCAATCGCGCGCCACGGCAG
>NZ_JACMYP010000284.1 GCF_020889705.1 Bradyrhizobium altum | reverse complement strand
GACGATCCGCGAGTGGTCCCGCCGCCGAAGGCCCAGAAGAAACTGCCCGAAGCCCCGACCAAGCTGCCGAAGGTTCCGGCCGACCGTACCCGCGGGCTGGATTTCCTGTTCGGTGCGCTGAAGGCTGCGCCCGATGAGGACAGCGCCCGCCACGTCGAGGCGCGGATCTGGGCGCTGTGGCTGCAAACCCCGAGCGATACCGCGGCGCTGTTGATGGTGCGCGCCAAGGCCGCGCTCGATGCCCAGAATATCGATGTGGCGCTGAAGCTTCTGGACGCGGTGATCAAGCTCCGGCCCGACTATGTCGAGGCCTGGAACCGGCGCGCGACGATCTACTATCTCAAGAACGACTACGTCCGTTCGCTGGGAGACCTGCAGCAGGTGTTGACCCGTGAGCCCCGCCATTTCGGCGCGCTGGCGGGTGTCGGCATGATCATGCAGGACATGGGCGACGACAAGCGCGCGCTGGACGCCTTCCGCAAGGCGCTGGCTGTCGATCCCTACCTCGAGAAGGTGCCGCAGATCGTCAAGCAGCTGACCGAGAAGGTCGAAGGCCGCGACATCTGATTGCGTGCGATTGACGCGAGGGGACACGTTGCTCGCGAGCTTGACGCTTGCTCGCGATACGGTCCGGCGCAGGAGACTAGTGCAGGAACTTGCCGCGGGATGCGCTGTCCTGGGCGACAGCCGCATAGAATTGCTGAAGCTCCGCCTCCAGGTGCTCATTCACGAGCAGCAGGGCCTTCAGGGCTCCGCGCAGGTCGCCGTTGCAGCTCGCCACGATCTGATCGATGGCCACATCGCTAGGGTCGGAAATCATGGTACTCCTCCGATTACTTCCCGTTGAACTCATCGTGCGGACGCAGGTTCCTGTGGATTCAGTGTACAAGCCAAGAGGCATCCCGGGTGCGTCCCGGTTTCGATGAAGCCTCGCCTCTGATGGCGAAATTGCCACCGGCAATCTATGGAATTACTAATGACGGTGGGATGAACCCGCTATCCACAGGCTGGGCGGATTGTGGACAACTGCGCCTTGGGCGCGAACCGGACAACCGAAAATTGGCTTTCCGAACAAGGGCATCCCAGGGCTGCGGGCAAATCGACGCGAAACCTGGCTTCGGCTTGGTCGTAATTTTCAGGTGCCCAAGACGCTTCAATTGCCCACGATCTTCCGGATCCCCTCGATGCTAACCGCGATCATTGCGCTGGCGGCCGCCGGGCTGGTGCTGGCCCTGGTGACGCAAATCGGCGTCATCCTCATTCAGGAGGCCTTTTCGCCTCGGGGCCGCATGATCGAGGTATCCGGCGCGCGGCTGCATGTGGTCGAACTCGGCCCGCGCGATGCCGCGGGGCCGCCGATCGTGATGCTGCATGGCGCCAGCTCCAATCTCCGCGCAATGCAGCCGCTCGGCGACCGCATTGCCAAAACACGCCGGGTGATCCTGATCGACCGGCCGGGCCATGGCTGGAGCACGCGCGAGCGCGTGGCGGATTCGACACCCGCGATCCAGGGCCGGATGATCGCGGAGGCGCTGACCAGGCTCGGTGTCATCAGGGCGATCGTGGTGGCGCATTCCTGGGCCGGCGCGCTCGCGCTGCGCATCGCGCTGGATCATCCGGACCGCGTCGCGGGTCTCGTGCTGCTCGCCCCGGTCGCCTATCCCTGGCGTGGCGGCGCCGGCCGCTACAATGATCTTATCTCGACGCCGCTGATCGGGCCGTTGCTGGCGCGCACAATCACGCTGCCGCTCGGTTATCTCGTCACGACATCAGGCGTGCGCGGCGTGTTCGCGCCGCAGCCGATGCCGGCCGATTTCGTCCGCGACAGCGAGACATTGCTCCTGCTGCGCCCGCGCGAATTCATCGCCAATGCGCGCGACCTCGTCACGCTGAAGGCCGCCGTGGTCGAGCAGGCGCCGTGCTATGCGGAGATCAAGGCGCCGCTGTCGATCATTTCGGGCGATGTCGACAAGACGGTCTCGACCGGAATCCATTCGCGGCCGCTCGCTGCGTCAGCGCCGAACGCGAAGCTCATCGTGCTGCCGAGGGTCGGCCACATGGTGCAGTACGCGGCGCCCGATCTCGTCGCATCCGAGATCGAGGCGATGGCTGACCGGTTGGTCCAACCGGCAGCAACAGCGGACAAGACTGTCCCCGCGAATCTGTGATCCGGTGAGGCTTGCGCGGTTGCAGCCTGCCGAACATCATGCGGTTGCGCGGCTCGACAGATATCACCCAAAGGACAAGCCCCATGCGGATCGACAACATCGCCGACCTCATCGCTGAAACCCTCGCCCAGGCCGGCGTGAAGCGCATCTACGGTGTCGTCGGCGACAGTCTCAACGGCTTGACCGAGGCGCTGCGCAAGCGCGGGACGATCGACTGGCTGCATGTGCGCCATGAGGAGGTCGCGGCCTTCGCCGCCGCGGCCGAATCCCAGATCACGGGCGATCTTGCTGTATGTGCGGGCTCCTGCGGCCCGGGCAATCTCCATCTCATCAACGGCCTGTTCGACGCGCATCGCAGCCGCACGCCGGTGCTGGCGATCGCGGCACAGATTCCATCGGCCGAGATCGGCGGCGGCTATTTCCAGGAGACCCATCCGCAGGACCTGTTCCGCGAATGCAGCCATTATTGCGAACTGGTGTCGGATCCGGCGCAACTGCCCTACATGCTGGAGAATGCGATCCGCGCCGCGATCGGCAAGCGCGGCGTGGCTGTGCTTGTGCTGCCGGGCGACGTTGCGATGCGGCCGGCGCCGAAGCGCGACATCGCGCCGAACGCGGGCCTGCTGCCGCCCGTGCCGGTGGTGCGTCCGGCCGATGCCGAATTGAACGCGCTGGCCGCTTTGCTCAATGGCGCAAGGCGCGTCACGTTGTTTTGCGGCCGCGGCTGCGCCGGGGCGCATGACGACCTGATCAAGCTCGCCGAGACGCTGAAGAGCCCGATCGTGCATGCGCTCGGCGGCAAGGAATATGTCGAATACGACAATCCCTACGATGTCGGCATGACCGGCTTCATCGGCTTTTCCTCCGGCTATGCCGCGATGCACGGCTGCGACGTGCTGCTGATGCTGGGCACCGACTTTCCCTACAAGCAGTTCTTCCCGACCGGCATCAGTATCGCCCAGGTCGATCTCCGACCCGAAAATCTCGGCCGCCGCTGCAAGCTCGATCTCGGCATCGTCGGCGATGTCGGCGAGACCATCGCCGCACTGTTGCCGAAGCTCACGGTCAAGACCGAGCGCAAGTTTCTCGACGCCAGCCTCGCGCACTACAAGGACGCCCGCGCCGGCCTCGACGATCTTGCCCGCGGCAAGCCCGGGCAAAAGCCGATCCATCCGCAATACCTCGCGCGCCTGCTCAGCGAGCAGGCCACCGAGGAGGCGGTGTTCACCGCCGACGTCGGCACGCCGACGATCTGGGCTGCGCGTTATCTGAAAATGAATGGCCGCCGCCGTCTCGTCGGCTCCTGGGTGCACGGCTCGATGGCCAACGCGATGGCGCATGCGATCGGCGCGCAGGCGGCGCAGCCGGGACGACAGGTGGTGTCGATGTCCGGCGACGGCGGCTTTGCGATGCTGATGGGCGATTTGATCACGCTGACGCAGGCGAAGCTGCCGGTGAAGGTCGTGATCTTCAACAACAGCGTGCTCGGCTTCGTCGCGCTGGAGATGAAGGCCGCCGGCTTCATCGAGACCGGCGTCGATCTGAAGAATCCCGATTTCGCGGCGATGGCCCGCGCCATGGGCATTCACGGCGTCAGGGTGGAGGATCCCGGCGAGCTCGAGGGCGCGATCCGCAACGTCTTCGCGCATGACGGCCCGGCCGTGCTCGACGTCGTGACCGCGACGCAGGAATTGTCGATGCCGCCGACCATTACGCTCGAGCAGGTGAAGGGCTTCAGCCTGTGGGTGTTGCGCGCCGTGATGAGCGGCCGGGGCGACGAGGTGGTCGATCTCGCCAAGACCAATCTGTTGCCGCGCTGATCGCGGCGGCACGTCCGCCCTGGCGTTTGGCGCAGGGCGGACGACGTCCGATACCGCCGATTACTTCTGCTTGCCGTCCTTGTCGAACGACGACACGTAGGCCCACAGATTGTTGGCTTCGGTCTCGTTCTTGATGCCGGCGAAGGCCATCTTGGTGCCGGGGATCTTGGCCTTCGGATCCTTGATGTATTCGAGGAAGGTTTCCTTGTTCCAGGTGATGCCGGAATTCTTGTTGGCATCGGAATAACTGTAATCCGGCGCGGTGCCGGAGTGGCGGCCGTCGAGGCCGTTGAGCTCGGGGCCGACCTTGTTCTTGGCGCCTTCGCCGATCGCGTGGCAGGCGAGGCATTTGTTGAACGAGGTCTTGCCGGCGGCGGCATCCTGCGCCAGCGCGGAGGATGCGGTGGCCAGCGACGTGACGACCGCCAGCACGCTCAAGGTCTTTAGGTTCATGGGGTTCTCTTCGTTTCGTCCCGGGGGGTAGCGTTTGGTTTGTGGCATGTCCGGCTTGGACAGGACAAGCCACGAAACCTTGACAGGTTTCATGGCCGTCCGCTTGTCCGAGAGAGAACTCGGCAATGCGGGGCGGGGCAATCCGACCTTCGGCCGGGTGACTGAAACAGGGCGGCTGAAACAGGATGCAGACGTGCTTGATTTGTCGTAACAAATCCGCAAAGCGCCGAGCGCTCCGAGGGAACACCGATGTCCATCATGATGCCGGCGGCCGATCAGGCCGTCCTTGCCCGCCGCGCCGAAATCGTCGCCGCCTTGCGCGCCATCGTCCCGGGCGAGGGCGTGATCGACAGCGCCGCCGAGATGCTGGCCTATGAATCCGACGGCCTGACCGCCTATCGGCAGCCGCCGATGGTCGTGGTGCTGCCCGACACCACCGAGCAGGTCGCGAAGGTCCTCAGATATTGCCAGGAGCAGGGCATCAAGGTGGTGCCGCGCGGCTCCGGCACCTCGCTGTCCGGCGGCGCGCTGCCGCTCGCCGACGGCGTCTTGCTCGGGCTCGGCAAGTTCAAGCGCATTCGCGAGATCGACTTCGACAACCGCGTTGTCGTCACTGAGCCCGGCGTCACCAACCTTGCGATCAGCCAGGCGGTCGCCCATGCCGGCTTCTATTACGCGCCCGATCCGTCGTCGCAGATCGCCTGCTCGATCGGCGGCAATGTCGCGGAGAATTCCGGCGGCGTGCACTGCCTGAAATACGGCATGACCACCAACAACGTGCTGGGCTGCGAGATCGTGCTGATGAATGGCGAGATCCTGCGCATCGGCGGCAAGTCCGCCGAGAATGCCGGCTACGATCTGATGGGGATCATCACCGGCTCGGAGGGGCTGCTCGGCGTCATCACCGAGATCACGGTGCGCATCTTGCAGAAGCCCGAGACGGCGCGCGCGCTGATGGTCGGTTTCGCCGAGGTCGAGGCGGCCGGCGAATGCGTGGCTGCCATCATCGGCGCCGGCATCATCCCAGGCGGCATGGAGATGATGGACAAGCCGGCGATCCACGCCGCGGAAGCCTTCGTTCATGCCGGCTATCCGCTCGACGTCGAGGCGCTCCTGATCATCGAGCTCGACGGGCCCCAGGTCGAGGTCGACGAGTTGATCAAGCGGGTCGAGGCGATCGCGCAAGGCTGCGGCTCGACCTCCTGCCAGATTTCGACCTCGGAGGCCGAGCGCAATCTGTTCTGGGCCGGCCGCAAGGCGGCATTCCCCGCGGTTGGGCGGATCTCGCCGGACTATCTCTGCATGGACGGCACCATCCCGCGCGGCGCGCTGCCGAAGGCGTTGGCGCGGATCCGCGAGCTGTCGGAGAAATATGGCCTCGGCGTCGCCAATGTGTTCCACGCCGGCGACGGCAATCTGCACCCGTTGATCCTCTACGATGCCAACAAGCCGGGCGAGATCGAGAAGGCGGAAGCGTTCGGCGCCGATATCCTGCGTTGCTGCGTCGAGCTCGGCGGCGTGCTCACCGGCGAGCATGGTGTCGGCATCGAGAAGCGCGACCTGATGCCGGAAATGTTCACCGAGATCGACCTCAACCAGCAGCAGCGGCTGAAATGCGCCTTCGATGCCCAGGGCCTGCTCAACCCCGGCAAGGTGTTTCCCACCCTGCACCGCTGCGCCGAGCTCGGCCGCGTCCATGTCCACGCCGGCAAGCTGGCCTTCCCGGATATCCCGCGGTTTTAGGGCGATCGGTACATTTCGATCGATCGCGCTAGCCGGCCGATAACCTTAACCGATGCTTGCCGCGAGGGCCGTGGCAAGCCACTGCAGGACTGCAATTGCGCGTCGCTGCAATTGCGGGCGGCCACCGTTTACACGACCTTCAACTGTTCCTCGGTATTCTCCCAAGATGCATGTCTTCGGGACCACATCGATGCCCAGCCTGGCTGATCAGCTGGCGCTTTCGCGCAATCGGCCCGCAGGTTTCGACTACATGCGGATTGCGCTGGCGGTGTCGATCATCTGCCTGCACAGCCTGAACGTGACGCTCGGGCTCGGCCGGGCGCTGGAAATACTGGGCTCGTTCCGCATCGGCATCGCGATGATCCTCGCGCTGTTCTTTGCGTTGAGCGGCTTCCTGGTGACGGCGAGCCTGCAGCGGTGCAAGAGCCTGATTTCCTTCCTCGGCCTGCGCGTGCTTCGGATCGGGCCCGCGCTCGCGGTCGAGACGACGCTGTCGGCCGTCATCATCGGCTCGGTCTTCACCGAACTGCCATTGGCGCAGTATGTCGCCGACCCGACATTCCACGCCTATTTTCTCAACATGGTCGGCGACATCCATTACGAGCTGCCGGGCGTCTTCCTGCATAATCCGCTGCCGCACGTGGTGAATGCCCAGCTGTGGACGGTGCCGTACGAATTGTGGTGCTACGTCATCCTGGCGCTGCTCGCGGTGACCACGATCTGCTTCAACAGGGTGGCGTACCTTGTGTTCCTGGTGATCGTTCAGGTCGCGCTGGTGAGCTACGACGTCTACCGCTGGGAGGAGGTGCCGATCCAGCTTCGCCCGCACCTTCTGGTGTTCTGCTTCCTTGCCGGCGTCGGCTTCTGCCTCTGGCGCGACAAGGTGCCGTTCAACCGCACGGCGTGCCTGGTTGCGCTGTTGCTGTGCGCCGCCGGCATGGCCACGGGACGCGGCGACGCGCTGGCTCCGGTGCCGGCCGCCTATGTCGCGTGCTATCTCGGCCTGATGAACCCGCGACGGAGCTGGATCGTGTCGTCAGGCGATTACTCCTACGGGCTCTATCTCTATGGGTTCGTCATCCAGCAGTGCGTTGCCGCGTTCGGCCCGCCGGTTCAGCACTGGTATCTGAACATCCTGATCAGCCTGCCGCTTGCCTTCGGCGTCGCCGTCGCGTCCTGGCATCTCGTCGAGAAACATGCGCTGCGGCTCAGAGATGCCGTCGAACGGTTGGAAGCAGCGATGCTCTCCAGAATTTCGATCCTCGGATTCGGGCGCCGGGCCGAGCAGGCCGAACGAGAGCCTGTCGTCCAGCCGGGGCCGATCAATCCCGTTCGACCGATCGTCCTTTCCGGCCGATAACCTTTAACCATTGCTTGCTGCGAATTCGGTGGCGCGTCGCCTAGATTGCGTCCGTTCGGACATGCACGCTATGCGTTCATATCTTGTTAGTTTGTTGCTGGATAGTTTCCGATGATGTAGTTGTCTCGGAAGCGCAATGCAACCTATGTTCAGCCTGGCCGATCAGTTGGCTCTTTCGCGCCATCGGCCCACAGGCTTCGACTATCTGCGGCTCGCGCTGGCGGCCACCATCATCTGCCTGCACAGTGTGAACGTCGTCTTTGGGATCGACCGGGCGATGGAGGTCTTGGGCCATATCCGCATCGGGTGCGCAATGGTCCTTGCGCTCTTCTTCGCCTTGAGTGGGTTTCTGGTGACGGCGAGTTTGCTGAGGTGCAAGAGCCTGATTTCATTTCTCGGCCTGCGCGTGCTTCGCATTGTGCCCGCGCTTGCGGTCGAGACGACACTCTCGGCCATCATCATCGGCCCGATCTTCACTGCGCTTCCCCTCGCGCAGTATTTCGCGGACCCGAAATTCTATGCCTATTTCCGCAATATCGTCGGCGACATCCACTACGAGCTTCCGGGCGTGTTTCTGCACAATCCGGTACCTTTTGCGGTGAATGCGCAGCTTTGGACGGTCCCATATGAGCTGTGGTGCTACGTGATCCTGGCGCTGCTCGCCGTGACCACGATCTGCTTCAACAGGGTGCTGTTTCTGGCGTTTCTGGTGTTCGCCCAGATCGGTTTCGCCTGGCACGATATCTATTATTCGGACCTAGAATATCTTCACCTTCGTCCGCCGCTGCTCGTGTTCTGCTTCCTTGCAGGTGTCGGCTTCTATCTCTGGCGCGACAAGGTCCCGTTCAACCGCACCGCGTTCCTGCTCGCGCTGATGATTTGTGCGGCCGGGATGGCCACTGGATACACCGATGCGTTTATTGTTGGACCCGCCGCGTATGTCGCGTGCTATCTGGGGCTCATGAACCCGCGGCGAGGCTGGATCGTGTCATCCGGCGACTACTCGTACGGAATGTATCTCTACGGGGTCGTCGTCCAGCAGTGCGTTGCGGCGTTGGGCCCCCCAGTTCAGCATTGGTATCTGAACATCCTGATCAGCCTGCCGATTGCCTTCGGCGTCGCGTTCGTGTCCTGGCATCTCGTCGAGAAGCATGCGCTTCGGCTCAGGGCGCAGGTCGAACAGATCGAGGCGGCGGTGCTCTCCCGGATTTCGATCGCAGCCTTCTGGCGCAAATCGCCCGAGCGGATCGAGTTGGGTGCGACGCTCGACGGCAGCCGCGCGTCGGTCTGATATCGCACGGGTGGGGGAGGACCTGCATCGCAAGCCCTCCCGCGGCACCGTCTTACAGCAGCACGTATTGCGTCCGTTCGCGCTTGGCGAGCAGCGGCAGCGCCTGCTCCGCGATGTAGGTCTTGAAGTAGGCGCTCTCCGCATGCGCCTTGAACGCCGCTTCGTCCTGGAACAATTCGTAGAACAGGAATTGCGCCGGATTGTCCTTACCGCGGCCGATCAGGAACAGCTTGGTGCCGGGGTCTTTCTGCGCCTCCGGCAGAAAGCCGTCGAGGATTGCCGCGACCTTGTCGGCCTGGCCTTCCTTGGCTTCCCATTGCGCCACCACCAGCAGGCCTGATGTATTGATCGCATCGCTGATGGTTCTCGTGCTCATAGCATAGTGCTTCATTTGCATTCCTCCGTTGCTTTGCTCCGATCGAGCTTGCGATCCGGTCCATGGCGAGACGCCGGCGATCGTCATGATCGCGGCGAGCGAGCCGATGGCCGATCGTCGGGTGAGCATCATCGTCGTGGTCGTGACGTCCGAACATTTCATGATCGCCTCCAGATGAAGTGCGCCAACCGTCTTGCCGGCCGAACCGCAACGCGACAGATAGGGGATCGTGCCGCGCACTCGGTTAGGCGACGGTCGAAATGTCGATGTCGTGAAAATGGTTCGACATCGGTCGAAGTGTTACGTCTCCGCCTGCGCAGGAGGCGCGATGTGGCCAAAACCTCGAGCAGGGTGGCCCGACCGCCGTTCCCGCCATTGTCGGGCGGCAAGCCCCGCTCCCGGGCCATTCCGTCGGCATTGCGACGGTGGGGTTCGTCGCATTTGATTTCGGCGCCGAATTTCGTTACCGCCTAGCGGGTGGAAACGCTGAAAGTCAGAGACGTCCAGGACGTCGAAGAGGTGGTGCGCGCCGCTGTCGCCAGCGAGCAGCCGCTTGAGGTCATTGGTCATGGATCGAAACGCGCCATCGGCCATCCGATGGCGACCAATGCGGTGCTCGACGTCTCGGTGCTGAACGCGGTCAGCTCCTATGAGCCGAACGAACTGATCATCACCGTGCAGGCCGGCGCGCCGCTCGCCGACGTGCAATCCCTGATCGACGCCAAGAACCAGCAATTCGCCTTCGAGCCGATGGACATGTCCGTGCTGCTCGGCAGCGCGGGAGCCGGCACGATCGGCGGCATGATCGGCGCCGGCCTTGCCGGTCCGCGCCGTATCAAGGCCGGCGGCGCCCGGGATCATCTGCTCGGGGCGCACGCGGTGTCCGGATTCGGCGACAGTTTCAAGACCGGCGGGCGGGTGGTGAAGAACGTCACCGGCTACGATCTCTGCAAGCTGCTCACCGGTTCGTGGGGCACGCTGGCGGTCATGACCGAAGTGACGCTCAAGGTGATGCCGAAGCCGGAAGCCGAGCGGACGCTGGTGCTGCGCGGGCTCGACGACGTCACCGCCAACAAGGCGATGACGGCAGCGCTGGGTTCGCCCTTCGACGTGTCGGGCGCGGCGTATTTGCCGGGTTCGGCGCTGCGGTCCGGGACCGGCGCGCTCGCCGGCCTGGCAGCCTCCGGCCAGCCGGTCACGCTGGTGCGGCTTGAGGGCATTTCGGCGTCGGCGGTGCACCGGGCGGCCTCGCTCAGCCAGACACTTTCCTCCTATGGAACGGTCGACAGCCTCACTGATGACGCCTCGGCCTTGATCTGGAGCGCGCTGCGCGACGTGGTGCCGTTCGCGGCGAACGGCGCGCTCGGGGCCTGGCCGGTGTGGCGCATCGTTTGCCCGCCGGCTTCGGGCGGCGCGCTCGGTCAGGCACTGTCGCGCGCCACCGGTGGTGATGTAATCTACGATTGGGGCGGCGGGCTGATCTGGGC
>NZ_JACMYP010000283.1 GCF_020889705.1 Bradyrhizobium altum | reverse complement strand
CGACGAGGCGCGCGGCCTCCTCCTCGCCGAGCCGCTGCGGCAGCCGCGCCGCAATCAGGCTCTCGACGATCCGCGCCAGCGCCGCGGTGTGTCCGAGCGCGGCTTCTCGATCTCCTCGAGCGCTTCGATGGCCTTGGCGTGCAATTCCGGATCGGCAAACGGCGAAGGCCGGGCGCACAACGCCTTCGGCACGTCGAAGATGAAGGCGGCGGCGTTGAACTTCACGGCGCAGGAATAATGCTGCATCAGCCGCTCCGCGCCGGCAGGCGGCGGCCAGGGAAACTCCAAGGTCGCCTGGTCGATCGCATCCTCGAGCAGTTGCACATAGACCGCATGCACATTGAGGCTGACCGCCAGGGCCACGGCGCGCCACAGCGCGCCATCCATAGCGACCGCAGGAGAGATTTCAATCTGGATCGAGCGCGGCGTCGTGCGCAGCCGGTTGCGGATAAAGGGCGCGCGGGTCGACCCGAAGCGGGCGCCGGTGTTGAGCGCATCCGCGATGGTCGGCGCCGTCCTGGTCGCGACGTCGAGCGCGCCTTGCAGCGATGTCGACCAGACCGCCGCGGCCGACAACGGCCACAGCTCACCATGCCGGCGGGTGATGTTGGCGGCGAGGATCACCAGCGACGACACCGGCATGTGAGCGCCGGGCTGGTCGAGCACGTCCTGCTCGATTGCAGTGCCCCGCAGCAGCTCGTCGCGTTCGCCCCGCGTCTTGCCAAACGCCCGCACCAGCGCCCGCGCATAGCTCACGGACACCGGCGTGCGAAGGGTATCGGCCTCCGATCCCTGCATTGCCTTGGCGCCCCTCCCTCGCGAGCGTCCAGCCGAACGGACCTGATGGAACAGGCTTGGCGCAAAATGCCACAAAATTGGCCTGTTGGGAACTGGCGGCGCAAGCCCGCCTCGCGGCATCCTCTCTGCAACAACGGCGAACGCCGCCTCGACAAGAGATGCTGGAGGGAATGCGATGATCTTCACGGGCACCAATGCCGCTGGCGAAACCATCACCTACCGGGACGGCAAGCGCTATCTGTGGATGCTCTCATTCATCCCGCCGCTGATCCCGCTGTTGTCCTACTGGCTCTTCCTGCGGACGCACAATCCGCTGGTGACGCTGATCCCGTTCGTCTTCATCTTCATCCTGATTCCGCTGCTCGATGTCCTGTTCGGCGAAGACACCCACAATCCGCCGGCGGAAGTGGTCGCCGCGATGGAGGCCGATCCGTATTATCTGCGGCTGGCGCGCATCACCGTGGTGTTTCCATGGGTGAACTACGTAGCCCTGATCGCCTTCTTCGGCACGCAGGAGCTGCCGTGGTGGTCCTATGTCGCTTTGCTACTCGGCGTCGGCACCATCAATGGCGGTGCGCTGTTGATCGGGCACGAGCTCGGCCACAAGGCCGACCGGCTCAACATCTTCTTCGGTATGCTCGCCAACTGCGCGGTGGGTTACGCCCATTTCCGCGTCGAGCACAATCGCGGCCATCACACCTGGGTCGCAACGCCGGAAGATCCCGCCAGCGCGCGGTTCGGTGAATCGATCTATGTCTTCGCGACGCGTGAGCTGCCGGGCGCGTTCAGGCGCGGCTGGCGCAATGAGGCCGAGCGGCTGACCCGGCGCGGCGAGCCGGTCTGGTCGGTCAACAACGAGATCCTGCAGGGCTTTGCGCTGACGCTCGTCGTCGCGGCCATTCTGATTGCGCTGTTCGGCTGGAAGGTCGCGCCGTTCATCGTCGCGCACCATTTCCTCGGCTGGTACGCGCTGACCCAGGCCAATTATGTCGAGCACTACGGATTGCTGCGCGAGAAGCTGCCGAACGGCCGCTACCAGGCGGTCGAGCCGCGCCACTCCTGGAACACCAACCACATCGTCTCGAACCTGATGACGTTCCATCTGCAACGTCATTCCGACCACCACGCCAACCCGATGCGCCCCTACCAGTCGCTGCGCGATTTCGACGACATCCCGCGGCTGCCGAACGGCTACACCGGCATGTTCGGCCTTGCTGCGATCCCGCCGCTCTGGTTCCGCGTGATGGACCCGAAGACACTGGCCTGGGCCGGCGGCGACAAGAGCAAGCTCAATCTCGGCGACCTGCCGGTGAATGCGTGATTGCAGATGTTGCCCGTCCTGCGAGCAGGTCGGGCGATCGTCGTCAATGCGCTCGATGCGCGGTCAACGCGAGACGTAGCCCGCAGCAAGCGGCTTGAAGCGATAGATCAGATACGGGGCCTTGTTCTCGCCCTTGCCGCCATGAAACATCGCGGCCGCAGAGATTTGCGATGCTGACACGTACATGTAGCCGTCCGCCGACGCCGTGATCCCGTCAGGCCATACCATCTCCGCATCGCTCAGATAGGTGCGATACTTGCGATCGGTCCCGACGATGCCCACCGACTTGCTCTCGACCGCGGTGAGATAGAGATTGCCGGCATAATCGATCGAGAGCCCGCCATTGTTCGGCTTGTCTGAATAGCGCTCGACCTTGGCGCTGAGCTCGGCCGGCGTCAGCTTCTCGTCATTCAGGTCGGCCACGCGCACGCGGTAGATCGAGCGGCCGCTGAGCGGCGCGCCCCAGCGCGGGAATGAATTCGCGCTCGAGGAATTCCACATCCAGCCGCTGCGCCGGGCTCAATGCGGCGATGGTGCCGATCGCGTCACGAACGAACGGCGCAAGATCGGCGAAACGCTGGTATCGGTTATCTGGAGCTTGAACTTGCTGGACGTTGAGCATCGGTGCGATCGGGCCGGACGGTTGGACGGACGGGAGACCGCAGGACGTCAGCCTCCTCCTCCTTCAACGGCGCGAGCGCCCTTCCCGGGCGGAGATTCTTGCATCCCGCCGCTGATCGCGCGTCGGTCAACGGCACGCCTTGCCGCCGCCGGCTTTCACCCGCTCGGGATCTTCCGGCGCACAGCCTCCACGCCGGCGTCGGTGACGCGATACTTCCGCCCCATCTCCGGCAGGATCCAGCCCTTCTCGATCATTCCGGCAATGGTGCTCGGGCCGACACCCGCGGGAAACGGCCGGCGATGTCGGATCGCGTCGATCGCGACCCGCTCGAGATGCGTGGCGACATGCGAGGGGCGCGCGCGAAACGCCTTGGCCATGATGAGGACCGACAGCACCTCGGCGCGCCGGCGCACGGCCGAAGCGCTGCGGGTCAGTTCGTTGCTGATCTCGAGAGCGTTCTTGCCGGCCCTGGCGAGTTCTCTGAGTTTCTCGTCCTCGTCAGAGCTCCAGCGCCGCACGATCCCCATCTGGCCCTCACCGCCTGGATACCCATCTCGAACCGATGCATACGCAGGCGGCGCTGATTTGCCATGTGACTTTCGGCACCTCTTGATGTGACGTTGGAGACTGTCGCCATCAACAAGGCCTATTGCGAAAACGCTCCTAGTGCTTGCTGGGTTCAAGCGTGATGAGCACGCCGGTCGGTTCGGGCTCGTGCGGCCGCAGCGACGTCAGCTCCGGATCGCTCCACTCGGCAAGGCTCACCACCTCGCCGGTCTGCCCCGGCATGTCGGAGGACTGGGCGGGTTCGAGCACCTTGAGCCCGGTGGTGTCGACGAAGAATGTGTGCTCACCGAACACGCTGTTCAGCTGCGCCACCGCCGGATGATCGTCCGGAAGCACCTGAGCGTTCAGTTGCGTCATGGTCTGCTTGACTTGCGTGGAATTAAGCTTCATCCGCTGCTCCTGCTTGTTGGTTCCGGCCTTTGGATGTTTCCTTGAATGGATTCCTTGGCTGGTTCCTCCCCGCCCGCGCCCGTCGCCGCGGGCTTCGAAGTCTCGAACCGATCAGGCCACGAAACGTTCCGCACGCGTGACGCATTGACCGCCTGCGCGCGGGTTCCACATCCATCGCTGTGTGAAGTGTGGTGCTGCGGCTCTCTACGAGGCGGAAGGATTCTTCCTGGCGAGGCCTTCCAGATGCACGCGGCGCGCGGCGGATTTGCGTGCGCGCGACCTGGTGCGGCAGGCCCGGCAGCGCACGGCCTTGGTGAACACGTCGCCCTTGGCGGTCTCGTACCACCATTTCTGCTGCAACGGCGTCCAGACCTCGGCAACGCCGCAATCCTTGCAGACGAAAGGCTCGGGCCGATAGGTTCCGCGCTCGACGAAATCTGGAGTCGAATAGCTGCTCGTGGGCGCGAGCTGGCTCGTGACCACCGGAACCTCGTCGCGCGCCAGCGCGATCTTGTAGTCGCGCAGGCGCTGCCGTTCGGCGGCGCGTTGCGCCAGCGTGCGACGCCATTCCTCAGCCTTGCGCTGTTTGGCTTCGATCTCGCCGCGCGTCTGCTTGCTGCGCTTCATGCCCATGCCATCCGTCTTGCACCGTATCGACGAACTTGCCGCCCGGCAGCCCGGCCGTATCAAGACGACGTCATTGATACGCTTTGGCGCTTGCCATGGTAGCCGCAGCATTGCCGGGCGGCCAGATCGATCCGGGCGGAGGTTACGTCCGCCCCTGCTCCACCGGCCGCATGTGGATCAGCGCATCGAGAACCAGGACAAGCACGGGACGCTGCTCGTCGTTGACGAGCTCGGTCTTGAAGATCACGACGGCGTCGCACCGCTCCGGCCTGATGGTGATTTTCTGGATCCGGGATTGGCCCGTGAGCATGGCGCCCGGGCGGACCGGGCTCGGCAGGCGGATCTCGAAGCTCCGCCCGACGATGCCCGCCACCTTGGTCCAGATCGCCCCCACAACGAGCCGCTGATAGATCGCAATGGTGTTGAAGCCGCTTGCGATCAGGCCGCCGAACGGGCCCGCCGCAGCCGCGACGGGGTCGGTGTGGATCGGCACCGGATCATATTTGCCGGCGAACTCCAGGATCTCGGCTTCGCCAATCGTATAGGTGCCGAGCTGGAATGTCTGGCCCCTCGGTGAGATCTTCCGCATACAGCATCGCGCGCCTCCGTCTGTCGCGCGACGATAGACCATGCTGCGGGCTTTCCATTACTTCCGGGGTCATGTTCTTGGCGCACCGGACTGCGCGCGCAGAAGGAGACGCGCGCGGCGCCGGCCGCTCGCGTCTCGCTGCAAGCCCTCCGCGGCTATTGCAGCCGCGCCGCCCTCGCCTTCGCGGCCTTCACCGTGTTCTCCATCAGGCAAGCGATCGTCATCGGGCCGACGCCGCGCGGCACCGGCGTGATCGCGCCGGCGACCAACACCGCTTCGTCGAAGAAGACGTCGCCGCACACCGCGTAGCCGCCGTCCGGCTTCTCGACGCGCGTGGTGCCGACGTCGATCACGATGGCCTGCGGCTTGATCCAGTCGCCGCGCACGAGCCCAGCCTTCCCCACCGCGCTGACCAGGATATCGGCCTGACGGCAGATCTTGCTGATGCCGCGGGTGTGGATGTGGGTCTGCGTCACGGTCGCCTGCTCCTGCAGCAACAGCGCGGCCATCGGCTTGCCCACGATGTTGGAGCTGCCGATCACCACGGCATGAGCGCCGGTGAGATCTGGCCGGGTCGACTTGATCAGCCGGAGACAGCCGAGCGGCGTGCACGGCACCAAGGCATCGTCGCCGTGAAACAGCCGGCCTGCGTTCAGCGCGTGCAGGCCGTCGACATCCTTCGCGGGATCGACCGCCGCCATCACGCGCAAGGCGTCGATATGCGCCGGCAGCGGCAGTTGGATCAGGATGCCGTCGATATCGTCGCGCGCGTTGAGCGCGTCGATCCTGGCGAGCAGTTCGGCCTCGCTGGCGTCATCCGGCAGACGCTCGACCTCGCCGCGCAGGCCAAGCCGCTCGGCCATCCTGACCTTGCTCTGTACGTAAATCTGGCTCGCCGGGTCACAGCCAACCAGCACGACCGTGAGCCCGGGCGCGCGGGGCAGCCGGTCCAGTTCGCTCGCAACCTTGTCGATGACAATTTGGGCATGTGCATGCCCATCAAGAATGTTCGCCGTCATGGCACCTCCGTTTCGAAGCGGTGCCCAGGCGCGCGGCGTTCAGTCTCTGCGCTCCCCGATGGTGGTCCATCCAAGCGCCAGTCGCGCAGATGGCGCCGTCATAGCCGCCCGGCCCGGCAAACGCAAATCACGCACGCTGGCGACCGACCCGGCGACGAATTGCCCCTGTTTTTGCCGGTGGATCGGTGCCGGGCGGGGCCCCTCCGGGGGTAGGATTCGGGCAGAACTTGCGATAAGCCTCGGCGCTTGCCGGGCTTTTCCGATCCCCGGCGCCATCCTTCCGGTCATCACGCCACTTCGGACATTTTCACCATGAGACATATCCTCCTCGCGCTGGCGCTCCTCTGCCCGGCTGCCGCGCTTGCTCAAGGCACCGCTCCAGCCACCACCCCACCCCCCGCCGCCGACAAGCCGGCGGCGGCCTCGCAGCCGATGGTAGGCGACAAGCCGCTGGTCCAGGTCGGCAAGAAATCGGCGGCCAAGAAGGGCGAGAAGGCTGCAGCACCCGGCAAGACGCAATCGGTCGCGCAGAAGCTCCAGGCCTGCCAGGACATCGACGACGCCACCAAGGAGCGGCTGATGTGCTACGACGAGATCTTCAAGCCGCAGCCCAAGGCGAAGGCCGCCCCTGCCAAGGGCGTCGCCGAGTGCCGGTTCGTCAAGGAAGAGGACGAGCGGCTGACCTGCTACAACGGCTTCGCCGACAAGATTCCGCGCCTGCCGCGCTAACCGGTTCCGGCCACCCGGGGCGCTTCCCGCAACCGGTTACCCGGCTGGCATCGCGGACATGAAAATGCCGCCGCAAGTGTTTGCGGCGGCGTATCGATTGCCGATTGCGGCGTGTCCGAGCCTACCAGGTACCGAAGCCGCCGAAGAAGCCCATGCGTGGCTGCTGCTGCGCGACACGGTAAGGCTGATACATGCCGGGCTGGGCCAGCCGCATCGGCTGCTGGGAATGGGTATGGTTGCGCGCGATCTTGCGCTTCTTCGGCGCCTGCACCGGCTGCTCGGCCGGCTTCGCCTCGGCCACGACCGGCCCCTTGCGCGCGTCAGCCTTCTCCGGCGGAATGAACTGGGCGAACGTGTCACGGACGCGGGCCTGCGCCGACGCATCGCTGGCAGCCGCCGGGGTCGCTGCGGCAACCGCGTTCACCTGCGACGGAACGATGGTCGGCAGGTTGGTGTCGTACACCACCCGCTCCGGCAGTTTCTGGGTCGACTTGATGCGTACCATGGTCTTGTTGTCGACGCCGGGCGACGACAGACCCTGGCTGGCGACCACAGCCTCCTGCGGTACGATGGCATTGACGACGAAGAGCAGCGCGAGCAGCACGCCACCAACGAACAGGAAATAACGCGCCACAGGCATTTTGGTAGCTCCCCCCGCGCTACGGGCGCGGTTCAACTCGACGCGACGACATATGTCATCGCGCAACGAATTCATCGTCTGCGCATGATCACCCGGGCAGACGCTATCCGCGCTCCCGGGTCGTTCTCTAACCGTCGGCTTATTAGTTAGTTCCTGCCTGGCCATTGCGGTTCACCCGGCAAGTCAATTCCTGGTCACTTTTTCGGGATGCAGGGTTCAGGCGCGGCTGGCGGTCGCGACCGTGCATTTCGCCTTGTTTGCATTAACGTTTACGAACCCGATCAGCATCCGCGGGTAGGTCTTGCGGCTTTTCATGGCGATGGTGTCCGGGATCAGCCGCTTGCGTTCGGTCACGGGGCTGCCGTCGCTACGGATGAAGGTGCAGGCGATCTCGATATCCTTCACCGCGAAATCATTGGCATTGCGCAGCGTCAAGGTGACCAGGACGCTTTGGCCACCTCGGCCGGCTGCGCGGCAGTGGCCACGCCGACCGTGGCCGGTTCACCTGCCGGTGCGGCCGGGGCATCCTTTGCGGCTTGATTTGTGATTTGGGCAGGCTGCGCCCCGGTCGATGCATCCTGCGCGGTGCGGATGACGGCGGAAGACACCGGCCTGACATCCCGGTCTTCGGCATCGCTCGGCTCGGGGAGCATGAACCACGCCGCAATTCCGGCGACCGCGATGATCGACAGCAGCAGGCTGGCGTAAAGACCGCCCCCACCGAGACGTCCGGAGGCAAACCTTCGAAACGACGCCAAGCCGATCCGCATCGTCGTGCCCTCACCCTCGACGCCCGATCAAGCCGCCACCCAACACAGAAGCCGCAGGCATCGCAACATGCGGCACCGGGACGGCCGCAGGTCGAGCGGCCACCCAAGAACAATCACCGACGGCCGGAATGGTTTCATTCCGGGACGACAATCTTGCGGCTGGCATCACGGAGGGATGGTATCCCAACGGACCGATCGCTAGATTTGCGCCGCCCGAGAGCGAGTGCCGCACCCCAAAAAGCGCGCGAGAACAACAAGGAGATCGCAATGCCTGTCGTCACCTGGGACCACGTCCATCTGCGCAGTCCCGATCCCGAGGCCACCGCGACCTGGCTGCGCGACATTCTCGGCGGCGAGATCATCCGCGGCCCCGGCCGCATCGACGTCCAGCTCGGCGGCGCCAAGGTGTTCATCGCGGAGGTGACGCAAGGCGACGGCGTCAACGCCCCGCCGGTGACGCCGTATCAGGGGCTCGATCATTTCGGCCTGACCGTGAAGGACATCGACGCGGTCGCGGCCGAGATCAAGGCCAAGGGCGTCGAGTTCACCAAGGAGCCGACCACGATCCGCACCGGCGTGCGGATCTGCTTCATCCGCGGCCCGCAGGGCATCTCGATCGAGCTGCTCGAGCGCGACCAGAAATACGTGTGAGCGACGACCGATCCGCTACGTCATGCTGCCGGGCATGAAGCAGCGGATCGTCACGCCCATGTAGCTCTTGATCGGCCAGACCATGGCGCGGCCGACCCGGTTGGGCTCGGTGACCACAGCCTCGTCGGGGACGTCGACCCAGGCCCCATCGAGGCGCACTCGGTAGTGACCGTCCTTCGATTCCCAATCGACGTCGCTGACCGCGCTGCCGTCGGCATCCGAGCAGCACGGTCCCTTGCCGCTGCGCAGACCGTCGAACCATTCCTTGAGCGGCGAATTGGCGTAGCGTCCGTCGGGATCGCGCGCCCGCGCGATTTGTACGGCCGAGGCCAACACCAGCATCATCAGCCCGAGGGACACCATCACACGGCCCGCACGACGGGCCCAAGTTCCATTGGCATTGCGAGGGCGCGCCAAACGGCCGCCCGATTCAATCCAGTCCGACATGTGTTCGCTCCAGCACTCACCGGCCAGTGCAACCAGAGCTATGCATTTCGCGGGCCAGTTCGATTCGCGCGCACGGTCCGCTGTCATCGCGCCGTCACACCGCCTGGCAGGAACCGAGGGTTCACGGTCAGTCCGGATACCCCCGGAATCAACCTGCCGCATTGCACGAGGTTGCTCGCTTTGGCATAAAAAACCAATCCGGATTGCTGCGGGCGCGGCAGCCGGTCCATGGGACGTTATGAAGAACGGGCTGTACTCAATCCACGTCACCCTGCTGGACGGACGCGTCGGCAAGGGCAGCGGAGTGATTCTTTTCCGCGACGGGCAAATTCTCGGCGGCGATGCCTATCTCTATTACACCGGCAGCTACACGGTGAAGGGTGACGCGTTCAAGGGCGAGGTCCTCGTGCAACGCCACACCACGCCGCGCGAGACCGACAACCCATTGTTCGGCGGGCCCGCGCCGGTCGGCATCGGCGTCTCCGGCACCTTCACCGATACCCGCGGCACCATGAGCGGGACCGCGCTGGTCGGCAAGGCGAGCCTGATCTTCGGCGCCACGCTGCACAAGCTCGCGGATATCAATTAGGTCATCGCACCGGCATCTGATCCGTCATCCTGAGGTGCGAGCGTAGCGAGCCTCGAAGGATGCACGGCCACTAGCCGGGCCGTGCACCCTTCGAGACGCCGCTTCGCGGCTCCTCAGGATGACGGGGATAATATGCAACGGCCGATCCGCGTCATTGTGAGCGAAGCAAGCAAAGCAATCCACCGCGCCGCAAGCAGAGAGATGGGATTGCTTCGTCGCTATCGCTCCTCGCAATGACGCCGCTGAGAGCGCCTCTCACGTCGCGCCGTGCGCCTCGACATAGAGTGCATAGATCGAATGGCATGACGCCATGTAGAGGCGGTTGTTCTTGGGTCCGCCGAAGGTCAGGTTCTCGCATCGCTCCGGCAGGCGGATGAAGCCGAGCGGCTTGCCCTGCGGGCTGAACACCATGACGCCGTCGAGATCCTCAGGCCTGCCCTTGAGCTGATAGACCTTGCGACCGCCCGTCTCGGTCGGCTCCGACTGCAGCGCGCCGTTGCTGCCCCAGCCGCACCACAGATTGCCGTCGCGGTCGACGCGGAAGCCGTCGAGCGATCCCTGGTCGGTGGCGTCGATCAGCTTGGTCCTGTTGCCGACCGTTCCATCGGCATTGACGTCGTAGCTCCAGATGCTGCGGTTCGGCGTGCCCTTCCACTCGACGACGTAGAGCTTCTTCTCGTCCGGCGAGAAGGCAAGCCCGTTCGGATTGACCAGATCGGTGATGACGGCCGTCAGCTTTCCGTCGGTGCCGATCCGGAACACGTTGGTGTTGTCCTGCTCGCGCTTGGCCTTGAAGCCCTCCCACTCGCCGGCGATGCCGAACACCGGATCGGTGAACCAGATCGTGTCGTCGGACTTCACCACGATGTCGTTCGGCGCATTGAGGCGCTTGCCTTCGAAACTGTCGGCCAGCACGGTGATCTTGCCGTTCTTCTCGGTGCGCGCGATCCGCCGCGTCACCGAATGCTCGCAGGTGACGAGCCGACCCTGGCGGTCGCGGGTGTTGCCGTTGGCGAAATTGGCTGGACTGCGGAAGACGCT